>DATLFQ010000184.1:0-4856 GCA_035540915.1 Acidimicrobiales bacterium
CCGTCCCGCGGCGGCATGGGGCCGCGGGGGCCGCTGCCGCCCCGACCGCCGCCCCGACCGCCCGTGCGCTCGGTGACCGTGCGCTGGGTGTACGGGAGCAGGGCCAGCTCGCGGGCGGTCTTGATGGCCACCGCCACCTCACGCTGGTGCTGGGTGCAGTTGCCGGTGACCCGGCGGGCCCGGATCTTGCCCCGGTCGGACATGAAACGACGGAGGATGTTGACCTCCTTGTAGTCCACCCAGGGGATGTGCTCGGTGCAGAAGATGCAGACCTTCTTCTTGCCGCCCCGGCGGTTCTCGCGCGGCGCCCGCTTGGTGCCGCGATCGCGGTCGTTGTTGCGTGCCATTAGAACGGCTCCTCGTCGAACGACCCGTAGGGGGGTGCGGACTGGCCCTGACCGGCCGGCGCCGGCGCCGGCGCCCGGGCGGCCTCGCTCCCGCCGGAGGGAGCGGCCGGGCCGTCTCCCGGCGAGCGGCGCTCGTTCCTCGTGACCGACGCGGTGGCCCAGCGCAGGCTGGGGCCGATCTCGTCGGCGACCACCTCGATCTTGGACCGCTTCTCGCCTTCCTGGCTCTCCCAGGAACGCTGCTCCAGGCGGCCGGTGACGATCACGCGCGAGCCCTTGGAGAGGGACTCACTGGCGTTCTCCGCCATCTCCCGCCAGCACACCACGTCGAAGAACGACACGGCCTCCTGCCACTCCCCGCTCTGGCGGTCCTGCCACCTGCGGTTGACGGCCAGGCCGAACGAGGCCGTGGCCTGGCCGGTGGGGGTGAAGCGCAGCTCGGGGTCGCGGGTGACGTTGCCGACCAGGGTGACGCTGTTTCCACTCATGCGCTCAGCTCTCCTTCGCGCCCGGCCCGTCGGGGCCGGAGTTGCTCGATGCGGTGGCGGCCGCCGCCGAGCGAGCTCGGGTGGCCACGAGCGGCAGGCGGATCACCTTGTGGCGGATCACCGCGTCGGAGAGGGTGAGCATGCGGCTCACCTCGTCCATGGTGGCCGGCTCGGCCGAGGCCTCGATGAGGACGTAGTAGCCCTCCCAGCGGTGGTTCAGCTCGTAGGCGAACCGCCGCTTGCCCCACCGGTCGACCCGGCCGGGGTTGCCACCACCGGCCGAGATGATCCCGGTGGACCGGTCGATCGTGGCACGGATGACGTCCTCTTCCTGGGAAGGGTCGAGGATGATCATGACTTCGTAGGGCCGCAAGGGCCGCTCCTCCCTCTGGACCCGGCGCGACATGCGCTCGGGGCCCCGGCGGACCCGGGGCAGGGTTGCTTCGTACAGCCGGGTCATCGTAGTCGACGCGGGCGGCGGTGCCATGGGCCACCAGTGTGGCGCGCGGGTGTGACAGCCCCTCAGCGGGCGCAGGCGCCCCCCACGCTGAGCACCGAGCCCTCGCCCACCCCGAGGCGCCCGAGACCCCCTTGCAGCACCTCCACCGCCAGGCGGTAGGGGCCGGCCGGCTGGTAGGTGGGACAGCCCTCCTGGTCCGGGCACGGGGCCATGTCGGCGGACGACACGAAGCGGCCGTCGGCGCCGAACCAGGCGATGCTCAGGCCGACGGGCACGTTGCGCATGTAGAACCCGCCCTCGGTGTCGGCGTCGAAGCGGAAGACCATGGCGTCGAACCCGGCCAGGTCCCGCCGGCCCATCAGGCCCTTGGCCCGCTGCTGCTCGGTCTCCGCCAGCAGGGCGCAAAAGCGCGCCGCGGGGGCACCGCCGGCCGGGGTCACCTCGAACGCGATCTCCCCGAAGCCCGGGATGCCGCCCAGGGTGGGGTCGGCGGGGCTGTTGGCCCCCACCGTCAGGAGGGCGACGACGCTCAGCCCGGCGACCACGGCGGCCCCCCACCCCGCCAGCTTGCGCCGGCGGCGCAGATCCGGCCGCTTGGCGTGGGCCCCCTTCACCACCGCCTGACCCGTTCCGGCCCGCCGACGGCGGCCACGACGCGCTCCCCAGCCTGGCGCCCGCTCACGCCGTCTTGCTAGCACCTCCGAGCAGCCCGAGCGCGGCGCGGGCCGCGTCGCTCAGCTGGTAGCTCTCCGCCTCGGTGGGGAAGCGGCCGGCGCGCACGTCGGCCGCGTAGGCCTGGAGGGCGGCCACACCATCGGCCTTGAGGGCGGCGTAGCGGCGCACGAAGCGGGGCAGCACCCGGTCCTCGAGGCCAACCGCGTCGTGGAAGACGAGCACCTGGCCGTCGCACCACGGTCCGGCACCGATGCCGATGGTGGGGACGCCGACCCGCTCGGTCACGAGCCGGGCCACCGGCGACGGCACCCCCTCGAGGACCAGGGCGAAGCAGCCGGCCGCGGCCAGGGCCTGGGCGTCCTCCACCAAGGTGGTGGCGGCGCCGGCGTCGGTGCCCTGCACCTTGTAGCCGCCGGTGGCGTGCAGCGACTGGGGCGTGAGGCCGAGGTGCCCCATCACCGGGATCTCGGCGTCGATGAGGGCGCCCACCGCGGCCAGGCGCTTGGCCCCGCCCTCCAGCTTCACCGCCTGGGCGCCGGCCCGCACCAGGCGCCCGGCGTTCCGCACCGTGTCCTCGGTGCTCACGTGGTAGCTGAGCCACGGGAGGTCGGCCACGACCAGGGCCCGGGGCCCGGTGCGCGCGACCGCGGCGGTGTGATGGACCATGTCGTCCACCGTGACCTGCAGCGTGTCGTCGTAGCCGAGCACCACCATGGCCACGGAGTCGCCCACCAGGATGATGTCGACGCCGGCCTCGTCGGCGATGCGGGCGGTCGGCGCGTCATAGGCGGTGACCATCACCAGTGGCACCGCCGTGCCCGGCTCGCCGGGGCGGATCTTGCGCCCCCGCACCATGGGCACGGTGACCGGAGCGGGACTGCTGGCCGACATCGCGATCTCCCTTTCCGTCCAGCGCCGCGGAGGCTGCCGGCTGGAGAACTCCCTCCAGGTTACCCGGACCCGAGGGGGAGCAGCGCGGTGCTGGGCGGCGCGGGCGGCACCGTCGTGGGCGGCGGCGCCGTCGGCGGCGGCGCGGTGGTCGCCGGGACGCCGGCGGGCGGGCGGGTCCCGGGGTTGGGCACCGTGGTGGGTGGCGCCTCGGGCGGCTCGGGCGCGGTGGTGGTGGTCGTGGGCAGCACCACCCCGGACGGCGGCTGGAGGACCTTGCCCCGCGACGGGTTGGCGGAACCGAAGCGGCCGCTGTCGACCCCCTTGGTGGCGGCCTGCATGAAGCGCCGGAAGATCACCGCGGGGAACGAACCGCCGTTGACCTTGCGGCCCCGGACGTCGTCCATCTTGTGGGCGTTGCCCTCGGGGAACCCCATCCACACGGCGGTGGTGAGCCGGGGCGTGTAGCCCACGAACCACGCGTCGCCGAAGTCCTGGGTCGTGCCGGTCTTGCCGGCCACCGGCTTGCCGATCTGCGCCGACCGGCCCGACCCCTCCTGGACGACCTTCTGCAGCGCCAGGTTGACGACGTCGGCGTCGGCCTGGTCGAGCACCCGGCGCCGGGGCGCCGGGCGGGGCGGCCGCAGCACCCGGCCGGCGGCGGTGGCGACCTCGACGATGACCTCGGGCTTCACCTGCACCCCGCGGTTGGCGAACGTGGAGTAGGCGCCGGCCATCTCCAGGACCGACACCTCGGAGGTGCCGAGCGTGAGCGAGATGTTCTCCACCAGGTCGGACGTGATCCCGGCGTCGTGGGCCATCTGGGCCACCTTGGCGGAACCCACCGCCTTGATCAGCTGGGCGTAGACGGTGTTCACCGAGTTGCGGGTGGCGTCGATGAGGCTCACCGACTCCCCGAAGTCGGCGTCCTCGAAGTTCTTGACCACGTAGTCCTTGCCCTCGTTGGCCTTGGGGAACGCGACCTGCGGCGGGCCGGCGAACACCGACTCGGCGCTGTACCCCTCCTTGAGGGCGGTGGCCAGCACGAAGGGCTTGAAGGTCGAACCGGGCTGGCGTCCGGTGCCGCCGCCCGCCCGGCCCACGGCCAGGTTGACCTTGGCGAAGGCGTCGGGGGCCGTCCAGTCCCGGCCCCCCACCATGGCCTTGACGTGGCCCTTGTCGTCCACGGCCACCAGCGCGCCGGCGGGGTCGTCGGGCCGGTCGAGAAAGCCGTACACGGCGTCGTAGGCCTGCTCCTGCATGCCCAGGTCGAGGGTGGTGGTGACGCGCAGGCCCCCCGAGTACAGCGCGGTCCGTCCGTAGGTGGCCTCCAGCTGGCGGCGCACGTACTCCACGAAGTACTGCGTGCCCTTGTCGGGCCGGGCGAAGGTGGTCTCCGCCTCCCCGCGGGGCACCACGTAGGCCGACACCGGCTCCTTCTCCACCTCGAGCCGCTGGGCGGCGGTGATGGCCCGCGTGCGCTCCATGGCGGTGAGGATCCTGGTCCGGCGCCGGGCCGCCGCCTCCGGGTCCTTGGCCGCGTCGGCCACCTCGGGCTGGCGGATGAGCCCGGCCAGGTAGGCGGCCTCGCGCAGGCCCAGCTCGCCCACGTCCTTGCCGAAGTACGACCGCGAGGCGGCCTGGAGGCCGTAGGCCCCCCTGCCGAGGTAGATCGTGTTGAGGTAGCGCTCGAGGATCTCGCGCTTGTCGAAGTGGCGCTCCAGCTTGACCGCCAGCACCGCCTCCTTCAGCTTGCGCAGCAGGGTCCGCTCCCGGGTGAGGTAGACGTTCTTGACGTACTGCTGGGTGATGGTGGAACCGCCCTGGAGGGCCTTGCCCCGGATGTCCGCCCAGGTGGCGCGGACGATGCCGGCCGGGTCGATGCCGGGATGGTCGAAGAACTGGCGGTCCTCGGCCGCCAGGACGGCGTCGACCACCACGTCGGGCACCTGGTCGATCGGTACGGACACCCTGTTCTCGCCCTTGTCCAGGGAGGCC
>DATLFQ010000185.1:0-14070 GCA_035540915.1 Acidimicrobiales bacterium
CCCGACGTGTACCAGGGAACCGAGCTGTGGGACCACAGCCTGGTCGACCCCGACAACCGCCGGCCGGTCGACTACGGGGCCCGGCAGCGGCTGCTGGCCGAGCTGGACAGCGGAGCGCTCTCCCCCGAGTCGGTCTGGGCCCGGGCCGACGAGGGCCTGCCGAAGCTCGCCGTCTGCGCCGGCGCCCTGCGCCTGCGCCGCCGCCGGCCGGAGCTGTTCGGGCCGGACGGCGGCTACGAAGAGGCGGCGGTGTCGGGGCCGGCGGCCGACCACGCCGTCGCCTTCTCCCGGGGCGGTAGCGCCATGACGGTCGTGCCCCGGTTGGTCCTCGGCCTGGAGCGGAGCGGCGGCTGGCGTGCGACGACGGTCGACCTGGGGCCGGGGGGCCCGTGGCGCAACCTCTTCACGGGCGACGAACTGCCCGGTGGGGGCCGCATCCCGGTCGCCGACCTCCTGGCCCGCTTCCCGGTCGCGCTGCTCGAGCGGGTCGACGGATGACCGCGTTCGGGGTGTGGGCGCCGGCCGCCGGCCGGCTCGAAGTGGAGGTGCGCGGCGGGCGCACCCCGATGGTCCCCGACGGCGACCGGGGCTGGCACCGGGCCGAGGTGGACGGGGTCGGTCCCGGCGACGACTACCGCTTCGTGGTCGACGGCGACGCGCTGCCCGACCCCCGCTCGCCCTGGCAGCCCGACGGTGTGCACGGGCCGTCCCGCCTGGTCGACCACGGCGCCTTCGCCTGGACCGATCACGGCTGGGGCGGCGTGCACCTGCCGTCCGCCGTGCTCTACGAGCTGCACGTTGGGACCTTCAGCGCCGCGGGCACCTTCGACGGGCTGACCGAGCGGCTGGACCACCTGGTCGACCTGGGTGTCGACGCGGTCGAGCTGATGCCGGTGAACGAGTTCCCGGGCCGCCGCGGCTGGGGCTACGACGGCGTCGACCTCTTCGCCCCCCACCACGCCTACGGCGGCCCCGACGGCCTGAAGCGCCTGGTCGACGCCTGCCACCGCCGCGGGCTGGGCGTGGTGCTCGACGTCGTGTACAACCACCTCGGTCCGGCCGGCAACTACCTGTCCCGCTTCGGGCCGTACTTCACCGACCGCTACCGCACCCCCTGGGGCGAGGCCGTCAACCTCGACGGCCCGGGCAGCGAGGAGGTGCGGGCGTTCGTCGTCGACAACGCCCTCATGTGGCTCCGGGACTACCACCTCGACGGCCTGCGCCTCGACGCCGTGCACGGACTGGTCGACACGTCGGCCACCCACGTACTGGAGCAGCTGCACGTCGCGGTCGAGCGGCTGGGCGCCGCCCTCGGTCGCCCGCTGTTCCTGATCGCCGAGAGCGACCTGAACGACCCGCGCGTCGTGCGGCGCCCCGAGGTGGGCGGCTACGGCGTGGACGCCCAGTGGAGCGACGACCTCCACCACGCCCTGCACGCGGTGCTGACCGGCGAGCGCAGCGGCTACTACAGCGACTTCGGCTCGATGGCCGACGTGGCCTCCGCGCTGCGGCAGGGCTTCGTCTACGGGGGGCGCTACTCGGCTCACCGGGGCCGGCCCCACGGCCGCGTCGATCCGGCCCTGCCCGGATGGCGCCTCCTCGGTTACCTGCAGACCCATGACCAGGTCGGCAACCGGGCGAGGGGCGAGCGCATCGGCGCGCTGGCCTCGCCCGGCCGGCTCAAGGTCGGCGCCGCCCTGGTGCTCACCTCGCCGTTCGTGCCCATGCTGTTCGCCGGTGAGGAGTGGGCCGCGTCGACGCCTTTCCCGTACTTCACCGACCACGAGGACCCCGAGCTGGCCGACGCCGTTCGACAGGGTCGCCGGGCCGAGTTCGCCAGCTTCGGCTGGGACCCCCAGGACATCCCCGACCCCCAGGACCCCGAGACGTTCGCCGCCGCCCGCCTGGACTGGGACGAGCTGCGGGGGGAGCCCCATGCCAGCATCCTCGACTGGTACCGGCGCCTGATCGACCTGCGGCGCCGGACGCCGGCCCTGCGCGACGGGCGGCTCGACGCCGTGGTCACCCGCCACGACGACGCCGCCCGCTGGCTGGTGGTGGAGCGCGGCCCGGTGACCGTCGCCGCCAACATCGGTTGGGCGGAGGCCCGCGTCGAAGCGGTCGGCGACCTGGTGCTGGCGTCCGACCCGGCCGTCGAGGCGCGCCACGACGGCACGGTCGCGCTGCCGCCGGACACCGTCGCGGTCGTGTGCCGGTGACGGCGCCGCCCTACGACGCGGTGGTGGTGGGGGGCGGGCCGGCCGGCCTGGCCGCCGCCACCTGGCTGGCCCGCTACCGGGCCCGGGTGCTGCTCCTCGACGCCGGCGAGCACCGCAACCGCTGGGTGGACCAGGCGCACGGCTACCTGGGCGACGACCCCTTGGCCCCGATGGAGCTGGTGGCCCGGGCCCGGCGCCAGCTGGCCGCCTATCCCGAGGCGGAGGTCCGCCCGGGCGGCGCCCGGTCGGCGCGGGCCGTGGCCGAGGGCGGTCCTTTCGTGCTCGAACTCGACGGCGAGCCGGTCGACGGCACCGAGGTCGCCGGCCGGCGCCTCGTCCTGGCCACCGGGGTGGAGGACGTCTTCCCCGAGGTCGGTGGCTTCTTCGAGCACTACGGCGCCAGCGTCTTCCACTGCCCGACCTGCGACGGCTACGAGGCCAAGGGGTGCGCCGTGGTGGCCTTGGGCTGGAGCGCCGAGCTGACGGGCTTCGCCCTCACCCTGCTCGGTTGGGCGGCAAGCGTGACGGTGGTGACCGACGGCCGCCGCTTCGAGGGCGACGACGCCCAGCGGGCGGAGCTGGCCAGGGCCGGGATCGCCGTGCTGGAGGACGACGCCGTCGAGCTGGTCGGCCGGCGCGGCGGGCTGGAGGCGGTGCAGCTGCGCAACCTCGGGCGCATCCCGTGCCAGCTCGCCTTCTTCTCCATCGCTCATCACCCCCGCACCGATCTGGCCCGCCAGCTGGGTTGCGCCCTCACCGCCGAAGGGGCGATCGAGGTGGACGACGAGGCGGCCACGTCAGTGCCCGGCGTCTACGCGGCCGGCGACGTCACGCCGGGCCTGCAGCTGGTGCAGGTGGCCGCGGCCAAGGGGACCATCGCCGGGGTGGCCTGCGCACAGTCGCTGCGGGGTACGCCCTCCGGCATGACCGATGAGAACCGCCTGGATGGCTCCGATCTCGACGACCTGCAGCGCGACATCGACGACGTGCGTGACCGCGTCGACGACCCGCTCGACCAGGGCGACCAGATGTTCATCGACGACGGCACCCGTGACACCGAGCTGACCGACGACACCATCGTCCCGCCGGGCTAGGTCTGCCCGGAAAAATCTTTGCCGGCCGGTTTATGGCGGCGGCGTGGGGGCTAGAACTTCCTGCGTCCCGCCCCCCGGGAGCCCCACGTGCTGGGGGATCGAGTTCAAACTCGATTCCCCAGCATGTGCGCGTCCGGCCCCGGTTCAGCTGGTGAGCAGGGCCAAGACGGCCTCCTCGACGGCTCCCTGGGTGGAGAGCTGGCCAGGTTCGGCCGTTTCGCCCAGGTCACCGAGCGCGGCGGCGATGGTGGTCCCCGCCCGGTAGAGGTCGACGACCCTGGGGTCGACGTACGACGCCCGGCACACCGCCGGCGTGTTGCCCAGGTAGTGGGCGACCGACTGCATGGCCCACGCCTCGGCCCGCTTGCGGGCCGTGGGGGTGACGGCCCGCCCGGCCGCCGTCTCGCCGGCTCCCGCCACCGCCAGGCTGACGGCGGCCAGGACCGTGGCGTTCCAGGTGCGGAAGTCCTTGGCCGAGAAGTCGCCGCCCGTGGCCGCCTTGATGGCCAGGTTGATGTCGTCGGACCGGACGTCGCACCACCGGCCGTCCTGGCGGTAGGCGAGCAGCTCGGGGCCCCCAGCCCGCCGGCGCTTCAGGGCGGCCACCACCTCGTACACGTCGGGGTCGACCACCGACTGCAGCCGGCGCTTGCCGCTCTTGGCCACGTAGTCGAACGTCACCGTGCCGTCGGCCACAGTGACGTGGCGCTTCAGCATGGTGGCCAGCCCGTAGCTCTGGTTCTGCTCGGCGTAGCCCTCGCTGCCGATCCGGAAGAAGCCGATGTCCAGGAGGCGGGCGGCGCAGGCCAGCACCCGCCGGCGGTCCAGCTCGGTCCCGGCCAGGTCGGCGGCCAGCGCCTGGCGCAGGGTCGGCAACGCCCGGGCGAACTCGAGCATGTGGTCGAACTTCTCCTGGTCCCGACGGGCCCGCCAGGCGTCGTGGTAGCGGTACTGGCGGCGCCCCGCCGCGTCGGTCCCCAGCGCCTGGATGTGGCCGTTGGCCAGCGGGCAGATCCACACGTCGGTCCAGGCCGGCGGGATGGCCAGCGCCCGGATGCGGGCCAGCGCCTCCGGGTCGCGGACCGCCTCGCCCCGGTAGGAGTAGGCGAAGCCCCGGCCGGCGCGGCGGCGGACGATGCCGGGCGCCGAACAGTCGGCGCGGCGCAGGCGGGGCACCGGGCCGGCGGGGCTCAGGCCCGCTCGACCAGGCCCGCCTCGGCCAGCGCCGGCCGCAGCTCCTGCCCCCAGAAGCGGAAGAAGCCCTCCTGGTCGGGCCCCACCTGGTGGAGGTAGACGTGGGTGATTCCGGCGTCGGCGTAGCTCTTGACCAGCTCGACGTGGCGCTCGACCTCCGGGCCGCACACCACCTTGGCCGTGACCTTCTCCTCGGTGACCATCTGGGCCGCCTGCTCGAAGTGGGCCGGAGTGGGCAGGTCCTGGGACAGCTGCCCCGAGATCCCGGCGTTCGGCCAGATCTCCATGGCCGTCTTCACCGCCTGCTCGGTGTCGGCCGCCCAGCACACGGTGGCCTGGCCGTACACCGGCTTGCCGGCGCCGCCGCCGGCCCGGAAGGCGTCGATCAGCTCGGCGTCGGGCGAGGTGGTCCACATGCCGTCTCCGGCCCGCACCGCCACCTCGACCGCCCGGGGGCCCGAGGCGGCCACGATGATGCCGGGCGGCTGGTCGGGCAAGGAGAAGATGGTGGCGTCCTCGACGTCGTAGTGGCGGCCGTGGTGGTTCTGGCTGCCCCCCTGCCAGAGCTGGCGGATCACGCCGATGGCTTCCTCCAGCATCTCCAGCCGGATGTCGGCCGGGGGCCAGCGGTCGCCCAGGATGTGCTCGTTCAGTGCCTCACCGCTGCCGACGCCGAGGAAGAAGCGGCCCGGCATCAGGCAAGCGGCGGTGGCGGCCGCCTGGGCGACGACCGCCGGGTGCATCCGCACGGTCGGGCAGGTGACGCCGGTGCCGAGCCGGATGCGCTCGGTGGCCTGGGCGATCGCGCCGAGCACCCCCCAGACGAAGGGGCTGTGGCCCTGGGTGCGAGTCCAGGGATGGAAGTGGTCCGAGATGCCGGCGAAGGCGAAGCCGGCCTCCTCGGCGCGGGCGGCGTGGCGCACCAGATCGGTTGCCGCGTGCTCCTCACTGGACAGGGCATAGCCGACCTCAACCGTCGATCCAGCGGTCGATGCCATCGCCGTTCCTCCTGTGCGTTCGGGTCGGGCGCTTCCTCCCCCGAGGCGGCCGCGACTACCCCGTCGCGTCCGGAGGTTTGCCGCGGTGGTCCGAACGGGTAGCCGCAGCAGCGACCACCATGGCCGACCTGGCGGCCCGCGCGCCGATCTCCGCCGACGAGCAGCGTCTGCGCGCGCACGCGGCGGAGGCCGAAGGGCCCGAGGACCAGGAGCGGTTCCTGGCCGTGCTCGACGACGCGGTGGGCGCGCTGGAGGCGTCGGCCCTGCCTTACGTCCTGATGGGCGGCATCGCCGCCGCCTGCCACGGCCGTCCCCGCTGGACCCACGACGTCGATCTCCTGGTCCGGCCCACCGACGCCCGGGCGGTGCTCGACGCCCTCGCTGCGGCCGGCTTCGAGACCGAGGAGACGTTCCCCGACTGGCTGTTCAAGGCCGAGCGCGACGGCCAGCTGGTCGACGTCATCTTCCGGTCGTCGGGCGACATCTACCTCGACGACGAGATGTTGGCCCGGGCCCGGCGCCGGGACTTCCTCGGTCGGCGGCTGCTGGTCATCCCGCCGGAGGACCTGATCGTCATCAAGGCGGTGGTGCACGCCGAGCACATGCCCCGGCACTGGCACGACGCCCTGGCCGTGCTCGCCGGTTGCGAGGACATGGACTGGGATTACCTCGTCCAGCGGTCCCGCAAGGGCGTGCGCCGGGTGCTGAGCCTGCTGCTCTACGCCCAGTCCAACGACCTGGTCGTGCCGTGGCGGGTCATCCGTCGCCTGTTCGAGATCATCGACGACCCGGGCGAGGTCGCGCCGTGACCGGGACCGGCGGCGGGACCGGGCCGGTCGACGGCGAGGCGCCCGAGTACGTGGTGGCCCACCTCGAGGAGGCGCTGGCCCGCGACCCGCGCGTCAGCGAGCAGGGGCTGCACGCCGCGGTGGAGGACGGCTGCGTCGTGGTCCGGGGGACGGTGACAACTGTCGAGCGGCAGGCAGCCATCGCCGCCGTCGCCGACGACGTTGCGCCCGACCACCCGCTGCGGAACGAGGCCGAGGTGGCCGACTTCCCCGACCGCCCCGAGCCCGAGGTGGTCGAGTGATCCGCATCGCCGCGGTGGGCGACATCCATGCCGGCGAGGACTCGCCGGCCACCCTGGGCCAGCAGTTCGACCACCTGGCCGAGCGGGCCGACCTGCTGCTGCTGGCCGGCGACCTCACCAAGCGGGGCCGGCCGGAGGAGGCCAGGGTCGTCGCCGACGCGGTGGCGCGGACCGGCGTCCCGGTGGCGGCGGTGCTCGGCAACCACGACTACGAGTGCAGCCGGCACACCGAGGTGGTCTCGGTCCTGGAAGGGGCGGGCGTGCGGGTGCTGGAGGGCTCGACCGCCACCTACGAGATCGGCGGCACGGTGGTGGGCGTCGCCGGCACGAAGGGCTTCGGCGGCGGCTTCGCCGGGGCCTGCGCCACCCCCTTCGGCGAGCCGGAGACCAAGGCATTCATCGGCCACACCGCGGCCCTGGCCGACGGGCTGGAAGCCGCGCTGCGGTCGGTCGCCGAGGCCGACGTGCGGATCGCCCTGCTCCACTACTCCCCGGTGCCGGCGACCCTGGTGGGCGAGCGCCTGGAGATCTACCCCTTCCTCGGCAGCTACCTGCTGGCCGAGGCGGTCGACCGGGCCGGCGCCGACCTGGTCCTGCACGGCCACGCCCACGCCGGCACCGAGCGGGGCGAGACCCCCGGCGGTGTCCCGGTCCGCAACGTGGCGCAGCCGTTGTTGCGGCGGGCCTACGCCCTGCTCTGCCTGGACGCCGGGCGGCGCGAGGCGGGCTGCGAGGCGAACGCCTGATGGGCCCCCCGTCGCGTCCGCCGTTGGCGCGACGGGGGGCGCCGCCCGACCTACCCCGCGGCTCGCACCCCCACACCGGCCACCCACGTCGGGGCGAGGCAGTTGGTAGGGTCGCCGGCGCCGGGCGTTTAGCTCAGTTGGTTAGAGCGCATGCATGACGCGCATGAGGCCGGGGGTTCGAATCCCTCAACGCCCACTCGACCTGCCCCCCTTCACCGGGCGCACGCCTCCAGCGCCCGGCGGATGCGGGGCTCGCTGACGGGGCCGGCCGTGCCCAGGCGCTGGGCGAAGGTGCTGACCCGCAGCTCCTCCAGCATCCAGCGGACCTGCAGCAGCTCGAAGCTGCGCTCCTCCACGGGGACGGCGGCCAGCCGGCGGGCGTAGTCCTCCTCCAGGCCCTGGACGGCCCTTAGGCGGTCCTGGTCCCGGGCGACGTTGCCGGGCAGCCCGTCGAGCCGGTGCTCGACGGCGGCCAGGTAGCGCCGGATGTCGGCCAGCCGGGCGGTCCCGACGGTGGCCACGAAGCCCGGAGTCACCAGCCGGCCGACCTGGCCGCGGACGTCCTCCACGGTGGGGCCGAACACCGGCGCCACCAGCGCTGCGAGCCGGCTCTCGACCCGCCGCTTGGCCGAGAGCACCTCGGCCACCGCGACCATCGTCGCCCGGGCCGCACCCTCCAGCTCGGCCCGCACCGCGGCGAGCAGCGCCGCGAAGCCGGCCTCGTCCCACGGCGGCCCGCCGTGGCCCACCACCAACTCGTCGAGGGCGCACTCGACGCAGTCCTCCAGCAGTGCCTCCACCGACGGGTAGGGGCTGCTCCCCAGGGCGGCGCCGGCCGCCCGGCCCAGCCGCCGGAGCAATGCGGGGACCGGCGAGGCCACGTTCAGCAGCAGGAGCCGCCTGGTGCCGGCCCACATCGAGCGCGCCTGGTCGGCGGGCGAGGCCAGCGCCACGACGGCCACCGAGTCGCCCTCGTCGACCAGGGCCGGGTAGCCCCGGACCGTCCCCGCCGGCCGGCGCACCGCGACCGTTCGGGGCAGGGTGCCGAAGGTCCACGCCCGCAGGCCGGTCGCGCCCGGCGGCCCGCCTGCGGCGGCCACCGCCCGGCGGACCTCGGGCTGCAGCCGGGTTCGCAGGTCGGCGAGGTCCCGGCTGGTGGCGAGCGGCTCGCCGGCGTCGTCCTCGACCGAGAACGCCATCCGCAGGTGGTCGGGCAGCACATCGAGGCGCAGCGTCCCCTCCGGTGCCGGGCTGCCGGTGGACCTGGCCACCTCGCGGGCCAGCACCATTGGGAGCGGCCCGTCACCAGGGCCGGCGCGCTGCACGAACCGGGCCGCGAAGTCGGGGAGGGGAACCAGCTCGCGTCGCAGCGCCTTGGGCAGGGTCCGCAGCAGCGCAGCCACCACGTCGTCCCGCATCCCCCGGACGTGCCAGCCGAAGCGGTCCTCGTCGAGCTGGTTGAGCAGCGCCAGGGGGACGTGAACCGTGACCCCGTCGCCTGGCTCGCCGGGCCGGTACCGGTACGACAGGGCCAGGCGGAGGTCGCCGTCGCGCCACTCGTCGGGGTAGCCGTCCGGCCGGACCGGACCGGCTGCCGGGTCCACCAGCACGTCGAGGGACCAGTCGAGCAGGTCCGGCCGATCGGGCAGCTGCCGCTTCCACCATGCGTCGAAGTGGCGGGCCGATACGACGTCGGCACCGACCCGCTGATCGAAGAACTCGACCAGGGCCGCCTCGTCGACCAGGAGAGGGCGCCGGGCCCGCTTTTCGAGCTCCCGCACCCGGGCGACCAGCGCCCGGTTGTGGGCCGCGAACCGGTGGGACGACTCCCAGTCGCCCTCCACGAGCGCGTGCGCAGGAACAGCTCGCGCGCCGCCACCGGGTCGACGCGGCTGTAGGCCACGGTGCGCCCCGAGACCAGGGGCAGGCCGTAGAGGGTCACCCGCTCGTCGGCGACCGCCGCACCGCGGCGCGCGTCCCAGCGGGGCTCGCCGAAGGTGCGGACGACCAGGTGGGCGCCGGCCCGCTCCACCCACTGCGGCTGGATCTGGGCGGCCACCCGGGCCCGGAGGCGGTCGGTCTCGACCAGCTCGGCGGCCATCACCCAGGGGGGCGGTCGGCCGGCCAGCGCGCTGGCGGGGGCGAGGGTGAAGCGGGCCTGGCGGGCGCCCAGGTACTCCCGGCGGTCGCCGTCGCGCAGGCCCACGTGCGAGAGCAGCCCGGCCAGGAGGGCCCGGTGGACGGCGTCGGGCGAGCCCGGCTCCCGGTTGACCCGCAGGCCGAGGCCGGCCACGGTGTGCCGCAGCTGGCTGTAGATGTCCTGCCACTCCCGTGCCCGCTGGTGGTGCACGAACTCGGCCCGGCACCGCTTGCGGAACTGGTTGGAGGACAGCTCCTTCTGCAGGGCCCGCAGGTGGTCCCACAGGTTGCGGTAGGCCAGGAAGTCCGACGCCGGCTCGGCGAAGCGCCGGTGCAGCTCGTCGGCCGCCTGTCGGGCCTCCGCCGGGCGCTCCCGGGGGTCCTGGATCGACAGTCCGGCGGCGATGACCATGACCTCGCGGAGGCACCCCAGCCCGTCCGCTTCCAGCACCATGCGGCCCAGCCGCGGGTCGAGGGGCAGGGCGGCCAGCCGCCGGCCGAGCGGCGTCAGCCGGGGGGCCGGCGTCGCCTGCTCCAGCGCGCCCAGCTCGACCAGCAGGGCGACGCCGTCGGCCACCGCCCGCCGGTCGGGCGGGTCGACGAAGGGGAAGTCGGCCACGTCGCCGAGTCGGTTGGCCGCCATCTGCAGGACGACGGAGGCCAGGTTGGTTCGCACGATCTCGGGCTCGGGGAAGGCGGGCCTGCCCCGCAGGTCCTCCTCGGAGTAGAGCCGGATGCAGATGCCCGGCCCCAGCCGACCGCAGCGGCCGGCCCGCTGGTCGGCCGACGCCTGCGAGATCGGTTCGATGGGCAGCCGCTGGACCTTGGTGCGCCGGTTGTAGCGCGAGATGCGGGCGGTGCCGGCGTCCACCACGAAGCGGATGCCCGGGACGGTGAGCGACGTCTCCGCCACGTTGGTGGCCAGCACGACGCGCCGGCCGGCGTGGGCCTGGAAGACACGGTGCTGCTCGGCGGCCGACAGCCGGGCGTAGAGGGGGAGCAGCTCGGTGGCCGGCAGGTTCAGCGCGGCCAGGGCGTCGGCCGCGTCGCGGATCTCGCGCTCACCGCTCAGGAACACCAGCACGTCGCCCGGGCCCTCGGCGGCCAGCTCGCGCACGGCGTCGCACACCGCCGCCGTCTGGTCGCGGCCGAGGTCGCCGGCGTCGTCGACCACCGGGCGGTAGCGCACCCCGACCGGGTACGCCCGGCCCGAGACCTCGACCACCGGGGCGCCGCCGAAGTGGGCCGAGAACCGCTCCGTGTCGATGGTGGCCGAGGTGACGACCACCTTCAGCTCGGGCCGCTGGGGCAGGAGTTGGGTCAGGTACCCGAGCAGGAAGTCGACGTTGAGGCTGCGCTCGTGGGCCTCGTCGACGATGACGGTGTCGTAGCGGCGCAGGTGGCGGTCGCGGGCGATCTCGGCCAGCAGGATGCCGTCGGTCATCACCTTGACCCGGGTGGCCGGCCCGACCCGGTCGGTGAAGCGGACGGCATAGCCGACCGTTCCGCCCACCTCGCCGCCCAGCTCCTCGGCCACCCGCTCCGCGACCGCCCGGGCGGCCAGGCGCCGGGGCTGGGTGTGGCCGATCATGGCCCCGTCTCCGCGGCCCAGCTCCAGGCAGATCTTGGGGAGCTGGGTGCTCTTGCCCGACCCCGTCTCGCCGGCCACCACCACCACCTGGTGGTCCCGGATGGCGGCCAGGATCTCGTCCTTGCGCTGGGTGACCGGCAGCTCGGGCGGGTAGCGGATCTCCCCGGCGGCGTCGGGCACCGGCAAACGCTAGGCGGTGGAGCCTCCCCGGCCCCGCCTGCCAGGCTGGCGCCCCATGGCACTCCTCGACCACCTGCGGGACCGCCTCCGGCGACGAAGCCCTGCCCTCCCGCCGCACGAGCGGCTGGAGACCGACGTCGGTTCCCTGCTGCTTCCGGCCCACGACCAGGTCATGCGCCCGCTCATCGGGCGCGACGGCCTGTGGGAGCAGGAGGAGAGCGAGCAGCTCCGCGCCCTGCTCCGGCCCGCCATGTCGTTCGTCGACATCGGCGCCCACGTCGGCTACATGTCCCTCCTGGCAGCCGGGGCCGTGGGGCCCCGCGGCTCGGGGTTCGCCGTGGAGCCGGCGCCCGGGAACCTGCCGTTGCTGCGGGCCAACCTGGCCGCCAACGGCGTCACCAACGTGGAGGTGATCGCGGCGGCGGCGTGGTCCGAGCCGGGCCGGGTGCCGTTCAGCCTTTCGCCGGCCAACACGGGCGACAACCGGGCTTTCGCAGTGGCGGGCGCCGAGGTGCTGGAGGTGCCGGCCGTCGCCCTGGACGACGTGCTGCCCGACGACCGGGCCTTCGAGGTGGTGAAGGTCGATGCCCAGGGCACCGACCAGCGCGCCATCGCCGGCATGGAGCGCACCCTGCGGCGCAGCCGGTCGGTGCTGGTGGTCGAGTTCTGGCCGCCCGGGATCACCGAGTTCGGCGACGACCCGCTGGAGGTCCTGGCCTACTACCGGGACCTCGGCTTCGACGTGCGGGTGGTCGGTGAGGCCCAGGACGGTCCGCCGATCTCGCTGCCGTGGGTCGTCGAGCTGTGCGCGGCCCGCCCCACGGAGTTCTGCAACCTGGTGCTGCGCCCGGCCTGGTGACGCCAGGAGGGACCCCCTACCGGTAGGTCCAGTCGGGCTGCTTGCGGTGCTGGTCGGGGTCGTAGATCGCCCGGCCGTCGACCAGGTCGACGATCTTGGGGAAGGGCAGGGACCGCGGGCGCGGGCAGCCGTGGCCCTCGAGATGCTCGGCGAACTCGCGGGGAAACGCCCGCAGGATGCTGCTGACGACGGTCTGCTCCTCGGTGCCCAGGTAGCAGCGGTTGGCGTCGGTGACCCGGGCAAGCCATCCGCCCATCTCCTCGACGTGGCGCTGGTCGGCCTGGCCGGACTCCAGCAGCTCCAGCCGGTGGGTGATCTCCGCCGATCCCTCCTTGCACGGCGGGCACTGGCCGCAGGACTCGACGTGGAGGAACCGGGAGAACTGGCGGGCCACCTCGACCATGCAGGCGGTGTCGTCGTAGACGATGTAGCCGCCGGCGCCCATGCCGCTGCCGATCTCGGCGAACCCCTCGTAGGTCAGCGCCACGTCCAGGTCCTCGGCGGTCACGACCGCGTTGCTGACACCGGAGAACACCGCTTTTATCTGCCGCCCGGCGCCCACCCCGCTGCCGACGGCGTCGATCACCGCCCGCAGCGGCGTCCCCAGCTCGACCTCGCCGACGTCGGGTGCGACGACGTCGCCGGCCACCGTGCAGACCAGGGTCCCCGGCGACTGCTCGCTGCCCATGGTGCGGAACCAGTCGGCGCCCCGGGCCAGGACATGGGTGACGTTCGACAGCGTCTCGACGTTGTTGACCAGCGTCGGGTTGGACTCGAAGCGCCCGGCGCCGCCCTCTCGGGGCGAGGTGGCCTGCCACCCGGTCTGGGGCGCGGTGGCGAACAGACCGTGCTCGTGCGGGGGCAGCAGGCGGGGCATCGGCGCGTTGCCCTCGATGACCTCGAGCATGGCCTTCTCCTCGCCGAACAGGTACTCCTCGGGGCCGGCCACCACGGTGATGGTGCAATCGGCGCACACGCCCGCGCCCTGGAATTCCTGGACGGCCCGGGTGACGGCGGCGATCTCGCGCTCGAAGCTCCGCTTGAGGCAGATGAAGGCCTCCTCGGCGCCGACCGTGGACCCGGCGATGATCACGCCCTCGACGAGCTGGTAGGGGTTGGCCCGCAGGAGGGCCCGGTCCTTGAAGGTGCCCGGCTCGCCCTCGGCACCGTTTGCCACCAGATAGCGCCGGCTCCCGCTCTGGCCCCGGACGCCCGCCCACTTGCGCGCCGTGGGGAAGCCGGCCCCGCCCCGTCCCCGCAGCCCCGCCCGGCGCAGCTCCTCGATCGTCGCATCAGGGCCGAGCGCCTGCGCCCGCTGCAGTCCCAGCCCGCCGTAGCCGGTGGCGAGGTACTGGTCGAACGAGGTGATGGGGGACTGCGGGAGCAGGAAGGGGGGCACCGGGCGATTCTTGCCCGTCCGCACGGGCGGTTCGTCCTCCGCACGCAGCGGGTAGGCCCGGCCGAGGAGGTGGTGGCATGCCAGCCAGCAAGGAGATGCCCGGAACGCTCGAGCGCAGCCCGGCCAAGGCGCAGCGCACCTGGAGCAAGGCCCACGACAGCGCGGTGGAGAGCTATGGCGAGGGGGAGCGGGCCCACCGCACCGCCTTCTCGGCGTTGAAGCACAGCTTCGAGAAGGTGGGCGACCACTGGGAGCCCAAGGACTCCAAGGGCCCCTCCGACGATCAGGCCGCCCGCAGCGGTGCCGACGCCCGTCGCCGCAAGGGTGCGAGCGCCGGTGGCGTGGACGTCCGGGGCCACTCACGCGACGAGCTGTACGAGCGGGCCCGGTCGCTGGGCGTGAAGGGCCGCTCCAAGATGACCAAGCAGGAACTCGGGAAGGCCATCGCCGCCAAGCAGTAGATGGGGCGCCGCGGGCGCGCCGGAGGGCTCAGTGCGCGGCGAAGCCGGTGACCAGGTCGGCCAGCCGGTCGGGCGCCGCCCAGTTCACCGTGTGGGCGGC
>DATLFQ010000186.1:0-26473 GCA_035540915.1 Acidimicrobiales bacterium
TGCCCGTGGTGGGCGTGCTGATGCCAGGCCTGCGCGCTGCGGTCGCGACCACGCGGAACCACCGTGTGGGCGTGATCGGCACCGTGGGCACCGTGGGTTCGGGCGCGTACCAGCGGGGCATCCGTGCCCTGCGGGCTCCCGTCCAGCTGACCTGCGCGGCGTGCCCGGGCTTCGTCGAGTTCGTCGAGCGGGGCGAGACCGATACCGACCAGGTGCGGGTTCTGGCCGGCCGGCTCCTGGAGCCGCTGCGACAAGCCGGGGTCGACACGCTGCTGCTGGGCTGCACCCACTACCCGTTCCTGGCCCGCACCATCGGCGCCGTGATGGGTCGCGACGTGGTGCTGGTGTCCTCGGCCGACGAGACCGCCTTCGAGGTGCGCTCCATTCTCGAGGACACCGGCCTCACCGCCCGGACGAGCGGCAAGGGAGCGGCCCGGTTCGTCTCGTCGGGGGACGTGGAGTGGTTCCGCCGGCTCGGGTCCACGCTGCTGGGTCCGGACCTGGAGGTGGTGGAGCCGTGGACGTGGCCCTGACCGTGACCGTGCTGGGCTGCTCGGGCAGCTACCCCGGCCCGGGGGCGGCCTGCAGCGGCTACCTGGTGCGCGGGGCCGGCACGACGGTGTGGCTCGACGCCGGCCCCGGCACGCTGGCCAACCTCCAGCGCCATGTCCCGTTGTCCGAGCTCGACGCGGTGGTGCTCACCCACGAGCACCCCGACCACTGGACCGACCTCGAGGGCTACCGCGTGGCCTCCACCTACGTGCTCGACCAACCGGCCGCGCCGGTCTACGCGCCGGCCAGCCTGGCCGACCGCGTCTACGCCGGCTTCCGCTCCGGCGTCGACTGGCGAACGGTGGGCGACGGGGCCAGCGTCCGCATCGGCGGCCTGGACCTGCGGTTCTCCCGCACCGACCACCCGCCCGAGACGCTGGCGGTGCGCATCGACGGCGGGGGCCGCTCCCTGGCGTACTCGGCCGACACCGGCCCGGGGTGGTCGTTCGAGGCCCTCGGACCGGGGATCGACCTCGGGCTGTGCGAGGCGACGTATCTGGCCGACCAGGAGGCCTCCGCCAATGGCGGCCACCTCAGCGCGGCGCAGGCCGGCGCCATGGCCCGCCGGGCCGGCGTGGCCAGGCTGGTGCTGACGCATCTGTGGCCGACCGTGGACCCGGCTCGGTCGATGGCCGAGGCGGAGGCGGCGTACGGTGCGCCGGTGACCATGGCCGCCATCGACCAGCACCACCAGGTATGACCGCCGGGGCGGCCGACATCAGGGCCGTCGTCCGGGCCGACGGCCGGGCGCGAACTCGGTGTAGTCCCGCTCGAAGCGCAGCGGGCGCAGGTCGCCGGGCGCCCGGCTCGGTCCTGGTGTCGATGGGCCGCACGCGTGTGCTCTGCACTGCCTCCGTCGAGACCCGGGTGCCCCGATGGATGCAGGGCAGCGGCAAGGGGTGGGTCACCGCCGAGTACTCGCTGCTGCCCGGTTCCACCGCCGAGCGGGTGGACCGGGAAGCGGCCCGCGGCCGGCAGTCGGGGCGCACCCACGAGATCCAGCGGCTCATCGGGCGCAGCCTCCGGGCCGTCACCGACCTGCGGGCGCTCGGCGAGGTGCAGGTCACCCTGGACTGCGACGTGCTGCAGGCCGACGGTGGCACCCGGACGGCGGCCATCTGCGGCGCCTGGGTCGCGCTGCACGACGCCGTGGCCCGCCGGCGGATGGCCGATCCCAACCTGCCGGTGGCGCTCACCGCCGGGTGCGCAGCGGTGTCGGTCGGCGTGGTGGCGGGCGCGCCGCTCCTGGACCTCGACTACTCCGAGGACGTCAGGGCCGAGGTCGACATGAACGTGGCCATGACGTCGACGGGTCGCTTCGTGGAGGTGCAGGGGACCGCCGAGGGGGCGCCGTTCAGCCGGGAGCACCTCGGCGAGCTGCTCGACCTGGCCGCTGCGGGCATCGGCCGGATCCTCGATGCACAGGCGGCGGCGGTTGCCAGCGCACCACCCGCCCGCTGACGCGGTGGGGCCGCCGCTGCGGCTGGTCCTGGCATCGGCCAACCCCGACAAGGCTCGGGAGGTGGCCGAGGTCCTCGCCGACGTCCTTGGGCCGACGGTCGTGGAGCTGGTGACCCGCCCGCCTGGCGTCCCCGACGTGGTCGAGGACGGGGCCACGCTGGAGGACAACGCCCGCCTGAAGGCGCAGGCCCTCATGGCGGCCACGGGCGAGGCGGCCGCGGCCGACGACACCGGCCTGGAGGTGGCCGCCCTGGGCGGCGCGCCGGGGGTCGTGTCCGCCCGGTGGGCCGGGCCGGCGGCGACCTACGCCGACAACGTGGCCAAGCTGCTGGCCGAGCTGGCCGGCAGTCCCGACCGCCGCGCCCGGTTCCGGACCGTGGCCCTGGTGGCGTTCCCCGGCGGCCGGGAACTGCGGGCCGACGGCGTGGTCGAGGGGGTCATCGCACTGCACCCGAGAGGGACGGGCGGGTTCGGCTACGACTCGGTGTTCGTGCCCGACGGCGGTGGCGGGCGCACCTTCGCCGAGATGACGGCGGCGGAGAAGCACGCCCTCTCGCACAGGGGCCACGCCTTTCGGGCGCTGGCCGCCCTCCTGGTTTGAAGCGGCCACGGGGAGGGCTCCCGCCCTCCCCGTGGCCCGGAGAGCTACTTGTTGTGAGAGAAGGGCCGCGGGGTGCCCTGCGGCTCGCCCTTCTCGGTGGCGGGGTCGCCGATCGACTTGCCGCCTCGAAGCTCGTCCGACTCCTGCGCCGGATCGTCGCTCATGGGCTCCCTGGTCTCGGGGTCTACCTTCGGCATGGCTCCTCCTCGAAATGTGCGGTGTCCCGGCATCGTGCCCCCGGGTCCGGGACCGGAAACGGCACCGACCTGACCACGGGAGGCGGGCGAGTACGTGCGGCCGCACCTATTGGACGCTCCGCAGCGCTGGCGCCGTCCCACGGGCCCAACCCGTCGTCGCCGTAGGCTCCTGGGAGGCCGACGTAGCCCAACGGCAGAGGCACGACGTTTAGGGCGTCGTCAGTGAGAGTTCGAATCTCTCCGTCGGCACGGTCCGTCGGCACCGGGGGTAGCCTCGGGCCATGCCCACGCCTCCCGTCACCGACATGGCCCAGAGCGTCTTCGCCGACCGGTCGAGCGACATCTACCAGCGCCTGCTGAAGGAGCGCATCGTCTTCCTCGGCACCCAGGTCGACGACCAGTCGGCCAACCTCATCTGCGCCCAGCTGCTGCTGCTGGCCGCCGAGGACGGCGAGCGTGACGTCAACCTGTACATCAACTCGCCGGGCGGCTCGGTCACGGCCGGACTGGCCATCTACGACACCATGCAGTACGTCCCCTGCGACGTGGCGACGGTCTGCATGGGGCTCGCGGCGTCCATGGGCCAGTTCCTGCTGTGCGCGGGCACGCCCGGCAAGCGCTACGCCTTGCCCCACTCGCGCATCCTGATGCACCAGCCGTCGGGGTCGATGCAGGGCCAGGCCACCGACATCGCCATCCAGGCCGAGCAGATCATCTACCTCAAGCGGATGATGGCCGAGCGCATCGCCCACCACACCGGCCAGCCCATCGAGCGCATCGAAGCCGACTCCGACCGCGACCGCTGGTTCACCGCCGCGGAGGCCAAGGAGTACGGCTTCATCGACCGGGTGATCGAGCGGGCCGCGCAAGCGGAGGCCCTCACCCCCTGACCGCAGGGCCGATCGCGTAGCCTCGGCGGATCAGCGCCACCCGCGACGACCTCGACAGCGGCGACGGCGCCGGTCCGGCAGCCGGCCAGCGCCTCCCGACCCGGACCATCTCGGGCCGCACCGGCGTGCTGTCGCGGGTGGCCGCCATCTGGCGCTACCGGGAGCTCTTGGCCGGGCTGGTGCGCAAGGAACTGAAGGTCAAGTACAAGAACAGCGCGCTCGGCTTCTTCTGGTCGATGCTCAACCCGGCGCTGTACCTGGTCGTGTTCTACGTGGTCTTCGTCAAGATCCTGAAGGCCGGCATCCCCGAGTTTCCGATCTACCTGCTTTCGGGGCTGCTGGTCTGGAACCTGTTCTCGACCAGCCTGGCGGCGGCGACCGGCTCGGTGGTCGGCAACTCCGCCATAGTCAAGAAAGTCTCGTTTCCCCGCGAGATCCTGGCCATGGCGTCGGTGGGCGCCTCGCTGGTCCACTTCTTCCTGCAGGCCATGGTCCTGCTCGGCGCGCTGGCGGTCTTTCAGCACACGCCGTCGCCGACCTACCTGGCCCTGGTGCCGCTGGCGCTGGTGACGCTGCTGCTCTTCGCGGCCGCCCTCGGAGTGCTCCTCGCCGCCGTCAACGTCTACGCCCGCGACACCGAGCACCTGCTGGAGCTGGCCCTCCTCGGGTGGTTCTGGATGACGCCCATCGTCTACCAGTACGACCTGGCGGCCCGCGGCCTGGGCGACAACACCTGGATCTACCGCCTCAACCCGATCACCCCCATCGTGCTCACCTTCCAGCGGGCCATCTACAACCGGGTCTGCTGCACACCCGACGGACAGCCCATCCTCCCGACCGGCGTCGGGCCGGGCTGGTATCTCGGCCAGCTCCTGGTCGTCGCCGCCGTCGCCGCCGTCCTCCTGCTGATCGCGCTCCACGTGTTCGGGCGGCTCGAGGGCAACTTCGCCGAGGAGCTGTAAGCGGTGGCCACGGCCATCGAGGTGGTGGGGGTCTCCAAGCGCTTCCGGCTGTACCACGAGAAGGTGCACTCGCTGAAGGAGCGGGTCATCAAGATGGGCCGGCTGCCGTACGACGAGTTCTGGGCGCTGTCGGCCATCGACCTGCGCATCGAGCAGGGTGAGACGGTCGGCC
Organism: Acidimicrobiales bacterium; assembly: GCA_035540915.1. Taxonomy (GTDB): domain Bacteria; phylum Actinomycetota; class Acidimicrobiia; order Acidimicrobiales; genus DATLFQ01. The sequence goes on from DATLFQ010000186.1 coordinate 4,836, forward strand.
TGCTCGGCCACAACGGCTCGGGCAAGTCGACCCTGCTGAAGTGCATCGCCGGCATCCTGCAGCCGACCACCGGGTCCATCTCGGTCTCGGGCCGGCTGGCCGCCCTGCTCGAGCTGGGCGCCGGCTTCCACCCCGAGCTCACCGGGCGCGAGAACATCTTCCTGAACGCGTCGATCCTGGGCATGCCCAAGCGGGAGATCGCCAAGCGCTTCGACGAGATCGTGGCCTTCGCCGAGCTGGAGCAGTTCATCGACAACCAGGTCAAGCACTACTCCTCGGGCATGTACGTCCGGCTCGGCTTTGCCGTCGCAGTGAACATGGACCCCGACATCCTGCTGGTGGACGAGGTGCTGGCCGTCGGCGACGAGAACTTCCAGCGCAAGTGCCTGGACCGTGTCCGCCAGTTCCAGCGCGAGGGGCGCACCATCGTCTTCGTCACCCACGCCCCGGACCTGGTCCGCCAGACGTGCGACCGGGCCGCCGTCCTCGACGAGGGCCACATGGTGGCCGTGGGCGCTCCCGGCGAGGCCATCCGCTCGTTCCGGGAGCACCTGCTCCAGCGCTCCCGGGCCCACGAGGCCGAGCATCTGGGGGTGGTCGACGAACCGGCGGTGCCGTCCGACGCCGAGGCGCCCGCCGCGGTCGACGGTCCCGGACCGCCCGCCGAGGGCGACGGCCGGGCGTCGCTGCAGGAGGCCAAGCGCAACCTGGCGGTCCGCATCACCGGGGTGGGTGTCGAGCATCCCGGCGCCGGGGAGCGGGCCTATCTGCTCCCGGGCCAGCCGCTGGCCGTCGCCATCGCCTACGAGGCCCCCGAGCCGGTCGACGACGTGGTCTTCGGCCTGGCCGTGCACGACGTGGAGGGCCGCCTGGTCTTCGGCACCAACACCGACTTCCTGGGCGTCGAAGTGGGGCCGGTGGTGGGGCGGGGCGAGGTGCGCTTCGAGACCGACGCCGTGCCCCTGCTCGACGGGACCTATCTCCTCACGATCGGGGTGCACAGCCACGACGAGGGCACCGTCTACGACTGGCGGGACCAGCAGTACCAGTTCGAGGTGATGAACCCCGGCCGCACCGTCGGCCAGGTCCACATGGGTTTGACGGTCCGGGCCACCAAGGGCGCCGATGTCAAGCAGTGAGCCACCGGCGGTGGCCGGGTCGACCGGCGGCGCCGTCGACGGTGTCGTCGACCACCGGGCGCTGCTGGCCGAGATCGACCAGGAGGTGGCCCGGCGCCGCTCGTCGGGGGAGCTGCCGGCCGACTTCGAACGCGAGCTGGATCTGGTCTTCGCCCGATTCGCCCCGGTGCACGCCATCGGCGACGACTTCGACCAGGTTCTCGAACGGGCCGAGAGTTCGACGTTCGTCGACGTCCTCGCCCCCACGGAGTCGTCGCTGCCGGTGGTGCCACAGGTCAAGCGGGTGGTGCGCAAGGCCATCGCCTGGGAGCTTCGGTACGTGGCCCAGCAGGTCAGCGCCTTCGCCACGGCCAGCGTGCGGGCCATCCGCCTGCTGGCGGCCCGGGTGGACGCGCTGGAGAGCGCCGCCGGGGGCGGCTCCGCCGTTGGGGCGGCGCGCGACACGGTGGGCGGCGGTCCGCAGGCCGACCGCGGGCACTGGGCGCCGGTGGTGGCTGGCGCGCTGCAGGGCGTCGCCGGGCGGGTCCTGCACGCCGACGCCGACGACGGCTGGCTCGTCGCCCACCTGGTCGCAGCCGGCATCGACGCGTACGGGGTCGATCCGATCGGCAGGGCGGCGCCCGCCGGGGTGGAGCTGCGGGAGGACCGGGCGCTGGACCACCTGCGGGCCCTGCCCGAAGGTGCGCTGGCCGCGGTGGTGCTGAGCGGCTGCGTGGACCGGTTGCCCGTCGGGCAGCAGCGGGCGCTGGCCACGGCCGCCCGGGCTGCCGTCGCCGACGGCGGCGTGGTGGTCGTCATCGGCACCGATCCCCGGTGGCTGGTCTTCGGCACCACCGACCCGGTGGCCAGCGACCTGTCACCGGGGCGGCCGCTGCACGCCGCCACTTGGGCGCACCTGCTCGGCGTGTCCGGCGGGGCCGAGGTGTCCGCCGGTCCGCGCCCGGCCGGGCTGCGGCCGGTGCCGGGCAGCCCGCCGGACATGGCGACCAACCTCCACCGGATCGACGAGATGCTGTTCCCGCCCCGCGGCTACGCGCTCGTCGCCCGCCTCGCCGGCTGAGCCGTGGTTGCCGTCCACCAGTTCCTCCCGACGTTCGCGCCCCGCGACGCCATCGGCACCCACGCCCGCCATGCCCAGCGCATCCTCCGGGACATGGGCGTGGCGTCGGAGATCTACGCCGAGGGGGCGCCCGGCGGAGGATGGCGCCGGGGTGCCCGTCCCTACCGGTCCTACGGATGGCGCCGGTCGCGGGGCGAGCGCACATGGCTGCTGTACCAGCTGTCCACCGGCAGCATGGTGGCCGAGTACCTGCTGGCCCGGCCCGAGCCCAAGATCGTCAACTACCACAACGTCACCACCGCCTCGCTGTTCGCGCCTTGGGAGCCGCACGTCGGCGTGGAGCTGGAGGAGGGGCGGCGACAACTCGGCGAGCTGGGCCCGGCCTGCCGGCTGGGCATCGCCGTGTCGGCGTTCAACGAGGCCGAGCTGCGGGCGGTCGGTGTGGCCCGCACCGCCGTGGCGCCGGTGCTGGTGGACCTGGACGACGGGGCGATGCCGCCGGATCGGGTGGTGGCGGAGCAGTTGTCGGCCGCCGCATCGGCGGGCGGGGCGCACTGGCTCTTCGTGGGCCGGGTGGCACCGCACAAGTGCCAGCACGACGTGGTGCGCGCCTTCGCCGCCTACCGCCGCCTGTACGACCCGGCGGCCCGGCTGTCGCTGGTCGGGGGCATCGGGTCGCACGCCTACGCCTCGGCCCTCCAGCACTTCGTCCGCGGCCTTGGGCTGTCCGGGGCAGTGGACCTGGCCGGCTCGGTCAGCCAGCCGGCGCTGCGGGCCTACTACCAGGCGGCCGACGCATTCGTGTGCCTCTCGGAGCACGAGGGCTTCTGCGTCCCGGTCATCGAGGCCATGGGCGCCGGCGTGCCGGTGGTGGCCTTCGCCGCAGCGGCCGTCCCCGAGACGGTGCAGGGTGCGGCGGTGCTGCTCGCCGGCAAGGACCCGGTCACCGTGGCGGCGGCCGTCGACCGAGTGGTCGGCGATCGGCGACTGCGCGACGAGCTGGGGGCGGCCGGGCGGTTGCGGGCCGCCGAGTTCGCCCTGCCCCGAACGGCGGCCCGGTTCCGGGCGGTGATGGCCGGCCTCCTCGACGGCGACCAGCGGTGACCCTCAGGGCGCTGCACCAGTTCGTGCCCACGTTCGAGCCGGGGGCCGTCGGCAACCACATCCTGCAGGTGCAGGCCCTGGCCCGGGAGTCGCTCGGCGTGGACTCCCTCGTGTTCGCCGAGCACGTGGCGCCGGCCTTCGCCGGCCGGGCGCGGCGCCACCAGGAGTACGGGCGGCACGTGGCGGCCCGGCCCGGTGACGTGCTCCTCTACCACGTGGCCATCGGCTCGGTGGTGGCCGACTTCGTGCGCGAACGTCCCGAGCCGCTGGTCCTCGACCACCACAACATCACGCCGCCCGAGCTGTACCAGCGGTGGGACCCGCCGGCCGCCTACGGGTGCGCCTGGGGACGGGCCCAGTTGCCCGAGCTGGCCGGCCGGGCCGTGCTGGGCCTCGCCGACTCGGAGTGGAACGAGGGGGAGCTGCGCGACGCGGGGTGCCGGGCAACGGCCACCGCGCCGATACTGCTCGACTACGGGACGGCGCCGGCGGCGCCGACGAAGGGCCGCGACTGGCTCTTCGTGGGCCGGCTGTCGCCCAACAAGTGCCAGCACGACGTCGTCAAGGCGTTCGCCGCCTACCGCCGGGCCTACGACCGCGGCGCCCGCCTGCGACTGGTCGGCGGGTCGGCGTCGTCCTCGTACGAAGCGGCGCTGGGCGGGTTCGTGGGGGCGCTCGGCCTGCAGGACGCCGTCGAGCTGACCGGGTCGGTGAGCGCCGAGGAGCTGTCAGGGCTCTACCGGTCGGCCGGCGTGTTCGTCTGCCTGTCCGAGCACGAGGGCTTCGGCGTCCCGCTGCTGGAGGCGATGGCCCACGGTGTGCCGGTGATCGCCTATTCGTCGACCGCAGTGCCGGCCACCGTCGGCGACGCCGGTGTGGTGCTGCCGGGTAAGGAGCCGGCGCGGGTGGCCGCGGCCGCCCACCGGGTGCTGACCGACGACGCACTGCGTGCCGCGCTGGCGGCCGCGGCGGTGGAGCGGGTGGCGCACTTCGGCCTGGCCCGCAGCCGGGACCGCTGGGTCGAGCTGCTGCGCGGGCTCCCGGTGCCGTGAGACTGGCCTACGTCGTCCCTCGGTACGGCATCGAGGTGGTCGGGGGGGCGGAGTACGCCGCCCGGATGCTGGCCGAACGCCTGGTCGCCCAGTGCGGGTGGGAGGTCGAGGTGCTCACCACCTGTGCGCTCGACGCCCGGACGTGGGCCGACGAGTACCCGCCGGGCCAGGTCGAGATCAACGGCGTGCGGGTGCACCGATTCCAATCACGGTCTGGCCGGGACCCCGGGTTCGAGGCGTTCTCGGCACCGGTGCTCGCCGACCCGGGCGCCGCTTCGCCGGCGGCCCAGCAGCGGTGGATCGAGCTGCAGGGGCCGGTGTGCCCGGACGTGGTGGAGGCGGCCCGCGGCGGCGACGCCGACCTGGTCGCCTTCTATCCCTACCTGTACTGGCCGACCGTGCACGGGGTGCCGGCGCTCGGCCGGCGGGCCGTGATGCACCCGGCCGCCCACGACGAGGCGCCGATCCGGCTGCCGATCTTCGAGGGCGTCTTCGCCGGGGCGCGTGGGTTGGTGTTCCAGACCGAGGGCGAGCGGCGCCTGGCCTCCCGGCTGTTCCCGTCCGTCGCGGCCACGCCCCAGATCCTGCTCGGCCTGGGCGCCGAGCCCGGGCCCGGGAAGACGGAGGCGGCCCGAGCCGACCTGGGACTGGGGGAGCGGCCGTACCTGCTGTGCCTGGGCCGGGTCGACGAGGGCAAGGGCACGACGCTGCTGGCCCGATACTTCGCCGCCTACAAGCAGCGTCACCCCGGGCCGCTGGCGCTCGTCCTGGCCGGTCCGGTCGTCTCCCGCCCGCCGCCGCACCCCGACGTGGTGGTGGCCGGCCCCGTGGACGAGGCCACCAAGTGGGGCGCCCTGCGAGGGGCGACCGCCTTCGTGTCGCCGTCGCCGATGGAGGCGTTCTCGCTCGTCGTGCTGGAGGCCTGGCTGGCCGGCCGGCCCGTCCTCGTCAACGCCGCGTGTCCGGCCACCACCGAGCACGTGCAGCGATCCGGGGGCGGATTGTGGTTCGGCGGGTACGGCCAGTTCGAGGTCGCCGTCGAGCGCCTCACCGGCGACGCCACCCTCGCCGACCGCCTCGCCGCCGCCGGCCGCACCTACGCCGAGCGCACCTTCGCCTGGCCCGGGCTCATCGACCGCTACCGCGCCTTCCTGGAGGCGGTCGCGGCACGGGGCTAGCGCACCGGCACAGACCCCAGCTCGCGACCGGCCGTGGGCGCCGGAGGTGGGAGCGAACTGGCTGGCGCAGTGACCCGTTCCCCCACGCGGTTGGCGACGGCGGTTAGCCGCCCGGAGTGGCGGCGCCGACGATGGGGCGGTTGAGGCGGATGGCGCCGGTGGAGCCGAGGAAGGGGGCGTTGAAGGAGAAGATGCCCCCGTCGGCGGCGATCAGCCAGTAGCCGGCCCCCGACCGGGTCGGGGCCATGCCCACGATCGGCTGGTTGAGGCGGATGGCCCCGGTGGAGCCGCGGAACACGGCGTCGCCGAAGGCGAAGATGCCCCCGTCCCGGGCGACCAGCCAGTAGCCGTTGCCCGACGGCGTGCGGGCCATGCCGACGATGGGCTGGGCCAGGCGGATGGCGCCGGTGGAGCCGCGGAACACCGCGTCGCCGAAGGCGAAGATGCCGCCGTCGGCCGCCACCAGCCAGTACCCGCGCCCCGACGGCGTCGACGCCATCCCGACGATGGGCTGGGCCAGGCGGGTGGCGCCGGTCGAGCCACGGAAGGTGGCGTCGCAGAACGAGAAGATGCCGCCGTCGGACGCCACCAACCAGTAGCCGAAGCCGCCGCCGGCCGGGCACGCCGGCCCGGGCGCCGGGCCGGGGCCGGGCTGCGGCCCGGGGCCGGGCTGCGGCCCGGGCGTCTGGGTTAGCGGCGGGTCCGTCCACGAGCCCGTGCGCCGGGCGTCGCGGTGGAAGGTCGGCCAGGCCAGGGTGCCGATGCGGGCGTTGTCGGAGGCGGCCATCTCGAACCGGGTGACCACGCCCGCCCCGTTCGGCCGGGTGCCGGCCAGGATGATGTCCACCAGGCCGTTGCCGTCGACGTCGGTGACCAGCGGCGAGTTCTGGTAGGCCACCTGCCCCTCGTGCAGGGCGAACAGGCGCTGCCCGTTGCGGCCGTTGTAGACGAACACGCCGCCGCCCGTCGGGACGAGGAGGTCCTGGCCGCCGTCGCCGTTCAGGTCCGCGGTGGTGATGCCGCCGACCACCACGCCCCCGCCCGAGTTGAGCGGGAAGCCCGGCATCGTCGAGCCGTCGCCGCGGAAGGCGAAGACCCGCCCGGGAGCCGCGCCCTCGAACGTGCCGATGGCGACGTCGAGCACGCCGTTGCCGTCGAGGTCTGCGAGGGCGGGAGAGCCGATGGTGTAGCCACCGGTGTCCCGCACCCACTTCAGCGAGCCGTTGGCGTTCAGCGCGAAGACCTTGGTGGCGTCGGACGCCCCGCCCGGCCGGCGGGCCCAGAAGTCGCCGGTGCCGAACACGATCTCGGGCGTGCCGTTGCCGTCGATGTCGCCGATCGCGGGCGAGGAGCGGACGATCTCGTTGACCCGGAACTCCCAGATGGTGGCGCCGGCACCGCTGATGGCCCGCACCAGGCCGCCCCGGTGGTCGATCGGCCCACCGGGCGTCGAGTCGCCGCCGACCACGACGTCGGTGAGGCCGTCGCCGTTCACGTCCGCCAACGCCGGCGACGAGAACACGGTGTCGTCGGCGTTGTACGGCCATCCCGGGTTCGACGTGCCGCCCGCCGAGAGGGAGTGGATCGACAGCCCGAGGGCACCCACGGTGGCGTCGGCCACGCCGTCGCGGCTGATGTCGCCAAGGGCCGGCGTCGAGTGGAACGCCTGGTTGGGGCAGTCGGCGTCGCTGCCCTGGAAGCGGAAGCGCTCGGTCCCGTCGGCCCGGAACGAGTACAGGCCGCCGCCGGAGCACTCGCCGGTGCTCCCGACGCCGCTGCCGACGAAGACCTCGGGCCGCCCGTCGGTCCCCTCGACGTCGGCGGCGGCCGGCGACGAGTTGACGGCGTGGCTCGTCTGGCGGGGCCAGCCGCCCACCGCGGAGCCGTCGCTGCCGTGCACGGCGTGGATTCGGCGGTCGTGGGCTCCCACCACGACGTCGAGGCCGCCCCCGTCGAGGTCGACGGCGAGCGGGGAGGACTCCCGGACCGCGCCCGGCAGGTCGATGGTCCACCGTTGGATGGGGGCGGCCGATGCCGGCCCCCCGGTAGCCACGACCAGGCCGGTGCTGAGAACCAGGGCCGCCAGGACAGCTCGAGCGCGCATGGCGCGGACCTTACCGCCGGCCGTGGGTGCCACGTCGCTGGCGGGGACGTCTGGTTCAATGGAGCTGGGCCGCGCCCCGGCGGCCCGTCCCGGCGGACCGCGTGACCAGATCCCTTCCCCGTCTCCTCGCCCTGCTGGCCATCGTCGCCGCCGCGACGATCGTGCCCGTCCGCATGGCCTGGGGCCTGCCGGAGACCCGGATGGCGCTGCTGGACGACGCCGAGCGCGCCGCCGGCGAGGCGGTGCCCTTCCCGGCCACCCACCTCGGCGCGCGGTGGTCCGGCGCCCACGACGCGCAGGTCGAGGTCCGCTGGCGGCGGGACGGGGGCGGCTGGTCCCCGTGGCAGCCGCTCGAGGTGGCCCACGACCTGGAGGACGAGGCCCGCGGCCTTGTCTACAGCGGCATCGTCCGGGCCGACGGCGCCGTGCGGGTCCAGGCCCGTGTCGTGACCGGCGAGGCCACCGATGTGGAGGTCGCCGCCATCGACACCGAGAACGGTCGCCGGCACCTGGTGCGGGCCGGCCCGCAGCCGGCGGGCGCCCAGACGGCGCCCTCGCCACGCCTCTCGGTCCACGCCCGGGTGGCGCAGCCGGCGGTCGTCAGCCGGGCCGAGTGGGGCGCAGACGAGACCAAGCGGGGCGGTGACGCGCCGTCGTTCGCGCCGGTCACGAAGCTGATCGTCCACCACACGGTGACCACCAACGCCGACCCCGACCCGGCGGCGACCGTGCGTGCCGTCTACACCTTCCACACCCAGGTCCGCGGGTTCAACGACATCGGCTACAACTGGCTGGTCGACGCAGGCGGCCGGGTCTACGAGGGCCGCTACTCCCGCCCGTACCCGGCCGGGGAGCGCCCCACGGGCGAGGACGCTGCGGGCCGGGGCGTGATCGGCGCCCACGCCGAAGGGGCCAACACCGGGTCGGTGGGCGTCGCTCTGCTCGGCAACTTCGCCACCGTCCCCCCGGCGCCGGCGGCGATGGTCTCGCTCGAGGCCGTGCTGGCCTGGCTGGCCGACCGCCACGACATCGACCCACGGGGCGCGCGCGCTGCGTTCCCCAACATCGCCGGCCACCGGGACGCCCGTGCCACCGAGTGCCCGGGCGACCTCCTCTACGCCCGGCTGCCGTCGCTGCGCAAGGCGGTCGCCGACACCATCGCCGCCGCCCAACTGGTGACGCCGGGCTACTGGGTGGCCTCCCGCGACGGCCGGGTGCAGCCCTTCGGGGCCGCCGAGCGCCTGGGCGACCTGACCGCCAAGCCCCTCAACGCGCCGGTGCAGGCGATGGCCACCACGCCGACCGGCAACGGGTACTGGCTTCTCACCGGCGACGGCGGCATCTTCACCTTCGGCGACGCCGCCTTCCACGGCTCGACCGGCGCCATCCGCATGAACCAGCCGATCGTCGGCATGGCAGCGACGCCGACCGGTCGCGGCTACTGGCTGGTCGCCCGCGACGGCGGCATCTTCGCCTTCGGCGACGCCCGGTTCCACGGCTCCACCGGTGCCATCAGGCTGAACGAGCCGGTCGTGGGCATGGCGGCGACGCCACGCGGCGACGGCTACTGGCTGGTGGCTCGCGACGGCGGCCTGTTCGCCTTCAACGCACCATTCCTGGGCAGCGTGCCCGCGCTGCAGCTGGCGTCCTTCGGCGGCACGGCCGCCGTGCGAGCCTCGCCCAGCGGGCGCGGCTACTCCATCCTCGGCACCGACGGCGGCCTTTTCACGTTCGGCGATGCCCGCTTCCACGGGACCTCGCCCGGCCTGTCGGGGGCCGCCGCCGCGGTCGACCTCGGGCTGCTCCCGGGCCGCCCGCTCGTCTGACCCCCGCTCGCCCGGGGTGACGCAGCCGGCGCGAGCCGGTCCTCTAGCCTCGCCGCCCGTGCCCCGCCGCCCGCTGCGCGTCCTCGTCGCCGCCGCCGTCACGGCGGCCGTCAGCGTCGGTGCCCTCCCTGGTGCTGCGGGCCCCGAGCCGGTCGCCGCATATCCGGCCGAGACCGTCGACCTGGTGGGCCACGGCTTCGGCCACGGCCGGGGCATGGGCCAGTACGGCGCATTGGGAGGCGCGCTGGCCGGGGTGCCGTACACGACGATCCTCGACCACTTCTACGGCGGCACGCGAATGGGCACGGTGGCCGACACCCCGATCAGCGTGCGCATCCTGCGCCTCGACGGCCAGGACACCATCGCCATCCAGGAGCGGGGCGCGGCCACCGTCAGCGCCGTACCCGACCGGCAGTTCCACGCCCTGCGCACTCGCCGCGTCGGTCCCAACTCGTTCGAGGTGTCCAGCGGGCTCGGGTGTGGCGGCCCGTGGACCGTGGTGGCCCCGGCCGTCCCCGGGCCCGTCACGCTGGGCTCGGCGCTCCCCGCCGGCGACGACCGGACCACGATGCTGCAGCTCTGTGAGCCGGCGGGCACCCGCTGGTACCGCGGCGACTTCACCGTGCTCGACAGCGGGGGCGCGCGCACGGTGAACCGCCTGCCGCTGGAGGCCTACCTGCGCAGCGTCGTTCCCCGGGAGAGCCCGAACTCGTGGGGCACCCTGGGCGGCGGCCGGGGCATGCACGCCCTGCGGGCGCAGGCCGTCGTGGCGCGCTCGTACGCGCTCGCATCCAACAACACGCCGTACGCGAAGACCTGCGACACCACCGCCTGCCAGGTCTACGGCGGCTTCGCGGTCCAGGACGGCGCCGGGTACCGGGACCTCGAGGCGGCGACGACCAACGCGGCGGTGACCGAGACGACCGGCCAGGTGCGGGTCTTCACGGCCACCGGAGCCGTCGCCCTCACCGAGTACTCGTCGTCCACCGGCGGCTACAGCGCCGGCGGGGTGTTCCCGGCCGTCGTGGACGACGGCGACGCCACCCCGTCGAACCCGAACCACAACTGGTCGGCCCGGGTCCCCGTCGCCGACGTCCAGGCCGCCTACCCGGCCATCGGCAACCTGCAGTCGGTGGACGTTGTCCGCCGCAACGGTCTCGGCGACCTGGGTGGGCGGGTACTGGAGCTGGTGCTGCGCGGTGACCGGGGCAGCAAGGTCCTCACCGGCGCGGACTTCCGCCGCTTTCCCGGCGTGCGCTCGGACTGGTTCGCGGTCACGAACAACGCCGAGGGCGGCATCGCCGGATACTGGGTGCTGGCGCCCGACGGCGGCGTCTTCCCGTTCGGGGCGGCCACGTTCCACGGCTCCATGGGCGGGCGCCGCCTGAACCGCCCGATCGTCGGCATGGCGCCGACGCCCTCGGGCAGGGGCTACTGGCTGGTCGCCTCCGACGGCGGCATCTTCGCCTTCGGCGACGCCGTGTTCCGCGGCTCGACCGGCGCCATCCGCCTGAACCAGCCCATCGTCGGGATGGCGCCGACGCCCTCGGGCAGCGGCTACTGGCTGGTCGCCTCCGACGGCGGGGTCTTCTCGTTCGGTGACGCGGTGTTCCGGGGTTCGCTGCCCGGGATCGGCGCCCCGGGCCCGGCCCGGGCCATCCAGCCGGTGGTGTCGGGGCAGGGCTATCTCATCGCCACCGACGGCGGGCGGGTGCACGCCTTCGGCAACGCACCGTTCCTCGGCGACGTCGCCTCGTCGGTGGCCGGCTACGCCGGCGGCGTGCGGGGGCTGGCGACCGTGCGGACTCGCTGACCGCCGGCCAGGGCCTCCTCGACGGCCCGCAGGTCGTCGGGGTCGGCGACGCGCGTATCGAGGCCGAAGTTGGCCTCCCAGGTGGCGATCTCCGCTGGTGTGCGCACGTCGGGCCCCGGCTCGGGCACCTCGGGCCGCCGGAAGACGTAGAGGTTCCAGTACTTCGTGAGGCCGAAGCGGGCCAGGTGGGGATGCATGCTCCGCTCGACGGCACCACAGCGCACGAGACCGGCGTCGGCGAAGCGACTGGTCCACCAGGCGAACGAGGCGATGGTGAGGTGGCCCTCGATGGGTTGTCCGGCCGCGTCCCGGTACAGGTCCTCGTAGGGCACCGGCCCCTCGTAGCCCGGCCCGAGGCTCGTGTAGTGGTCGAGCCGCTCGTCGCGCACCTTGACCGGGAACCATCCACCGGGGCCGTGCTCGTTCGGCCCGAACGACGGGATGGTGGCCACCACGTACCCGGCGCTGACGCGGTGCAGCTCGGCCAGGGCCCGGGGGACCGCCTCGGGCGGCAGATGCTCGAGGGTCTCCAGGGCGGTGACCACGTCGAAGCGCCGGCCCGGGAACGGCAGGCGCCGGCACAGGTCTCCCTGGCGCACGTGGCCCTGCGCGCCCCGGGCCGCCTGCTCGACGGCGAACTGGCTGACGTCCACTCCCTCGGCGTCGATGCCCAGCTCGCGCAGCGCCTCGACCACGAAGCCGGTGGCGCAGCCGACGTCCAGCACGCGCCGGGCGTCGAACCAGCGCCAGACCAGGTACGCCGCCGCGTTCGCGTTCGACGTGTCCCGGTCGTAGCGCTCGTAACCCGACAGGCCCATCCGGTCGAACGGGTTGCGCCCCGACCCGAAGTAGGACGCGCCGTAGAGGTCGTCGTCCAGGGCCCGGGCCAGCTCGCGGGCCGTCGTGGTCATGAGCCGCCGGACGCCCGGCCGGGAGCGAGCCGCCGAGCGCAGGCCCCGTCGCACCACCCTGCCCACGGCCCGACGCGCCCGGGTGGTCACGGACGGCGAGGTTAGTTCCTGGGCCCCGGGGGCGGCCGGTCGTCGACGACCAGGTCGACGCCGAACAGGTGGTGCCCGGGGCCCACGACGTAGACCGTCGCGCCGGTGTCCAGGAGGCGGGCCGTGGCCCGGCCGGCCTCTACCAGTCCGAGCAGCTCCTCGCGCGGCTCGTCCACCACGAACACCGCCCGCCCGCCGGCCGGCAGCTCCACCCGGTCGTCGCGCTCACGGCGCCAGCGGTGGCGGCGGCCCACGTACTCGTCGAGGCCGGCCTGGATGTAGTGCGCCGTGAACTCGGGGAGCGTGAGCATGGCGTGGCGGTAGCGGTGCCCACCGTCCAGGTGGACGTAGACCAGCACGTCGTCGCGCGGGTCGAACGCCCGGCCGAGCGCGCGGTAGCGCTCGGTGTCGGCGTCGACGTCGTCGATGGCCCGGGCGGTGAGTCGGTAGGGAGCGCCGTAGCGGGACTGGGTGAACCACGGGCCACCGCGGTCGGTGACGGCCAGCGGCAGCACGCCGGGGGCGGCGACGAACCGCTGGACCTGGACGGCGCAGGCCAGCGCCACCAGCGCGCCCACGATCAGGCGGGGACGGGCCGCCAACCGGGTGGCGGGCCACAGCGCCAGCAGCACCAGCGCGGGCAGGTACGACAGCACGTAGCCCGCCTTGCCGAAGTGGAACACCAGCACGAACGCCAGGGGCGGGACGGCGGCCACCGCCAGCAACCGCGGTCCCGAGTCCAGAGCGTGCGGGGACCGCACGCTCTGGACTCGGAAGCGGGAGAAGGCGGCGAAGGCCAGGGCGACGGCGGCGGCCGGCAGCAGGAGGACGACCGCGGCCAGCGTGTACCCGGTGGCCTGAGCCAGGTTGGACGCCACCCCCTCGGCCGGCGCGCCGTACAGCGGGGAGGTGACCGTCACCGCCTCGCGCCAGATGCGGGCGCCCGCCCGCCGGACCGCCTCCAGCCCGCCGGGCTGCTCCACCGCCATCGGGACCAGCCACACGGCCAACCCCGCGGCGGCCGCCGGCGCCGACCTGGCGCGCCGTGCGTGAGCTGCGGACCACCGCCACCACCGCCACCGGTGCGAGGAGCAGCACCGACGACTGTCGGAACCCGCCGGCCAGCCCGAGCGTCGCCGCCGCCGCCGGGCCGTGCCACGACCCCGGCCGGGCCCGCCAGGCCAGGAGCAGCAGGGCCTCCACGGCGAGCGCGTCGAACGCGTAGCTGCCCACCGACGACCCGTAGAACAGCAGGAAGGGGGAGGTGATCAGCACGCCGGCGGTCGCCAGCCCGAGCCAGCGCCCGCCCAGGTCCCGACCGAGCAGGTAGCCGAGCGCCACGGCCCCACCGGCGGCCACCGCCGAGCAGGCCACGAGGCTGTCCTCGGCGCCGAGGGGCGTGAGGGCCTGGACCAGGCGGCCGGCGCCGATGTACAGCCAGTAGCCCGGCGCGTGCGGGCTGGCCTGGGTGACGTCGAACCGAGCCATGCCGAGGACGAGCTGCACGGAGTCCCACTCCGTGGGGGCCTGCGCCCACCACGGGAGGTGGACGGCCACGCCCACGACGAACAGCATCAGCGCCACCGGCCCATCATGGCGGCGGCGGCACCGCCGGCCGTAGCATCGGCGGCCATGGAGGAGGACCGGCCACCGGCCTGGAAGCGCGTGGACGAGCTGGTCGACCAGTTGAAGGCCCGGGTCGAGCAGCGCCGCCGCCAGGGCGCGTACCCACCCGGCGTGGAGAGCGACCTCGACGACCACTTCCGGCGCATCGTGGCCCACCGGGTGCAGCCCGAGCTGGAGGAGCTGAAGGGGCGGCTCGGTCGCCTCGACCTCCACATGGCCTTCGACCCGGCCCGCATCCCGAGCGATTCCCAGGTGATGGGCGGCACCGCCGTCCATCGGGGGGTCAGCAAGCTGGTCGCCCGCCAGACCCAGGGCGTGCTGCAGCAGGTGATGGAGTTCGCCGACGCGGTGCGAGACGTCCTGCGCAGCACGGTGGCAGCGCTGGAGGACCCCAACGGGCACGTGCACGCCGACCTGGTCGGCCACGTCGACCACGTGCTGGAGCGGATGGCGCACTACGAGCGCGACCAGCTGGTCATGGCCGACTCGATCGCCGAGCTGCGCGACCGGGTCGCCGAGCTGGAGGTCGAGCTGCCGGCCCGCCTCGGTGCGCTGGAGGTGGCCGAGGAGCGGCGGACGTTCCGGCCCTGGTTCAGCAACGAGCGGTTCGAGGCCGAGTTCCGCGGCACCCACGACGAGCTGATCGAGCGCTACCGGGACCTGGTGCACCACTTCGACGGCCTGGCCCCCGTGCTGGAGATCGGCTGCGGGCGGGGTGAGTTCCTGGAGCTGCTCGGCGAGATCGGCGTGGCCGCCACCGGGGTCGAGATGGACGCCGATCTGGCCAAGCGGGCGGCCGACCAGGGGCTGGAGGTCACCGCCGGCAACGGCCTCGAGGCGCTGGCCGCTGCGGAGCCCGAGTCCCTCGGCGGCGTCGTGCTGGTCCAGGTCGTCGAGCACCTGACGGCCCAGGAGGTGGTCCAGCTGGTCTCGCTGGCCGCGGAGAAGCTCCGGCCGGGTGGCAAGGTGCTCATCGAGACGGTCAACCCGCAGTCGCTGTACGTGTTCGCCCGGGCCTTCTACCTGGACCCCACCCACGCCCAGCCGGTCCACCCGGGCTACCTGTCCTTCCTGTTCCGCGAGGCCGGCTTCGACGGGGTCTTCATCGAGTGGCGCTCCCCGCCGCCGGCCGACGAGGTGCTGCTGGAGCCCAGCCCCCGCGCCGCGGAGCCGCAGCGGGAGAACGTGCGCCGCCTCAACCAGCTCCTCTTCGCCCCGCAGGACTACGCACTCGTCGCGATCAGGTAGTCGGTGGAGATCCACCAGGTCCTGGTGTCAGCGTCGGCGGGCGACGCCGTCACCGCGTCGGCGTTCGAACTGCGGGCCCTGCTGCGCCGCATCGGCCCGTCCGACATCTACGCCCGGTACTTCGACCCGTCGCTGCAGGGCGACGTCCACCCGCTCAGCTCCTACGCCCGCCGCCGCCGCCGCAGCCGGCGCCCGGCCGCCGATCTGCTCGTGTTCCACGCGTCCATCGGCGAGCCCGAGGTCCTGTCGTTCATCCGCGAGCGGACGGAACGCCTGGTGCTCGTGTACCACAACATCTCGCCGGCGTCGGCGTTCCTGCCCTACGACCCGGCGTTCGCCGGCCTCCTCGAAGGGGGCCGGCGGGAGCTCGAGCAGCTGCGGGACCGGGCGGTCATGGCCATCGGCGTCTCGCAGTACAACGCCGACGAGCTCGAGCGCATGGGGTACCGCGACGTGCGCGTCGCCCCGCTGGTGCTCGACCTGCGCAACCTGGTGACCCAGGCGCCCGACCCCGACACGGCCAACCACCTGGCCACCCAGGTGCAGGGCCCGGTGGTGCTGTTCGTCGGGCAGCTGCTGCCCCACAAGCGCCCCGACCTGCTCCTCAAGGCGTACCACCTGCTGGTGACGTACTCGCTGCCCGAGGCCCACGTCGTGCTGGTCGGTGCCGGGCGGCTGCCCCGTTACCGCCAGGCGCTGCAGCTGTTCGCCCAGGAGCTGAACCTGCGGGCGTGGATCGCGGGAGCGGTGACCCCGGCGCAGCTGGTGGCCTTCTTCCGGCGGGCCGACGTCTTCGTGACCGCCAGCGAGCACGAGGGCTTCTGCGTCCCGCTCGTCGAGTCCATGGCCTTCGGCGTCCCGGTGATCGCCCGCAGCCACGGCGCCATCCCCGAGACCATGGGAGACGCCGGGGTGCTTTTGCCGCCCGAAGACGACCCCGCCCTGATGGCCGAGGCGATGGCCGCCGTGCTGGGCGATCCGGCGCTGCGCCAGGAGTTGGTGGTGCGGGGCCACCACCGGCTGGCCGCCTTCGACGCCGACGAGGCCCGCGCCGCCGTCCTGCGCCACCTCGTCGACGTGGCCTGAGAGGTCCGGCGGGATGCGGCTGCTCTTCGTCGTCCAGCGCTACGGCGAGCAGGTGGCCGGCGGGGCCGAGCTGTGCTGCCGCCACTACGCCACCCGGCTGGCGGCCCGCGGTCACGACGTCGAGGTGGTGACCACCTGCGCGCTCAGCTACGTCGACTGGGCCAACGCGCTCCCGGCGGGCACCGAGGTCCTCGACGGGGTCACCGTCCACCGCCTGCCGGTCGTGCGGCCCCGCAACAACGACCTCTTCGGCCTGCTGAACGCCCGGACGGTCGCCGGGCGCAAGCCCGTCCCGCTCTACCTCCAGGAGGAGTGGATGCGGGCGCAGGGCCCGCTGGTGGAGGAGCTGGTCCCCTGGCTGGCCGACCGGGCCGCCGGCTACGACGCCGTGGTGTTCTTCACCTACCTCTACTACACGACCTGGGCCGGCCTGCCGGTGGCCGCGGGCCGGGCGCCGACGATCCTGCACCCCACGGCCCACGACGAGCCGCCGCTCTACCTCCCGCTGTTCGACATGGTCGTCCGCATGCCCCACGCCCACGGCTTCCTCACCGAGGAGGAGGGTGACCTGGTGCGGCGGCGGTTCGGGGTGAGCCGGCCGTCGGAGGTGGTGGGCATCGGTGTCGACCTCGATGCGGCCGGCGACGAGGCGGCCTTCCGCCACGCCTTCGACCTGGGCGACCGGCCCTACATCGCGTACGTCGGCCGGCTCGACCCCCACAAGGGCACCGACGAGCTGTACGACTACTTCGAAACCTACAAGCGGCGCAACCGGGGGCCGCTGGCGCTGGTGGTGGTGGGGGAGCCGGTGAAGCCGGCGCCCCGCCACGACGACCTGGTCGTGACCGGGTTCGTCGACGAGGCGGTCAAGCGGGGCGCCATCGAGGGAGCGCTCGCCCTGGTCCATCCCTCCTACTTCGAGAGCTTCTCGATGGTGCTGACCGAGGCCTGGGCGCAGCGCACGCCCGCCCTGGTGCAGGGCCGGTGCGAGGTGCTGGCCGGTCAGGCCCGCCGCAGCGGCGGGGCGATCCCCTACGAGGGGTTCGCCCAGTTCGAGGCGGCCCTGGACCTGCTGACCGGCGACCCGGCGCTGCGGGCCGAGCTGGGTGACGCCGGGCGCCGCTACGTCGAGGATCGCTACCAGTGGGACCGCGTCCTGGACCGCTACGAGCGGCTCCTGGCCACCGCCGTGCGGGCCGCCGGCCCGATGGCCGCCCGCCGCTAGTCCGAGCGGTCGGGGATCAGGACCTGGAACCCGGCCACGCGGTGCTCCACCCAGTCCTGGTCGATGCGGCGCATCTCGCGCCGCACGTCGTCGGCCATGGGGTCGCCCTCCATGTACACGTAGGCCACGCGCGTCGCCCGATCGACCCGGCGGCTCCACTCGGCGTTGCGGAATCCCTCCGGGATGATCCGCTCGTCGGTCTCGTAGGCCAGCCGGTAGCCGATCCAGTAGTCGGCGTAGACGTGGCGGATCTGACGGCGGTCCAGGTCCGCCACGAGCGGCGCCAGGCTCTCGGGCACACGCCGGTCACCCGAGTAGGGCGAGCTGAGCCCCGCCGTGCGGTCGAGGCCCACCAGCGTCACCGCGAAGAGAACGACCGCCCCGGTGGCCAGGGCGACGCGATGGCGGAGGGCACCGGCCACCGCCAGGGCGAGGAACGGCGCGTAGTAGACGAGGTAGCGGCCCTCGCCGATGTAGTTGGACCACGGCGACAGGGCGTGGACGAACGGGAAGGCCACCAGCACGACGGGCAGCAGGGGCGGCCGGCGGGCGGCGATGACGACAGCCACCGCCACCAGGGCGGCCACGTACAGGAGGGCGCCGCCCGGCAGCCACTGCTCGGTCCAGGGCAGGCGGGCGCCCACGGCGACGGGCAGGCCGCGGCCGGCGAAGGTGCCGAGGTGCTCCAGATACGAGCCGGAGGCGCCGGCCGCCAGCTCGGGCGGGTCGAGGGCCACGAACGAGTGGCGCACGTTGTAGGCCAGCCACGGCAGGGCGCCGATCACGGCGGCCGGGAGGCCGGCGGTCAGCAGGGGACGGACCGTGTCGCGGTGGCGGGCCAGCAGCCAGATCACCACCGGCACCGCGTAGACCGCGATCTGTGGTGTGCTCCACCAGCCGATGCCGGCGGCCAGGCCGGCGACCATGGCATCCCGGCGGTTGGGCCGCTCCGCCAGCCGCAGCGCGCACAGCGTGAACACCAACCCGGCGACGAGGGCCGTCCAGTAGAAGCCCCGCAGCTTGAGCGACCAGAAGACGTAGGGCGCCGGCCAGAGCCAGAAGAAGAGAGCCGCGGCCGCGCCCGGCCACGGCCCGATGGTCCGGCGCCCGATGCGCCAGACCAGGACGGTGGCGGTCGCCGCCAGCCCGACCGCCACGACGCGGATGGCGAAGGTCGACCAGCCGAACAGGCCGGCCCAGCCGGCCAGGACGAACGCCTCGGTCGTCCCGCCGTATCCCTGGCCCCAGAACAGGGTGGGGATGTCGCCGCGGGCGATGCTGCGGGCCATGAGCCCGACGACGGCCTCGTCGCTGTCGAGGACGCCCCACACCGAGTTGGCCATGACGATGCGCAGCACCAGCCCGGCCACGGCGCCCGCGGCGAGGACGGCGACGAACAGCTGATCGCGCCGCCGGGCCACCCGGGGCGACGGAGCCCGGACGAGCCGGAGAGCCGGCGCTGCGCCCGCCCGGTTCGCGGCCGGAGCTGCCGATGCCGGCGAGCTAGCGGTTGGCGCCACGGCGGACCCGCTCGCCGACGCTCGAGTAGCGGAGGATGCAGCGCACGGCCCAGAACCCGTCCCGCCAGCCGATCTTCTTGCCCTCGGCGTAGGTGCGACCGGCGTAGGAGATGCCGACCTCGTAGATGCGCCAGCCGCCCCGGGCCACCTTGGCGGTGATCTCCGGCTCGATGCCGAAGCGGTCCTCCTCCAGCTCCAGGCTCTCGAGCACCTCGCGCCGGAACGCCTTGTAGCAGGTCTCCATGTCGCTGAGGTTGAGGTTGGTGAACATGTTCGACATGGCGGTCAGGAACCGGTTGCCCACCGCGTGCCAGAAGTACAAGACCCGGTGCGGACGCGCCGTGTGGAACCGGGACCCGAACACCACGTCTGCCTGATCGGCCAGGAGCGGCGCCAGTACGGCCGCGTAGTCCTCGGGGTCGTATTCCAGGTCGGCGTCCTGGACGATGACGAACGGCTCCCGGCACTTGGTGAAGCCCAGCCGGAGCGCGGCCCCCTTGCCCTTGTTGGACCCGTTGGTCAGGACGTCGAGGCGGGGGTCGACCATGGCCTGAACCAGGTCGAGGGTCTCGTCGGTCGACCCGTCGTCCACGAGGACGAGCTGGCCGGTGTACGGCGAGGCCAGCACGCGCTCGACGGCGGCGACCACCGTCGCCGCCTCGTTGAAGCACGGCATGACGACGGAGAGGCACCGCGGCATTCGCAGAGGATAGCGAGCGGCCCCGGGCGGCCGGCTGACCGGCGGCGGCGACGGCCCTAGCCTCCCGGCGTGGTCCCGCGACGAGCGTCCCCCGGGCGGATGCTGGCCCGGGGGCTGGCGAGGCGTTGCCCGCGGTGCGGGCAGGGCGGCCTTTTCACCCGGTGGTTCCGCATGGTCGAGTGCTGCCCTCGGTGCGGCTACCGCTTTGAGCGGGAGGAGGGGTTCTTCTTGGGGGCGCTCGTCGTCAACTTCGGCGTGACCGAGGGGCTCCTCCTGGTGGTCGCCATCGTCCCGTTCATCGCGCTCCATGCGGCCGGCCGGTCCCCCGACACCGCCACGTTCGTCGCCGCCGCCCTCGCCGCCGCGGTGGTCGGGCCGATCGCGTTCTATCCCTTCTCCCGCACCACCTGGGCGGCCATCGACCTGGTCATGCACGGTTCTCCCGAAGACCGTTCCGAGTGAGAGCGGCCGGCTAGGGTGCGCCGGTGCTGGGGGGCCGGGCGGTGGCGCGAGGACTCCTCGTCGCAGCCGCGTTGGCCGGGTGCTCCGGACGCTCTGGCGGGCTCGGGCCGCCGGTGAGCAGCGCCGCGGTGGCCGCCCCGCCGGCCGCCCTGGCCACCACGACGACGGTGGTCACGAGCACGACGGCCACGACGACCACGACGACCACGACCATCGGCGAAGCGCGGCCGGGAGGGGAGTGGACTCTGCTGGCGGTGGGCGACGTGCTGATGGACGACACCGAGGCGGCCGGCATCGACCCGTTCGTGGCCGTGCGGCCGGCGTTGGCCGGCGCCGACCTGGCCGTCGTGAATGCCGAGATGGCGATCGCCAGCGGCGGGGTGCCCGAGCCCAAGGCGTTCACCTTCCGGGCCCTGCCGTCGGCTGCCGCCCGGCTGGCCGGAGCCGGGGTCGACGTGGCCAGCCTGGGCAACAACCACAGCCTCGACTTCGGGCCCGAGGCCCTCCTGGAGACGATCGCCCACCTCCGGGCCGCCGGCGTGGCGACGGTCGGGGCCGGCGCCGACGCCGACGAGGCCTACGCCCCGGCCGAGTTCACGGTGGCCGACGTGCGGGTGGCGGTGCTGGGGGCCAGCCGGGTCCTGGCCCGCCGTCACTGGGCCGCCGGCGAAGGGCCCGGCGTGGCGTCGGCCTACGACGAGCGCCGGCTTCTGGCGGCGGTGCGGGCGGCGGCGGCCCGGGCCGACGTGGTGATCGTCGCCGTCCACTGGGGCCGGGAGGGCAGCCCTTGTCCCGAACCGGTCCAGGAGCGCCTGGGGGCGGCCCTGCTGGGTGCCGGCGCCAGCGTGGTGGTCGGCTCGCATCCCCATGTCCTGCAGCCGATAGTGAGCGACAGCCGGGGCGTGCTGGCCTACTCGCTGGGGAACTTCGTGTTCCACCACCGGCGCGGCGCCCCTGGGGAGTCGGGCGTGCTGGAGGTCCGCTTCTCGGGCCGCCGGGTGGTGGCGCACCGCCTCCACCCCCACGTGCTGGACGCCGGCCCGCCCCGGCCGGCCGGGCCGGAGAGCGCCGCCCGCATCGCCGCTGCGGCATCCAATCCGTGCCTCCCACTACCTTCACCTGCGCCGCCCGCGTGACCGACCACGAAGTGGCGGCCCACGCCGCCGCCGGCGCCGCCCAGCTGCTGCTCGAGGTCAGGGCCGAGTACCGGCTGGCGCCACCCGAGGTGCTCCGGGCCGAGGGCGACCGCCGGGCCCACGACTGGATCCTCGGCGCCCTGGCGGCCGCCCGGCCCGGCGACGTGGTCCTGTCGGAGGAGGGCGACCTGGCCGATCTGGCCCGACTCGACGCGAACCGGGTGTGGATCGTCGACCCGCTCGACGGCACGCGGGAGTTCGGCGAGCCGGGCCGCGGCGACTGGGCCGTGCACGTGGCCCTGTGGGAGCACGGCCGCCTCACCGCGGCCGCCGTCACCCTGCCGGCCGAGGGCCTCGC
>DATLFQ010000187.1:0-33666 GCA_035540915.1 Acidimicrobiales bacterium
ACGCCACCGCCGACGAGGCGAACAAGCTCGCCGTGGAAACCGCCGCCCGGCGGGCGTTCGGCATCGAGGTGCAGGAAGCGAAGCGGGCAAGGACGTGGCAGCTCCGGCTGCCGAGCCCGTATCCGGTGACGGCCGGCAGGCGCCACCCGATCCGCAACTGGCTGGAGCCGCACGGTCTGTGGGGTTCGCGGTCCGGCACCAGGTTCCTGCCCGAGAGCCTGTTCGCCCTCCCCGACGACCGGCTTGCGCTGTTCCTGCATCATCTGTGGGCGACGGACGGCTCCCTCACCCTCGGCCGGAACGCCCGTGGCCCGATGGTGCGGACGTACTACGCCACGACCAGCCGGCAACTGGCGCTCCACGTCCAGCGAGCCCTTCTCCGGCTCGCCATCCGATCTCGTCTCGTGATCGCTCGCAAGGCCGGCTCTGTGGACTGCTGGCACGTGGTCGTGCAGAGCGCGCCCGACCAGTCGAGGTTCCTGTCGCTGGTCGGGTGCCACGGTGCGGGAGGGCAGGCGGTAGCCGAGGCCCGCCGCGTC
Organism: Acidimicrobiales bacterium; assembly: GCA_035540915.1. Taxonomy (GTDB): domain Bacteria; phylum Actinomycetota; class Acidimicrobiia; order Acidimicrobiales; genus DATLFQ01. Next base: position 540 of record DATLFQ010000187.1, read on the forward strand.
CTCGACAGTGCCCCACTTCCCGATCAGGCGACGTCCGACGTCGCGTGGGACGAGGTTCTGGAGATCACGGCGCTCGGCGAGCAGCCGACCTTCGACGCCACCGTGCCGGGCACCCACAACTTCGTGGCCGACGGCGTGATCGCCCACAACAGCTTGGAGCAGGACGCCGACGTGGTGATGTTCCTCTACCGAGACGAGCTGTACAACCCCGAGTCGCCCGACCGCGGCACCGCCGAGGTCATCGTCTCCAAGCACCGCAACGGCCCCACCGGCGTGGCCCGCCTGGCCTTCCTCGAGCACTACACCCGCTTCGCCAACATGGCCCGGGTGTAGTCAGTCCCGACGCGCCGCGCACGGGGCGCACCGCCGTGTGGTCGGCAGTGCGGCCTGGCGTTCGTCGCCGATGGCGGTGCCGCACCGCTCGCAAGTGCCGTACGAGCCCGAGGCGCGGCGCTCGATGGCAGCGTCCAGCGCGGCCACCCGATCGGCCGCGGAGGCCAGCAGCGCCGCCGTCCGGGCTCGTTCGAAGCCGACACTGGCGCCCTCGACGTCGTGCTCGTCGTCGGGCGGTGTCGCGTTCTGGGCGGCGATGATCTCGTCGAGTTCGGCCCGCAGGTCGGCCACCAGCCGCCGGGCCGCCGCCCGCTCGGCCGCCAGAGGCGACGCGTCGTCCTCGGCGATGTCCTCCAGATCGCCCCGGGTCACCTCGAGGTACCAGACGTCGGCGCAGTCGCGGCACCGGTAGGCGACGAGATCGCCGAGATGCCAGCCGCCCCCAGGGGGATTCGCCGGCGTGCGCCGGGCGATCCCTCCGCAGTCCACGCAAACGATGTGGTCGGCAACGGGCACTCGGCCCAGCGTGGCACGGCCCGGGTCACCCAAGAGACGAACGCACCGGCGTCTTCGGGTCCGGCGCCGCTGCGGTGATCGTCGCCCGCCGCCCAGCTGCCGAGCCGCCTAGTTCCCGTTGGTGCTCCAGTGCCACGGCTCGCTGGGCAGGTTCTTGAACCCGTAGCGGCCGGCGTTGTCCCGCAGCCAGCCGAAGGCCGGGCTGGAGCGGCTGGAGATGATGCGGCCCTGCCAGGTGAAGTCCACCGCCAAACCCAGCTCGTGCATCGAGTGGCCGGGCCGGGCCGTGGGCGGGCGGCACCGCGAGGCGGGTCCCCCGTCGCCCCCGCAGTTGGCCCGGCGCAGGGCCGCCTGGGCCGCAGAGCTGCGGTAGCCGCCGCCGCCGAGGACGAAGCCGTCGGCTTCCGCAGCCGCCAGCAGCGCCTCGAGCTGCTCGGCGATCTGCGTGCTGACGACGATGCCCCGGACACTGACCACGTTGACGGAGCCGCTCACGGCGCCGCCTGCCCGCACCCGCGGCACCGTCGAGCCGACCCGCCGGGCCAGGGCGGCCTGTCGCTTGGCGATCTCGTCGGCCAGCTGCTTGTCCAGCGACTCGAGCGATGCTGCCTCGGACAGCGCCCGTTCCAGGCGCTCCTCCACGTCGTCGGCCGCGTTCTGCTTGGCGTCGGCGGCCACCTGCAGTTCGCGCAGGCGCTCGCCCGCCTGCTGGCGACGTTGCTCGGCGGCCTCCCCAGCCCGCTCCGCCGCCTCCCGGCGCAGGGTCAGGTCCTCGCGGTCGGCCCGCAGTTTGTCGCTCAGCTCGGCTCCCCGCCCCACCGTCACCCCCAGCAGGTGGCGCCGGGTGGTCAACTCGGACAGGGAGCCGACGTCCAGGACGCCGAGCACCTGCTCGCTCGGGCCCCGCACGTAGGCGTTGACGGCCACCCGCCGCATGGCCGCCTGTGTTTCGGCCAGTGCCGCCGCCGTGGCCTCCTCGACCCGCCGGGCCTCGTTGGCAGCCTGCTCGGCCGCGTCGGCCGCCTGCACAGCGCTGCGGGTCCGGGCCTCCTGGACCCGCAGATTGGCGTTCAGGGCGTCGAGCGCCCGCTCGACCTCGGCATCGGACGCCTTCAGGACGTTCAGCTCAGCCGCCTTCTTCGCCTTTTCGCGCTGGACCTCTCGCCGCTTTGCGGTCGGGTCGGCCTTCCCGGCCTCGGCCGGCCCGGTCGAGCCGGCGAGAACGACCACCGCCAAGGCGGCGGCCAACCAGCGGGCCGGACGGGTCAGCACGAAAGAGGGCAATGGATCGAAGAGCGGTCCCGGGTCGGGGCGAGGGCCGACGGTACGGTAGCGGCCCGGTCCGGCCGCCGTCGACAGCGCCGGGGCCCGAGGCCATCCGGTAGCGTGGGGGCTCCACCTGGTCCTGTGGTGCAGTTTGGAGTGCACGCCGGCCTGTCAAGCCGGAGGTCGCGGGTTCAAATCCCGTCAGGACCGCGTCGTACAACGGTCGGGTAGCTCAGCTGGTAGAGCGCGCGCCTGAAAAGCGCGAGGTCACCGGATCGACACCGGTCCCGACCACCACAAACCGCAGATCAGCGGGGTGCCGCAGCGCCGGGGCTCCTCGCCCACGGCCACTGCATCACCAGGGAAGAGTGATTCTGCGTCTGAAGAGCGCGAGGTCACCGGATCGACGCCGGTCCCGCCGGCCCGAACCAGGTCGTGAGTGCGCGAGGCAGCTGCGGATCGGAAGGGTCTCCGGCCCAGGCGACGTGCCCGTCGGGCCGGATCAACACGGCCGCAGGCGCAGGGATCCCGCCCACGATCGGCAGTTCCCACTCGCCACGGTGCCGGGCGTCGACCAGCCGGACCCGGTTCGCCCAAGGAGCGATGTCGAACGCGCCGGGGTCACCGAAATTGAGGAGCACGGGCCGGGCAGCGTGCAGCAGGGTGAAGACGCGCGTGGGACCGTGCGCGGTGTGCACGTCGAGGTCGGGCATGCGCCGCCCGAGCAGCGGGTGGCCTTCTCCGAGGTCGTAGCGGATGTCGAGACCGGAGAGCATCCCGCCGATTCGCCTGCGCGGCTCGTCCATGCCGAGCAGCTCTGTCATGGTGTCGCGCAGGGCCTGGTGGCGGTCGTCGGGGCTGCTGAGCGCGACCTGCGCCATGGTGTCGTGCAACACCCGCGCACCGACCGGATGCCGCTCGGCGTGGTAGGTGTCCAGGAGGCTCTCGGCTGAGGTCTTCTCGACCACCTGGGCCAGCTTCCAGCCCAGGTTCACGGCATCCTGCACGCTGGTGTTGAGGCCCTGGCCGCCGTGCGGGGGATGCACGTGCGCGGCGTCCCCAGCCAGCAGCACGCGGCCGCGTCGATAGGACACCGCCTGCCGCGCCATGTCGGTGAACCTGGAGATCCAGTCGGCGCCGCGCAGCCCGTAGTCCGTCCCGTACACGGCAACGAGTGCCTCCCGAAGCTCGCTCATGGTGGGGGCGCCGGTATGGCCGAGGTCCCGCTCCGTGAGTACGACCCGGATCGGCTCGCCCTGCTGCCGCCGAGCAATGGCATGGGCGCCGAGGCTGTCGCGACGGAGGCCGAACTCCGGCTCCTCGTCCATCTGGACCTCGGCGATCATCCAGCTGGTCGAGGGATCCGACCCGGCGAAGTCGATGCCGGCGGTCTTGCGGACCAGGCTGCGCCCTCCGTCGCACCCGACGAGGTACTCCGCCCGGAGGGACGATCCGCCCCGCACCTCGACGTCGACGCCGGTGTCGTCCTGAGCGAAGCCCGCGACCATGCGGCCGCGGAGGATCGGCACCCCGAGCTCGTCGACCCAGCCAGCCAGGATGGGCTCGAACCGGCTCTGCCACAACGCCAGCCCGTAGTTGTGGCGGGTGGGGAAGTCGCTGATGTCCAACGAGATCCCGGCGAAGCCTTGGACCTGCATCGCCTGCCCCTCAGCGAGGAACCGGTCAGCGATGCCACGCTGATCGAGCACCTCGATGGTGCGGGAGTGAAGCCCACCGGCTCGCGACCCGTCGACGTCCTGCGTGACCCGGCGCTCGACGACGACGACGTCGACCCCGGCCAAAGCCAGCTCCGCTGCCAGCATCAGCCCGGCGGGGCCGCCTCCCGCGATCACCACCGCGTGTTCGGTCATCGCCCGTCCGGGGCGAGCGCCGCACCGGGCGGCGGGCAGCCGGCGCTACCGCCGGCGTTCAGTCCTGGACGGATACCCAGTGCTCGTCGAGGTTGCGGAACGTCGGCGGGCCGTCGCACAGTGCCGCCATCCGGTCGGCGAACTCCCGGGTCTCGGGTGCCGACGAGTTGGCCATCGCCTCCTCGTAGGACCCGAACTTGGCGATCACCACGTAGCGGTCCTCGGCGTCGCGGTCTTTGTAGACGACCACGTTTCCCGGGCCCGAGCTGCCCTGCCTGGACGCGGCGAACTCCTCGCCCAGAGCCCGCATCTCGTCGGGACGGCTGGTGGTGTACTCGACGATCTGGACGAAGCTCATGGTGGCGCCCCCTGGTGGCCGGTGTCTCGAAGCGGAAGCGTAAGCCTCGCGGGGGCTGCACTCAAGGCTCGCTTCGCGCGAACGGCGGGCGCTCCCCGGGGCGGGCACCATTGGTCGATGCGGTGGAGCGCGGTGTGCAAGTTGGCCCGGCGGCTTCCCGAGGTGGAGGACGGCCGGTCCTACGGCGTGAAGGTGCTGCGCGTCCGGGGATCGTTCCTGGCCCGGCTGGTCGACGAGGGGCGCTGCATCGTCGTCAAGGTGAGCGGTGACGACCGGGCCGCCCTGTGTGCCCGGCGACCGCAGACGTTCGCCGTCCCGGCCGACGACCCGGCGGGCGCCACGATGACGGTGCGGTTGAATGCCGTGGAGCCGGCCGAGCTGTGGCCGGTGCTCGTGAGTTCCTGGCGCCGCAGCGCGCCGGCGACCTTGGTGGCGTCGCACGACGCCACCGGCAGGGATTGGCCGCCCGGCCGTTAGGGCGGCGTCGCCTACGAGCCGGCGGTCCCTCTCAGGCGGGCGTGGGGGCGGGGTCGCTGGAGGCGGCGGCGCGGTTCCAGCGCTTGGCGGCGTGGCGGAGCAGGTCGACCACGTCGTCGCTGTCGCTGGCATGGAAGTCGTTCCACAGCGCCAGGTCGTTGCAGCGCACCCCTCGACTGCGGAGTTCGTCGAGGACGTACCTTCGGGCCCGGGCGTTGTTGACGAGGTCCGCCGTCACGAGGGCGAAGTCGATGCAGATCCGGCCGGCGTCGTCACGGAAACGCCCCCGGCACCAGCCTCGCTCCTCGATCAGGTCAGCGGCACGCTCCAGCGGGTTCATGGGACTTCCTCTCGTGTGACGGGATGCGCACCCGTGGCCCGGGCCGACGCCATGCCGGCCGCCACGGTGAGCAGGATGCCGACGCCCATGACGACGTCGCCGAGACTGACGACGGTTCTCATCGGTGCGACGGGAATGACGTCGCCCAGGGTTGCGAGCCGGGTGCCCGGCCCGGCGACGGTGTGCTTGGCCAGTTCACCCGAGGCGAGCCTCTCGGCGAGCGGCTCGTTTACTCGCTCCAGGGCTCGCTGTGAGACCGGCATGGTGCCGTTGGCGGCGATCGGCGCCAGGTTCAGCAACCATCCAGCCGCCAGGAGGCCGAGCGCCAGGCGGACCATGGCAGCCCGCCGGGTGAGGTTGGCCCAGAGCCACGCGCCCACCAACGCGTAGGACCCTGCCAGCACCGGGTACCGGAGCCCCGCCGGCGCTGCCGGAAGCGCCAACTGAGCGGCGACCGCGGCGCCGACAAGGGGGAGCGCCCTCAGCCGCAGCGCCCAGAGTGCCCGGAGCCGGCCGCCGCCGGCATACCCGGCCACGAGCCCTCCGCCGAGGGCCATGGGTACGATCAGCATTCAGTCGCTAGATCCAGGCCCAGGGCGGAGCTCCGGCGGCGACGAAGAACGCCCCGAGACCGACGACGAGCGAAAACCCGGAGGTGACCTGCCGGCGGGCGCTCTTCCTGTCGCTACGCTTCACATCCTGCTCCTCGCCTCGTGGAATGGTGTCTTTCTGCTGGGGCGCCGTCGCCACCCGGCATGTTGAGCCGGCTCTCGTTGTCCTGATACACCCATTTTGGTTTAGTCTCCGGCCGTGGACGGGGCGTCGACCGCCAGCCTGGTCGCGGCGGCAGCTGCGGGGGAGGACTCCGCCTGGGACGGCCTGGTCGGGCGGTTCGCCGGCCTCGTGTGGTCCATCGCCCGCGACTTCGGGCTCTCGCCGGCCGACGCGGCCGACGTCAGCCAGACCACCTGGTTGCGTCTGGCCGAGCATCTCGACCGCATTCGCGACCCGCAACGGGTCGGGGCGTGGCTGGCCACCACGGCCCGGAACGAGTCCGTTCGTACCCTGCGCCGGGCCCAACGCCAACCGCCGGTCGACCCGGAGTCGGACTCGTTCATCCAGGAGGACGGCTGCTCGGTCGACACCGGCCTCTTGGAGGCGGAGCGGGACGCCGCCCTGTGGCGGGCCTTCGAGTCGCTCTCGTCGCCCTGCAAGGTGCTGCTGCGGGCGTTGATGGCCGATCCCACGCCGAGCTACGCCGAGGTCAGCGCGATGTTGGGCCTGCCCGTCGGCAGCATCGGCCCCAATCGCAGCCGCTGCCTCGACCGGCTCCGCCGCCGTGCCGAGTTCGCCACGCCCCTTCCCAAGAGCGCCCGCTCGTCGACCGACAGGAGAGCAGTGGGATGACACCGACCGATCTCGAAGCAGACGAGCAACTCCTGGCCCGACTGGCCCGCGTCGCCGGGGCCGTGGACCCGGTACCGGCCGAGGTGGTGGCCGCGGCCTCGGGCAGTTACGCCTGGCGCACCGTCGATGCCGAGCTGGCCGAGCTGGTGTACGACTCCGACGACGAGCGGGAGCTGGTCGGCGTGCGGTCCGACGGCGACGCCCGCCAGCTCACCTTCCAGGGCGCCGGCCTGACGCTGGAGGTGGAAGTGGCGCCCGGCGGCTCGCTCGTCGGCCAACTGGTGCCGCCCCAGCCGGCCGCCATCGAGGTCCGCCACGGCCCCACCAGCACGATGCTGCGCGCCGACCACCTGGGTCGGTTCGCCGGCGCCGGGATCCCCGCCGGGCCATTGAGCGTGTGGTGCCGGCCGCAGTCCGGCGGCACGGCGATCGCCACCGACTGGCTCCTGGCCTAGTGGCCCGGGCTCCGGCCGGTCGGAGGCCCTGAACCGGTGGGCGTCCTGCTCCAACTGCGGCGGCCAGCCACCGCCGGCGCCGCCGTGGATGTGGGGAAGGCGCTGCGACTGGCCCAGGTCCAACCTCACCGAGCCCGTGACCTGGCCGTGGCCGCGTTGGCGGCGTCGGGCGGCGACGTCGCCATTGCGGTGACGGCCGACCGGGCACTGGGCCTGGTGGCCCGGACGCTGCAGGACCTGCCGCTGGCCGCTCACCACTTCGACCGGGCGGTCACGGGAGCGACGTCGGCCGGCATGGTGGCAACCGCCGCCGAGATCCGGATCACGCTGGCGGCGGTGCTGGCTGCGTCCGGTCGGACGGCCGAGGCGCTGGCTGAGCTGGACTTGGCAGCCTCCTGCGCGCGCGGCCGGGCGGCAGCGCGCCTCCAGGCGCAGCGGGCGTTCATCTTCCAACGGCTGGGCAGTCACCGCGAAGCGCTGCGGCACTACCGCCGGGCGCTTGCTGCGCTGCGGCGGACGGGCGACGTCGAGAGCGAAGCCAAGGTCTTGATGAACCGCGCCATCGCCAACGCCTACTGCGGCCGGTTCGCCGCGGCCGAGGCCGACCTGACCGCCGCCGAGGCGCGCCACCTGCGGCTGGGTCAACCGCTGCAGGTCGCGGAGGTCCGCCACGGCCGGGGGTTCGTCGCTGCCCGCCGGGGCGACGTGGCGGCGGCCCTCCAGTGGTACGACCGTGCCGAGGCCGAGTACCAGGACCTCGGCGTCGTTCGGCCGGTCCTGCTGTTGGACCGCGCCGAGACGTTGTTGTCCGTGCGCCTGGTCGACCAGGCCCGCGAGGTGGGCAACCGGGCTGCGAGGGCGTTCGCCGAGCAGGGCATGGCGGCCGACCTGGCCGAGGCCGAGCTGCTCATGTCCCAGGCCGCGCTGCTGGCCGGCGACCCCTGCGCCGCCGTCGACCTCGCCACCCGGGCGCACGCCGCCTTCGTGGCCCAGGACCGGCCCGGGTGGGCAGCGCTGGCCGGCTATGCGGTGGTGCGGGCGACGGCGGGGCAGGTCCCGCCCGGCCCTTCGGTGGTGGCCGCCGCCCGCCGGGCCGTCGACGAGCTGGATGCCGCCGGCTGGGTCGGACCGGCCATGGACGCCCGGGTCATCCTGGCTCGGGCCGTACTCGAGTCCGGCCCGGTGGCCGGTGTCGGAGCGGAGGCCGAGGCGCGGATCGTGGCCCGGGCCCGGGCCCGCGGGCCGGCCGAGTTGCGGGCCCAGGCCTGGCATGCGACCGCGCTGTGGCGACAGGGCGCCGGCGACCTGGCCGGTGCCGATCGCGCCCTGCGGGCCGGGTGCCGGGCGCTGGCCCTGCACCAGACCACGCTCGGGGCCACCGAGCTGCGGGTGCAGGTGGGCGGCCAGGCCGCCGAGCTGGCCGAGATGGGTCTGGAGCTGGCGCTGCACTCGGCCCGGCCGGAACGGGTGCTGGCCTGGGCCGAGCGCAGCCGCGCCGGAGCACTACGGACGCGGGCGGCCCGCCCCCCGGTCGACGCCGACCTGGCCGGCCAGCTGGCTGAACTGCGCCGGGTGGTGAGCGCGCTGGAGCGGGCCGGCTTCGAAGGCGGCGATGCCGGGCCGCTCGTGCGCCGTCGCACCCAGCTCGAGGCCCGTATCCAGCGGACGGCCTGGTCGGCCTCGGCCAGCGGACCACACAGCCCGCTGGCCGAGCCGCCCACCACCGAGGCGCTGACGGCGGCCCTCGGGCCCCGGGCGCTGGTCGAGTTCGTGGCCCATGCCGGCCAGCTCCACGCCGTCGTGGTGAGCTGCGGGCGGGCCCGCCTGGTGGCGCTCGGCTCGGTGGCCGTGGTGCAGTCCGAAGTGAATGCGCTTCGTTTCGCGCTGAGCCGCCTGGCCCGCGGCCGGGGCTCGCGCACCTCGCGCCAGGCGGCCGCCGGCTCCCTGCGCTACTCCTCGGGCGTACTCGACGCTCTCCTCCTCGGGCCGATCGGCCGGCAGATCGAGGACCGTCCGCTGGTGCTGGTGCCCACCGGCCCTCTCCACGCGCTTCCGTGGTCGACCCTCCCGGCGGTCCGCGATCGCGACGTCGCCCTGTCGCCGTCGGCCGCCCTGTGGTTCCGGGCCGCCCGCGCCGCCGCCGTCCGGGACGACGGCGCCACGGTGCTGGTGGCCGGGCCCGGACTGGCCCACGCCCCGGCGGAGATCGAGCAGCTGGCCCGGGCCTATCCGGGCGCCACCACGCTCGTGGGCGACCAGGCCACCGCCGGCCAGGTGGCCACGGCCCTGGACGGTGCGGCACTGGTCCACGTGGCCGCCCACGGCCGGTTCCGGGCCGACAACCCGCTGTTCTCGTCGCTGCGCCTGGCCGACGGTCCACTCACCGTCTACGACCTGGAGGGGCTCGGACGTGCCCCGAGCCACCTGGTCCTGTCGGCCTGCGACGTGGGGCTCTCCTCGGTGCGACCCGGGGACGAGCTGATGGGCCTGACCGCCGCGCTCGTCGCCATGGGCACCCAGTCGCTGGTGGCCAGCGTGGTGCCGGTGCCCGACGACGTGACCCGGCCGCTCATGGTCGACTTCCACCGGCGCTTGGCGGGGGGCGCCGGGCCGGCGGCGGCGCTCGCCGCAGCCCGGGCGGCCGCCCGGGACGGCGACGACGACCGCACCCATGCCCTGACGGCCGGCTTCGTCTGCTTCGGCGCCGCGTAGCCCGGCGACCCGGATCGGTTCAGAGTTCGCGGCCGACGCCCAGGACGGTCGGGACGTCGCGATGGTGGGTCACGACGTGATCGGCCTCGGGGTCGGCCACGCTGGCGTCGTCGCTGATGCCGCGGTAGCGCACCGGCACCATTCCCATCGCCCGGGCGCCGGCCACGTCGGTCCGGCGCAGATCGCCGACGTGGGCAACCCGGCTCGGCGCCGGGTGACCGAGCCCTGCCAGAGCGTGCTCGAAGATCACCGGGGAGGGCTTGTAGGCACCCACCTCGTCGGAGAAGGACCAGTGGTCGAACAGGGGCAGGACGCCTGAGGTGACGAGGTGGGTGCGGAGCACGCTCGAGGGGGTGAACCCGACGTCGCAGATGATCCCGATCCGCAGTCCGGCACCCTTGAGCGTCCGCAGGCAGTCGACGATGCCGTCGGCCAGGTCGAGTCGGAAGTGCTCACCGGCCCGACCGAAGGCGTCGACCAGGGCGTCGCGCACGTCGGCCGGCACCTGGAAGCCCAGACGCTCGAGCACGTGCTCGGCGGCATGGGCGGCGGAGAACTGCTCGTTGGCCTCCCACGAGGCCTGGTACGCGGTCCAGGCACTGTCGAAGAAGGCCTCGAGGTGGGCCCGCTCGCAGGCGAACCCGGCATCTTCCAGGAGGCCCGACCAGGCAGCCAGCCGTCGGCTGCGCAACTGCCCCCTGACCTCGTAGACCAAGGTGTTCCAGAAGTCGAACGTGACCGCTTCGATGGCAGCCATGGCCTGCCGGCCACGCTACCCCGTCCTTCCGGGCTATAGGCCCTGGTGCTCCATCTGCTCCAGGGAGCGGCGGATCTCCGACGTCCGGAAACGGCGGTGGCCGCCCAGGGTCCGGATGGCGGTGATCTTGCCGGCCCGGGCCCAGCGGGTCACGGTCTTCGGGTTGACCCGGAAGAGCGCGGCGACTTCGGCCGGAGTGAGGAGTGCGTCGGTTTGGCTCAGTTCAGCCACAAGAGGTTCCTTCCAGTGCGATGGCGTCCGATTCGTGACATATACGTTTCGACCACCGCTGCGATGACGTGAATGGTCCGGACGCGTCATTGTCGGCCGGCCTGATGTGACCAGTCCCCCGCTCGCGGCCCCGCCGCGGCGTCGCGTGCCGGCAGTACGCTCGCCCGTCGGTGCAGGTGTTCGGGCGCATCGGCGGGGAGGGCCACGAGCAGGTCGTGTTCTGCCAGGATGCCCGGACCGGGCTCCGGGCCATCATCGCCATCCATTCCACCGTGCTGGGCCCGGCGCTGGGCGGGACCCGCTTCCACCCCTACGAGCGAGAGGACGAGGCCCTGGAGGACGTGCTGCGCCTCGCCCGCCAGATGACCTACAAGTCGGCGGCCGCCGGCCTCGACCTCGGCGGCGGCAAGGCCGTCATCCTGGGCGATCCGGCGTGCCACCGGACCGAGGCGCTCCTGGAATCGTACGCCCGCTTCGTCGACTCCCTGGGCGGCCGCTACGTCACCGCCGAGGACGTGGGCACCACCCAGGACGACATGGACCTGATCCGCACCGTGACCCGCCACGTCACGGGGGTGAGCCCGTCGCTCGGAGGCTCCGGGGACCCGTCGGCGGCCACCGCCTACGGCGTCTGGCGGGCCATGGAGGCCGTCGCCGCCCGCCTGTGGGGCAGTCGCCGCCTGGCCGGGCGCCACGTCGTCATCAGCGGCGTCGGCAAGGTGGGCTCGATGCTGGCCCGCCACCTGGCCTCCGCCGGCGCCCGCCTCACCGTCAGCGACGTCCGGGCAGCCGCGGTGGACCGGGTGGCCGACGACGTGGGTGCCGAGATCGTCCATCCCGACAAGGCCCACGCCACTGAATGCGACATCTTCTCGCCCTGCGCCCTCGGCAGCGTTCTGAGCCCCGCCACCATCGCCGAGCTGCGGTGCGCGGCGGTCGTGGGAAGTGCCAACAACCAGCTGGCCGACCCCACCTCCCCGGCCCGCCTGGCCGAGGCGGGCGTCGTGTACGTCCCCGACTACATCGCCAGCGCCGGCGGCGTCGTCAACATCGCCGACGAGCTGGCCGGCTACGACGCCGATCGCGCCCACCGGGCCCTCGACCGGATCTTCGACACGACGGCGGGCGTGCTCGCCGCCGCCGAGGCCGGCGCCATCACCACCGTTCAGGCCGCCGACCGCCTGGCCGAGTCCCGGCTGGCCGCAGCCCGCTGATGGCCCGCACCATCGAGCAGGCCTGGACCACCGGGCACCACGGCGGCGAGGCGAGGCACCGGGGGGTGCCCTGGCAGCAGCTGGTGGAGGACTTCCGCCTGGCGTGCGTCTCGCGGGCGCTGGACGACCGGGAGATCAGCCTGCAGAAGCAGAGCCGGGCCTGGTTCCACATATCCGGCGCCGGCCACGAGGCGCTCCTGCTGGGGCTGGCCCACCACCTCCGGCCCGGCCGGGACTGGTTCTTCCCGTACTACCGGGACCGGGCGCTGGTCCTGCGGCTGGGGGTGACTCCGACCCAGATGCTCCTGCAGGCGGTCGGCGCAGCTGACGACCCGGCCTCGGGCGGGCGCCAGATGCCCAGCCACTGGGGGTCGCCCGAGCTCCACGTCCTCACCCAGTCCAGCCCCACGGGAAGCCAGTGCCTGCCGGCGGTCGGCTGCGCCGAGGCCGGCCGGTACATCGGCGCCCACGCCGGGTTGCGGGGTTGCACCGCCGAGGGCGACGAGCTCACCTACGTCTCGCTGGGCGAGGGCTCGACCGCCCAGGGGGAGTTCTGGGAGAGCCTCACCACTGCCTGCACGCTGCGGCTGCCAGTGCTGTTCCTGGTCGCCGACAACGGCTACGCCATCTCGGTGCCGGCCCGGGACCAGCTGCCGGCGCCGGTGGCGGAGCTGGTCCACCGCTTCCCCGCGCTGGCCGTGCACCAGGTCGACGGCTGCGACTACTTCGCCAGCCGGGAGGTCGGGCGGGCCGCGGTCGACCACGTGCGGGCCGGTGCCGGGCCGGCGCTGGTCCACGCCACCGTCACCCGCCCCTACTCGCACTCGTCGGCCGATACCCAGAGCAAGTACCGGCCGGCCTCGGAGCTGCTGGACGAGGCCGAGAACGACCCCATCTCGCTGTTCGAGGCCGAGCTCGTGCGTGCCGGGGTGCTGGACCACCAGTCGGCGGCCACCATCCGCGAGAGCGCCCGGGCCCTGGTCGCCCGGGCGGCCAAGAAGGCGCTGGCCGCGCCCCGGCCCGATCCGGCCAGTGCCCGGTCGCAGGTGACGGCGCTGCCGTCCATCGCCGAGCCGGACGAGCCGCCGCCCGGCGGCGGCGACGTCGTGACGTTCGGCCAGGCCATATTGCGCACGCTGCACGAGCAGATGGCGGCCGACGAGCGCATCCGGGTCTTCGGCGAGGACGTGGCCGACGCGCCCGACGACCTACTCGACGTGGTCGAGGGCAAGGGGGGCGTGTTCGGCACCACATTCGGCCTGCAGCGCAGCTTCGGCAGCGACCGCTGCTTCAACACGCCGCTGGCCGAGGCCGGCATCGTCGGGCGGGCTGTCGGGCAGGCGATGCGGGGCCTGCGCCCGGCCCCCGAGATCCAGTTCTTCGACTACATCTGGCCGGCCATGCAGCAGCTGCGCTGCGAGGCGGCCACCACCCGCTGGCGCTCCAACGGCGCCTTCACCTGCCCGATGGTCCTGCGGGTCCCGATCGGCGGCTACCTGGGCGGCGGCGCCGCCATCTGGCATTCGCAGTGCGGCGAGTCCATCTTCGCCCACGTCCCGGGCCTGCTCATCGCCTTCCCGTCCCGGGCGCGGGACGCTGCCGGCCTGCTGCGGGCCGCGTTCCGCTGTGAGGACCCGGTGCTCTTCCTGGAGCACAAGCACCTGCTCCGCCAGGCCTACGCCCGCGACCCCTTCCCGGCCGCCGACTACGTGATCCCGTTCGGGCGGGCGGCCTGCGTTCGGCCCGGCGACGACCTGACCGTCGTCACCTACGGGGCGACCGTCGAGCGCTCACTCCAGGCGGCCGCCCGGCTGGCGGCCGAGCGGGGCGCGTCCGTCGAGGTCCTCGACCTGCGGACGCTGGCGCCGTGGGACCGCGCGAGGGTGGGCGACTCGGTGCGACGGACCGGCCGGGCGCTGGTCGTGCACGAGGACGTCATCACCTGCGGCTTCGGCGCCGAGGTGGCGGCGTGGATCGCCGACGAGCTGTTCGAGCACCTCGACGCGCCGGTCCGGCGGGTGGCCGCCCTGGACACACACGTCGCCTACGAGCCGACGGTGGAGGCGGCCACCCTGCCCCAGGTGGCCGACATCGTGTCGGCCGCCAGCGCGCTGCTCGATTGGTGAGCGGCCGGTTGTCACGGCCGGAGCTGGCCGAGCGGGTCCACCGGGCCGCCCACCTCACCGGCCAGTTCCGCCTCCGCTCGGGCGCGACCAGTACCGAGTACTTCGACAAGTACCTGTTCGAGGCCGACCCCGTCCTGCTGCACGCCGTGGCGGCGGCCCTGGTCCCGCTGGTCCCGCCCGAGACCGACGCGCTGGCCGGGCTGGAGCTGGGCGGCATCCCCCTGGCGACGATGCTGTCGCAGCTGACCGGACTGCCCACCCGCTTCGTCCGCAAGGAGGCCAAGGCCTACGGGACCTGCCGGCTGGCCGAGGGCGGACCGCTCGACGGCCGCCGCCTGACCGTGGTCGAGGACGTGGTGACCTCCGGTGGGCAGGTGGTGGTCTCCGCCGGCCAGCTGCGCGAGGCCGGAGCGGTCGTGACCGTGGCGTTGTGCGTCATCGACCGCCAGGCCGGGGGGGCCGCTGCCCTGGGGGCGGCCGGCATCCAGCTGCGATCGCTGTTCACCCGGGCCGACCTGGAGGCGGCGGCCGCGGCGGGCTAGCTGTCAGCGCTCCAGGTGGACGGTGCCGGTCCCGCCCACGACCTCGCCGATCCGAACCGCTCGGTGGCCCTTCTCCCGCAACAGGTCCAGGGCCTTGAAGGCGTCCCCGGCCGGGACCGCGACGACCATCCCGATGCCGAGATTGAAGACCCGCTCCATCTCGGCGTCATCGACGTCGCCGAGGGACTGGATCTCGGCGAAGATCCGGGGCGCCTCCCAGGTCCGGCGGCGCACGACGGCGTCGACGTCGCCGGGCAGCACCCGGGCGAGGTTCCCGGGCAGGCCGCCGCCGGTGATGTGGGCGACGGCCTTGACGTCGGCGGCCCGCAGCAGGGCCCGGACGGCGGGTGAGTAGATCACCGACGGTTCCAGCAGCTCGTCGGCCAGTGTGCGGGAGGCGCCGGGCCAGGCCGGCCCGTCCAGTGGCCGTTCGGCCCGCTCCAGCAGCACCCGCCGGGCCAGCGCGTAGCCGTTGGACCGCAGGCCGGGCGAGGGCAGGCCCAGCAGCGCGTCGCCCGGTGCGAGGCGGTCGCCGGTGATTAGGCGGTCGCGTTCGACGACCCCGATGGCCGAGCCGACCAGGTCGAACTCGCCCGGCTCCATGGCGCCGGGATGCTCGGCCATCTCCCCGCCGATGAGCGCGCACCCGGCCTGGCGGCAGCCGTCCGCCACCCCTTCGACGAGCTGGTCGACGTGGTCGGGGTCGAGGCGACCGACGGCGATGTAGTCGAGCATGAACAGCGGCTCGGCTCCCTGGCAGACCAGATCGTCGACGCACATGGCGACCAGGTCGATGCCGATGGTGGTGAACCGGCCGGTGGCCTGGGCGACCAGGGCCTTGGTGCCGACGCCGTCGGTCGAGCCGACCAGCACCGGCTCCCGGTAGCGGTCGGCCGGGAAGGCGAAGAGGCCGCCGAACCCGCCGATGTCGCCGATCACCTCGGGCCTGAACGTCGACCGGACCTTGTCCTTGATGCGCTCGACGGCCCGCTCGCCGGCGGCCAGGTCGACCCCGGCCGCCTGGTAGGTCAGGCCGGGCGAGGGCTCAGCTTCGGGCACGGACGGGGATGTCGGCGGACGCCCGGGCCACGAGGGCCACGGGCACCTCGGTCGGGTACTCGCCCGTCAGGCAGGCGGTGCAGAAGCCGGCGCCCGGGGCGCCCACCGCCTGGATGACGCTGTCCAGGCTGAGGTAGGCCAGGGAGTCGACGCCGAGGTAGTCGGTGATCTCGACGACCGACATGTTGGCGGCCAGCAGTTCGGCCCGGGTGCCGGTGTCGATCCCGTAGAAGCACGGCCACTTGTAAGGCGGGCTGGTGATCCGGACGTGCACCTCGGCCGCACCGGCCTCCCGCAGCATGGCCACGATCTCGCGCTGAGTGGTGCCGCGGACGATGGAGTCGTCCACCACGACCAGCCGCTTGCCGACCACGTTCTCCTTGAGCGGGTTGTACTTGCGCTTGACGTTGCGCCGGCGCAGTTCCTGGTCGGGATTGATGAACGTGCGCCCCATGTAGCGGTTCTTGACCAGGCCCTGCCCGTAGGCGATGCCGCTGCGCCGGGCGTAGCCCTCGGCGGCCGGGACGGCCGACTCCGGGACGCCCATCACCATGTCCGCCTCGACCGGGGACTGCTCGGCCAGCAGCTCGCCCATCCGTCGGCGGGCGCCGTGCACCTCCTTGCCGTAGAGGCGGCTGTCCGGCCGGGCCAGGTAGATCAGCTCGAACAGGCACAACGTCGGTTCGATGCGCTCGGGCGGGAAGGGGTGCTCCGAGCGCACGCCGCTGGCGTCGATCACGACCATCTCGCCGGGCTCCACCTCGCGCACGAAGTGGGCGCCGATGACGTCCAGCGCCGGGCTCTCC
This sequence comes from Acidimicrobiales bacterium, assembly GCA_035540915.1. Classification (GTDB taxonomy): domain Bacteria; phylum Actinomycetota; class Acidimicrobiia; order Acidimicrobiales; genus DATLFQ01. Next base: position 17,010 of record DATLFQ010000187.1, read on the forward strand.
GAGGCCAGCGCCCAGCCGGTGTCCAGCTTGCCGAGGCACAGTGGGCGGAAGCCGTTCGGGTCGCGCACGCCGATCAGGCGGGCGGCGTCCATGACCACGAAGGAGAAGGCGCCCTCCAGGGAGGGCAGCACGGCGGCAAGGGCGCGCTCCAGGTCCCGCCCGTCGCTGCGCTCCAGCTCGTCGGGGGGGAACTCGGCGGCCACCAGCTCGCCGACCAGGTCGCTGTCGCTGGTGACCATGCCGGGCAGCATCCCGGCGGCGGCGGCCAGCTCGGCCGTGTTGGTCAGGTTGCCGTTGTGCCCCAAGGCGAACCCGGACTCGCCGGGTTCCCGGTAGACCGGCTGGGCGTTGTTGTAGTCGCTGGCGCCGGTGGTGGAGTACCGGGTGTGGCCGATGGCCAAATGGCCCTTGAGGGGCGCCAGGGTCCGGTCGTCGAACACGGTCGTGACGAGGCCCATGTCCTTGACGACGATGACGCCCTGGCCGTCGCTGACCGCCATGCCGGCCGACTCCTGGCCGCGGTGCTGCAGCGCGTGCAGCGCATCGAAGGTGGCGTGGGCCACCGGCAGGCCGGGGGCATACACGCCGAAGACGCCGCACGCTTCCCGGGGGTGGTCGTCGTCGCCAACGCTCACCTCACCATCCTCCCACACGCCCACCGGTACCCGGCGGTCCCAGGAGGTCCGTCCGCCGGGCGGGCGGCCGCCGTGCGGGGGGCCGCTCGGCCCGCAGTCGCTCCTGGTCAGCCCAAGCCCAAGGCGGCGGGGAGGGCGCCGCGCCAGGCGGCGGTGGCGTCGGCGAGGGCGACGTCCACCAGGCCGTCCACCACCAGGCGGTCGCCGCCGGCGGTACCGAGCGGCGACACCGGCAGGCCCACTGCCGCGCAGCGGGCGGTGACGGCGTCCACGCCGCCGGCCTCGGCGCACAGGACGACCCGGCACGGTGACTCGCCGAACAGGGCGCCGTGCCCGTCGACGCCAGCCACCTGGAACCCGACGCCCGACCGAAGGGCCATCTCGGCCAGCGCCACGCCGAGGCCACCCTCAGAGACGTCGTGGACGCCGACCACCAGGTCGTCGACCACCAAGCCGGCGACGAGGGGGACCAGCCGCGCCGCCGCGTCCAGGTCGAGTCGTGCCAGCGTGCCGCCGCGGTGACCCCGGACGTCGACCGCCCAGCGCGAGCCGGCCAGTCCCGGTGCCGTCTCGCCCACGAGCAGCAGCGTGGCGCCCGCGACCAGGCGCACCCCGGGTGGTGGCCGGTCCAGCGCGTCGATCAGGCCGACGACGCCGATGACGGGCGTCGGGTCGATGTCGCGGCCCCGGCTCTCGTTGTAGAGGCTGACGTTGCCCCCGACCACGGGCACGCCGAGCGCCCGGCAGGCCTCGGCCATGCCGTCGGTGATCTCGGAGAGCTGCCACATGACCTCGGGATGCTCGGGGTTTCCGAGGTTGAGGCAGTTGACCATGGCCACCGGCCGGGCGCCGGCGCACGCCACGTTCAGGCACGCCTCGACGACGGCCATCGCCGCGCCGGCCCGGGGGTCGAGCGCGCACCACCGGCTGTTGCCGTCGGTGGCCAGGGCCAGGCCCTTGCGGCCGCCGCCCGGCAGCCCCGGCGCCTTGAGGCGCAGGACGGCGGCGTCGCCGCCGGGCGCCTCGACGGTGTTCAGGAAGAGCTGGTGGTCGTACTGGCGGTAGACCCACGCCGGGTCGACCAGCAGCGCCAGCAGGTCGGCCCCGCAGTCCATCGGCGGGTCCAGGGCCGCCGGATCGTCCGCCCGACGCCGGGCCAGGTCGGCCGGCGGCGCCTGGGGCCGGTCGTAGAGCGGCGCGTCCTCCTCCAGCGACGACGCCGGCACCTCGGCCAGCACCTCGCCGCCCCGCCGGTCCAGGACGCGAAGCAGCCCGCTGCCGGTCACCTCGCCCACCACCGCGGCCCGGACGTCCCAACGGTCGCAGACCGCCAGCACCTGCTCCAGCGCACCCGGCGTGACGATGGCCAGCATCCGCTCCTGGCTCTCGCTGGTCATGACCTCGAACGGCGCCATGGCCGGCTCCCGCTGGTGGACCTCGTCGACGAACACGTCCATCCCGACACCGCCCTTGGACGCCGTCTCGCTGGTCGCGCAGGTCAGCCCGGCGCCCCCGAGGTCCTGGATGCCGACGACCAGGCCACCGTCGAGCAACTCCAGGCAGGCCTCGATGAGGCGCTTCTCCTCGAAGGGGTCACCGACCTGCACGGTCGGCCGCTTGGCGGCGTCGGCCTCGGCGTCGCCGAACCCGGCGGAGGCCAGCACGCTGACTCCGCCGATGCCGTCCCGGCCGGTGGACGACCCGATCAGCACGGCCAGGTTGCCGAGCCCGCTGGCTCGCCCGAGCACCAGCCGCTCGACGGGCATCACCCCGACGCACAGGACGTTCACCAGCGGGTTGTCGGCGTAGCACTCGTCGAACGCCACCTCGCCGCCGACGGTCGGCACGCCGACGGCGTTCCCGTAGCCCGAGATCCCGCTCACCACGCCCTCGAAGATCCAGCGGCTGCGCGGCTCGTCCAGTGGGCCGAAGCGCAGGGAGTCCAGCAAGGCGACGGGCCGGGCACCCATGGTGAACACGTCCCGCAGGATGCCGCCGACGCCGGTCGCCGCCCCCTGGTACGGCTCGACCGCCGACGGATGGTTGTGGCTCTCGATGCGCAGGGCCACCGCGACGCCGTCGCCGGCGTCCACCACCCCGGCGCCCTCGCCGGGGCCAACCAGCACGTGCGGGCCATCGGTGGGAAGGCGCCGGCGATGCAGGCGCGAGGACTTGTAGGAGCAGTGTTCGCTCCACATCACGGCGTACATCGCCAGTTCGAGATGATTGGGCGCGCGGCCGAGAATGCGCTCGATGAGGTCGGCCTCGTCGTCGGTGAGACCGAGGGCCCGGGAGATGGCGTCACCCACGCCGCTACCGTACCGGTCCCTGGTGCATTCGATCAGGATCGGTGCCGCGCTAACGTGTCGAAGAGCAAAGCAACCGTCGCCGGCTGGCGCAGCATTGCCTGAACTTCTTCGCCGAGGGAAAGAGACCGAGCACATGGCCCCCAAGACCAAGCGCACGAAATCCACGATGACGGATGAGCACAAGCAGGCCCTGGCCATCGGAAGGGAGCAGGGTCGAGCCGTGCGGCGCTATCTCGAGGCGCTGGAGGCGCATCGCCCAAAGCGCGGCCGCAAGCGCACGCCGGAATCCATCCAGCGCCGCTTGGACGACATCGAGGAGAGGCTCGAGACGGCCGACCCGCTGTCGCGCCTGCAGTTGCGGCAGGAGCGCATGAATCTCCAGGACGAGCTGGCCACCAAGTCCCAGACCACCGACCTGTCGGCGCTGGAGGAGGACTTCGTCGCCGCGGCGCAGGAGTACGGCGCTCGCAAGGGAATCACCTACATGGCGTGGCGAGAGGCGGGTGTCGACGCCGCCGTGCTCAAGCGGGCCGGGATCCGGCGGGGCGCCGGCGGCGAGTAGCGGCGCCCAGCAGGGAGCCCAACAGCACGGCACCGTCCTCGGAGCCGAGCAACCCGCTCGCGGCCCGCTCCGGATGCGGCATCAGGCCGACCACGTTGCCACCGGCATTCCGAATGCCGGCGATAGAGCCGACGGAACCGTTGGGATTCTCGACGTAGCGAAGGATGACGCGATGTTCCCGCTCTAGTTCGCGCTGCGTTTCAGGTGTGCAGGTGTAGTTGCCTTCGAAGTGATTGATCGGCACGCGCAGGATCTGGCCGACCGTCGCACCGGAGGTCAGGACCGAGTCAACGGATTCGACCCGTAGTTCCACCGTGGTGCACAGGAAGCGAAGCCCGGCGTTCTTCTGAAGGGCGCCGGGCAGCATTCCGGCCTCGGTGAGCACCTGGAACCCGTTGCAGATGCCGACGACCGGCCCGCCCTCGCCGGCGAACGCCCGGACCGCGCCCATGATCGGGGAGAACCGGGCGATGGCACCGGGCCGCAGGGCGTCGCCGTGGGCGAAGCCACCCGGCAACACCACGGCGTCCACCGCCGGCAGCGCCGTCATCTTGTGCCAGACCAGCTCGGCCTTACCACCCAGGTCCTCCACCACCTCGGCCACGTCGTGCTCGCAATTGGAGCCGGGAAACACCACCACGCCGACCCGGGTGCTCACTGCGGCCGGACCTCCACGCGGGAGTCCTCGATGACGGGATTCGACAGGAACCTGCGGCACAGGTCCTTGACCCGGGCCCGCGCGTCCGCCTCGTCGGTGGCCTCCATGGTGAACCGGATGGCCTTTCCCACTCGCACGCCGGTGACGCCGGCGACGTCCAGCGCCGGGAGCGAGCGCTCGATCGTCGAGCCTTGGGGGTCGGCCACGCCGTCGCGCAGGCTGACCTCGACCAGCACGTCGAACCGGCTCGTCACCGGCCTACCCGCATGCGGCGGGCACGCCGCCGAGTGCTCATGGACCGACCTCCCGGGCCGGTCACCGGTCCTCGCCGCCGTGCCAGTCGGCCAGTCGGCGGCCGGTGATCCGCTCGTAGGCGGTGACGTACCGCTGGCGCGTCGCCGACACCACGTCGGGGGGCAGGGGTGGCGGTGGCGGCTGCTGGTCCCAGTCGGAGGCGGCCAGCCACGCTCGCAACGGCTCCTTGTCGAACGACGCCGGGCTGGCACCGGGATGCCATTCGGCCGCCTCCCAGAACCGCGACGAGTCGGGCGTCAGCAGCTCGTCGCACAGCGCCAGCTCGCCGTCCAGCACGCCGAGTTCGAACTTCGTGTCGGCGATGATGATGCCGGCCTGCTCGGCGATGGCGGCCGCCTCGCGGTACACGGCGAGGCACAGGTCCCGGGCGGCCTCTGCCACGTCCTGCCCCACGATCCGGGCCGCCTCGTCGAACGAGATGTTCTCGTCGTGGCCGGTCTCGGCCTTGGTCGACGGGGTGAACGCCGGTTCGGGCAGGCGCTCGGACTCGCGCATCCCGGCGGGAAGAGCGGTGCCGTGGACGGTGCCGGTCCGGCGGTACTCGCGCCACGCCGATCCGGCCAGGTAGCCGCGGACGATGAACTCCAGCTTCACCATGTCGGCCCGGCGGACGAGCATGGCGCGGCCGGCCAGATGGGGGTCGCCGGCCGCGCCTGGCGGGAAGTCGGCCGGGTCGGTCGACACCAAATGGGTTGGGGCAAGGTGCCCGATGCGCTCGATCCAGAACGCCGTCATGGCCGTCAGGATGCGGCCCTTGTCGGGGATGGCCTCGGCCATCACGACGTCGAACGCCGAGATGCGGTCGGACGCCACCATCAGCAGGCGGCCGTCGCCGGCGTCGTACAGGTCGCGCACCTTGCCGCCGTGCAGGTGGCGCAGGGCCGTCACGGATCAATCCTCATGTCACGTCCTCCAGGTGGTCGAACACGCGCCCCGCGTGGCGCAGCGAGCGGGCCAGGTCGAAGGCCTCGTCCAGAACGTCGGCGCCCACCGTCACCTCGGCGTCCTCCTCGAGGAGGGTCCGCAGCTCCTTGCCGGACGTCGCCGCCGCCAGCGCGTTGCGCTGCACGACCCGGTAGGCGGTGTCACGGGCCATGCCGGCGGCCACCAGTGCCAGCAGGACGGGCTGGCTGAACACCAGGCCGTGCGACGCGTCGAGGTTCTCGCGCATGCGGGGCGCGTCGACCTCCAGGCCGTCGACGACCGCGGCCATCCGGCGCAGCACGTAGTAGGTCAGCAGGCTGGCGTCGGGCAGGGCCACCCGCTCCACCGACGAGTGGGAGATGTCCCGCTCGTGCCAGAGCGCCACGTTCTCCAGTCCCGCCCCGAGGTAGCCGCGCGACAGGCGGGCCAGGCCGGCCAGCCGTTCACAGGTGATCGGGTTGCGCTTGTGGGGCATGGCCGAGCTGCCCTTCTGACCCGACCGGAACGGCTCCCGGGCCTCGCCCACCTCGCTGCGCTGCAGGTGGCGCACCTCGGTGGCGACCAGTTCGACCGTGGCGCCGGCCGACGCGCACGCCCACAGGTACTCGGCGTGGCGGTCACGGGCGACGACCTGCGTGGCAGGCACCGGGACCAGGCCAAGCCGTCCGCACACGAAGGCCTCGACCGCCGGGTCGATGTTGGAGTAGGTGCCCACCGCGCCCGACAGCTTGCCGACCGCGATCGCACTGCGGGCGGCCGACAGGCGCCGGCGGTCGCGGTCGGCCTGCAGGCACCACAGCGCCAGCTTGGCCCCGAAGGTGGTCGGCTCGGCGTGCATGCCGTGGGTGCGGCCGATCGTGGGCGTGTCGCGGAACTCCAGGGCCCGGCGCTTGAGCGACGCCACCAGGGCGCCACTGGCGTCGATGAGCAGGTCGGCGGCACCGGTGAGGGTCGAGCACAGCGCGGTGTCGACCACGTCCGACGACGTGAGGCCGTAGTGGACCCATCCCGCCTCCCGGCCGCCGACTGCCGACTGCACCACGTCGACGAACGCGGCCACGTCGTGGTCGGTGACCGCCTCGCGCTCCTCCACCGCCAGCACGAAGGCGCCATCCACCACCGGCGCCCGCTCCCGCACGGCCCGGGCGTCGGCGTCGGGCACCACCCCCACCGAGGCCCAACCCTCGACGGCCAGCAGCTCCACCTCCAACCAGGCCGACAGCCGTGCCTCGTCGGTCCAGCGGGCCGCCATCTCGGGCAGCGAGTACCGCGGGATCATCTGGCCCCGCCGGCGCGGAACTGCGCGAGGGCGGTACCGACGGCGCCGTCGGTGACCGCCAGGATCTCGGCCGCCAGGATGCCGGCGTTGGCGGCGCCGTCGATCGCCACCGTGGCCACCGGGATGCCCCTCGGCATCTGCACGGTGGCGTACAGCGCGTCGACCCCGTTCAGGCCACCGCCCGAGAGCGGTACCCCGATGACCGGCAGCGTGGTGTGCGCGGCGACCACCCCGGCCAGGTGGGCGGCCATCCCGGCCCCGCAGATGAGGACGCCGAAACCGTTGTCCCGGGCCGAAGACGCGAACGCGGCGACCTCCGCCGGGGTGCGGTGGGCGGACAGCACGTGCTCCTCGAACGGGATGCCGAAGCGGCCCAGCATCTCGCCGGCCGGCCGCATCTTGTCGCCGTCGTTGGGCGACCCCATGAGGACGGCGACCTTCATGCCGCGTCGGCCCCGATGTCGCGGCGGTAGTGCATGCCTTCGAACGAGATGCGGCCGATCGCCTCGTACGCGCGGCGCCGGGCGCCTGCGAGCGTGGGCGCCAGGGCCGTCACGTGCAGCTCCCGGCCTCCGCCGGTGACGAGCCCGCCGGTGCCGTCGCCGGTCGCCGCCGCCCGGAAGACCAGCACGCCGTCCACGGCCTCGGCCTCCTCGACGCCGGTGATCGCGTCGCCGGACCGGGGGTCGGCCGGGTAGCCGGCCGCCGCCAGGGCCACGGTCACGGCCGCGTCGTCGGCCACCGCCACGGCCGGTAGGGCTTCGCCGGCCGCGGCCGCCCGCAGCAGCTCGGCCAGGTCCGACGAGAGGCGGGGCAGGACCGCCTGGGCTTCGGGGTCGCCGAAGCGCACGTTGTACTCGAGGATCTTGGGCCCCCTTTCGGTGAGCATGAAGCCGGCGTACAGGACGCCGCGGTAGTCGATGCCCCGGCGGACCAGCTCGGCCAGGGTGCGCACGATGACGTCGCTGACGTCCACAGCCTCTGCGTTGGGCACCGGCGAGTAGGCGCCCATGCCGCCGGTGTTCGGGCCCGTGTCACCGTCGCCCACCCGCTTGTGGTCCCTGGCCGCGGGGAGGAGGACGAAGTCGCGGCCGTTGCACACCGCCAGGACCGACAGCTCCGGGCCGGCGAGGCCCTCCTCGATGACCACCGTCCGCCCGGCCGGGCCGAAGGCCGCTCCGGACAGCTTGGCGGCGACGTCGTCGGCGGCGTCGCCCAGCGACTCGGTGACGAAGACACCCTTGCCCGACGCCAGCCCGTCGGTCTTGACGACGTACGGCGCGGGCATGCCCTTCAGGAACTGGAGCGCCGGCTCGACGGAGGTGAAGACCCCGTGGCGGGCCGTCGGCACGCCGGCGGCGTGCAGGACGTCCTTCATCCAGGCCTTCGACCCCTCCAGACGGGCGCCGTCCGCGCCCGGCCCGAACACCAACCGGCCCTCAGCGCGCAACCGGTCGGCGAGCCCGTCGACGAGCGGCCCCTCGGGCCCGACGACGATGAGATCTGCGCCGCCCGGCTCGTCCACGACCTTGGCCGTCCGGCCCAGCACGTGGCGCAGCGCGTGCTCACGACCGCCGTCGCCCACGACGCACACCTTGGTGCTCACGCCGGGACGCGGACGTACTGGCGGCGCTCGGGGCCCACGCCCACCAGCCGGATCGGCACGCCGACCAGGTCGGCCAGCAGGGCGACGTAGTCACGGGCCTCCGCCGGGAAGTCCTTCTCGTCGGTGATCCCGCTGAGGTCGGCCCGCCAGCCCGGCACGTCCTGGTAGACGGGGACCGCCTTGTGCAGCTCCGACTGGTGATAGGGCATGTGCTCCAGGCGGCGCCCGTCCACCTCGTAGGCCACGCACACCCGCAGTGTGGGCACCGCGTCGAGCTTGTCGAGCTTGGTCAGCGCCACCTCGGTCAGCGAGTTCAGCCGCACGGCCTGGCGCAGCATCACCGCGTCGAACCACCCGACCCGCCGCCGCCGCTTGGTGTTGGTGCCGTACTCGCCGCCCCGCTCCACCAGCAGGTCCGCCAGGTCGCCGGTGATCTCTGTCGGGAAGGGCCCCGAGCCGACGCGGGTGACGTACGCCTTGGCGATCCCGATCACGTCGCTGATGTGGCAGGGCCCGACGCCGGCGCCGGTGCAGGCGCCGCCCGCCACCGGGTTCGACGACGTCACGTACGGATAGGTGCCGTGGTCGAGGTCCAGGAACGTGGCCTGCGCGCCCTCCAGCAGGACGTGCTGGCCCGCCTCCATCGCCTCGTGCACCAGCGCCACCGCGTCGCAGATCATCGGCGCGATGCGCGGGGCGTACTGCTCCAGGTAGGTGTCGGCCAGCGCCTCGGCCGACACCGGCAGGCGGTTGTAGACCTTGGCGAGGATGGCGTTCTTCTCCTTGAGCACCACCTCCAGCTTCTGACGGAAGATGCCCGGGTCCAGCAGGTCCTGCACCCGCAACCCCACCCGGGCAGCCTTGTCGGCGAAGGCCGGGCCGATGCCGCTCTTGGTGGTGCCGAGCTTGTTCTGGCCCAGCCGGCGCTCGTAGAGGCGGTCCAGCTCCTGGTGGTACGGCATGATCAGGTGGGCGTTGCCGCTGATCTTGAGGTGGCTGGTGTCGATGCCGCGGGACTCCAGCATGTCGACCTCGGCCAGCAGGACGGCCGGATCGACGACGACGCCGTTGCCGATCACCGGCGTGATGAAGGGGTGCAGCACCCCGCTCGGGATCAGCTGGAGGGCGAAGACCTCGCCGTCCACCACGATGGTGTGCCCGGCGTTGTGGCCGCCCTGGTAGCGGACGACGACGTGCATCTCCTTGGCCAGCAGGTCGGTCAGCTTGCCCTTGCCCTCATCGCCCCACTGGGTCCCCACGACGACGGTGGCCGGCACTCGCCCGACTTTACGCCGGCCCCGCAGCCCGCCGGGCCGTTACCGCCTCCCGCCGGCCGGCCAGGAACCGCCGCTCGGCCTCGTTGGCGGCCAGCGCGAGCGCCGCGTCATAGGCGGCGGCGGCCTCGGCAGGGAGGCCGAGGCGGGTCAGGAGGTCGGCCCGGGCGGCGTGGAAGAGGTGGTAGCTCCCCAGGCCGGTCCGGTCGACGGCGGCCAGGGCGACGTCCGGCCCCTCGACCTCGGCCAGGGCGACGGCCCGGTTCAGCGCCACCACCGGTGTGGGGGCGAAGGCCAGTAGCTGGTCGTAGAGGGCGAGGATCTGGCGCCAGTCGGTGCCGGCAGCCGACGCGGCGTCGGCGTGGACCGCGGCGATGGCCGCCTGGACCTGGTACGGGCCGGGGTGGTTCCGGCGCAGGCACGACCGCACGAGAGCCTGGCCCTCGGCGACGAGCGCCCGGTCCCAGCGGCTGCGGTCCTGATCGGCGAGCAGCACCAGCGAACCGTCGTCAGCCGTGCGGGCCGGCCGGCGGGCCTCGGTCAGCAGCAGCAGGGCCAGCAAGCCGTGGACCTCGGGCTCGTCGGGCATCAGGGAGACCAGGAGCCGGGCCAGCCGGATTCCCTCAGCACACAGGTCGGCCCGCACCAGCGCGTCCCCGCCGGATGCGGTGTGGCCCTCGTTGAAGACGAGGTACACGACGGCGAGCACCGGTCGCAGGCGGTCCGGCAACTCGGACTCGGTCGGCACCCGGTAGGGGATCCGGGCCGCCCGGATCTTGCCCTTGGCCCGCACCAGGCGCTGGGCCATCGTCGCCTCCGTGACGAGGAAGGCCCGGGCGATCTCGGGAGTCTGCAGCCCACCGAGGAGCCGCAGCGTCAGGGCGACCTGGGCGGCCGGCGCCAGGGCGGGATGGCAGCAGGTGAAGAGAAGCCGGAGGCGGTCGTCGGTCACCGGGCCGGCTTCCTCGGAGGGTTTTGGATCGGGCTGGAGCAGCGCGGCCTGGACATGGCGGTCATGGCGGATGGACTCCCGGCGGAGCCGGTCGACGGCGCGGTTGCCGGCGGTGGTGGTGATCCACGCGCCGGGGTTGGGCGGCAGCCCGTCGACCGGCCACCGCCGGAGGGCGATCACGAACGCCTCCTGGACCGCCTCCTCGGCGACGTCGATGTCGCCGAAGCGGCGGACCAGGCTGGCGACGGACCGGCCGGACTCCCGCCGGAAGGCCTCCTCGACCCGCGCGTCGACGGGCTCCGGCACCGACACTCAGCCCTCGGGCTCCTCCTGGAACGGGCGCACCTCGACCGGCGCCCGGCAGGCGACGGTGGCCTTGGCCGCCCAGGCAAGGGCGCCATCCAGGTCGGCGGCCTCGATGACCCAGAAGCCGCCCAGCTGCTCCTTGGTCTCGGCGAACGGACCGTCGGTGGTGAGCACCTCGCCGTCGCGGGCGCGGACCACGGTCGCCGTGCTGGCGGGGTGGAGCCCGCCGGCGAACACCCAGGCGCCCGCCGCCTGCATCTCCTGGTTGACCACGTCGACGTCCTTGTACATCTGGGCCAGGACCTCGGGCTCGGGCTCGGGGTCGCCCTCGACCATGTGCACGGACAGCAGGTACTGCGTCATCGGAACGCTCCTCCCCGGGCCGGCGCCCTGCCGACCCTTCGCTCCCTACTACGAACGGCCGGCCTACGGATCGACACCGCCGACGAAGATTCTCGAGGTCGGACGGCGCTACTTGAGCACCAGCTCGTCGCCGGCCACGTCCACCGAGACGGTCGACCCCTCGGCGTAGCGCCCCTCGAAGAGGGCAAGGGCCAGTGCGTCGCCGATGCGGCGCTGAATCAGCCGCTTGAGAGGCCGGGCCCCGTAGGCCCGGTCGTAGCCGGTGCGGGCCAGCCAGGCTCGTGCCTCCGGGGTCACCTCCAGGGCCAGGCGACGGGCGGCCAGGCGCTGCTCGAGGTGGCGCAGCTGGATGTCCACGACGGCGGCCAGGTCGTCCTCGGTCAGCGCGCCGAACCGGATGATCTCGTCGATGCGGTTGAGGAACTCGGGCTTGAACGTGTCCCGCGGGTCCCCCGGCAGGTTCGAGGTCATGATCACCACCGCGTTGGTGAAGTCGACCGTCCGGCCCCGGCCGTCGGTCAGGCGCCCGTCGTCGAGCACCTGCAGCAGCACGTCGAACACCTCGACGTGGGCCTTCTCCACCTCGTCGAGCAGGACCACGCTGTAGGGCCGGCGGCGCACCGCCTCGGTGAGCTGGCCTCCCTCGTCGTAGCCGACGTAGCCCGGCGGGGCGCCGATGAGACGGGCCACGCTGTGCTTCTCCTGGTACTCGCTCATGTCGATGCGGACCATCGCCCGCTCGTCGTCGAACAGGAAGTCGGCCAGCGCCCGGGCCAGCTCGGTCTTGCCGACTCCCGTCGGACCGAGGAACAGGAACGACCCGATGGGCCGCCCGGGGTCGCCCAGGCCGGCCCGGGAGCGGCGGATGGCGTTGGCCACCGCGGCCACCGCCGCCTCCTGGCCGACCACCCGCTCGTGCAGCACGTCCTCCATGCGGACCAGCTTGTTGACCTCGCCCTCCAGCAGGCGCCGCACCGGGACGCCCGTCCAGCGGGCCACCACCTCGGCCACGTCCTCGGAGTCCACCTCCTCCTTCAGCATCTTCTGGGTGGACTGGAGGTCGGCCAGCCGGGCCGTCGCCTCCTCGATGCGCCGTTCCAGCGCGGGGATGACCCCGTAGCGGATCTCGGCCGCCCGCTCCAGGTCGTGCTCTCGCTCGACGGCCGACCGCTGCGCCTCCAGCTCCTCCTTCAAATGGCGGATGGCGCCGATCGCCTCCTTCTCGGCCTGCCAGTGGCCTTTCATGGCGTCGGACTGCTCCCGGAGGTTGGCCAGCTCCTGCTCCAGCTTCTCCAGCCGCTCCCGGGAGGCGGCGTCGGTCTCCTTGGCCAGGGCCACCTTCTCGATCTCCAGCTGGCGCATGCGCCGCTCGACCACGTCGATCTCGGTGGGCATGGAGTCGATCTCGATGCGCAGCCGGCTCGCCGCCTCGTCCACCAGGTCGATGGCCTTGTCGGGCAGGAAGCGCCCGGTCACGTAGCGGTCGGACAGCACCGCCGCCGCCACCAGCGCAGCGTCCTGGATGCGGACCCCGTGGTGGACCTCGTAGCGCTCCTTGAGCCCGCGCAGGATGGCGATGGACGCCTCGACCGACGGCTCACCGACGTACACCTGCTGGAAGCGGCGCTCCAAGGCGGCGTCCTTCTCGATGTGCTTGCGGTACTCGTCGAGCGTGGTGGCCCCGATCATCCGCAGCTCCCCCCGGGCGAGCATCGGCTTGATCATGTTGCCGGCGTCCATGGCACCCTCGGCCGCCCCGGCACCGACGATGGTGTGCAGCTCGTCCACGAAGGTGATGACCTCGCCCTGGGCGTCGGTGATCTCCTTGAGCACCGCCTTCAGCCGCTCCTCGAACTCCCCCCGGTACTTCGAGCCCGCCACCATGGCGCCCAGGTCCAGGGCCAGCAGTCGGCGGTCCTTCAGGCTCTCGGGGACGTCGCCCTCGACGATGCGCCGGGCCAGCCCCTCCACGATGGCCGTCTTGCCGACACCCGGCTCGCCGATGAGGACCGGGTTGTTCTTGGTGCGCCGCGACAGGACCTGGATCACCCGGCGGATCTCCTCGTCCCGGCCGATGACCGGGTCGAGGCGGCCCTTGCGGGCCTCCTCGGTGAGGTCACGGCCGTACTTCTCCAGGGCCTGGTACTGCTCCTCGGGGTTCTGGGTGGTGACGCGGTGGCTGCCCCGCACGTCGCGCAGGGCTCCCAGCAGCTCCTCCCTCGTCGTGCCCAGGCGGTCGGCCATGGCCAGCAGGAGGTGCTCGATCGACAGGTACTCGTCGCCCAGGTCGCCCCGCTCGCCGTTGGCCCGCTCGAGCGCGTCCCGGAGGTCGCGGCTCATCTGCGGGTCCGATCCGTACGCGCGCGGCAGCCGGTCGGTGCTGTCGGTGAGCCGGTTCCGCAGGGTCAGCGGGGCCAGGCCCACCTTCTGGAGCACGGGCAGGACGACCGTTCCCTCCTGGCCCAGAAGCGCGAGCAGCACGTGCTCGGGGGTCACCTCGGGGTGGCTGGCCGCACGGGCCGCAGCCACCGCAGCGTTGACGGCCTCGGTGGTCTTGAGCGTCCACCGGTTCGGGTCCACTGCCATGCCACACCTCGCACTTCATGACGTAGGAAACTTGACAACGAGTGTAACAAGCCGCGGGTCTGGCTCCTTCCTGGCCGATGAGCCCGACGGCCTTAGCACGACGGATCGGGAAAGTGTGTGCGCGGAGCGCGAATGTGAAAGGATGCGGCCACGTTTCCAGCCCCAGCGCGGCCGCCCGGCCGGACTGGGCGGCCCGAGCAGTACCAGTAGGTACAGGCAGGACAGAACGAAAACGTCACGAGGGTCGGCGGCCGGCGTGGCTCGACGGAGGAGAGGTCATTGAGGCGACAACTGGCGGTAGTAGCAAGCACTCTCCTGGCGGCTTCGGCGACGGCGGTCGTCTCGCTGGCCACGCCGGCGGCAGCGCAGGTGGCGTCGCCGCAGGCCGACTACCGGGGCTACAGCACCGGCAGCGTCGTGCACGTGGGCGTGCTGGGCGGTGGTGCCGGGCTCGTCGGAGGCCTCGGGGGCAGCCAGCTGGTCGACACCGAGGTCGCATTCTCGGGCGCCACGGTGGCCTCCCAGGGCACCGGGGGCGTGACGTTCGGGCCGAGTGCCGCGGCCGGCACGGTGGTCAACGAGTACGGCCAGGTCGTGCAGCCGACGTTGCCGAACACCGGGCTCGACGGCAACCTCCGGGGGAACCGCAGCTTCGGTCGGGGGTCCGCTCTGGAGATCGGGCTCGCCAACAACCTGCCCAACGACGCCAACCAGCTGATCCTCTCGGGTAAGGCCCGCGCCTCGGCGCCCCCGTCGACCGACCTCGTCCGCCAGGAGATCGGTCCGGTCAAGCTCGACGGCGTGGCGTTCGCCTCGCTCCTGCGGGGCGAGGCCCAGGCCCGCTTCCGCGAGGACGGCAACTGCATCGCCGGCCAGAACATCAGCTTCGGCACCGGCTACGCGGCCGGCGTCCAGCTGCTCGGCAACGGCGGCGCCGCCACCGACCCGTTCGGCAACGCTGTGCTGTCCACCCGAGGCACCTCGCCCGACCGCCAGGTGTCCCAGTCCCGGTCGATCACCCGCCTGGTTCCCCAGGTGGACGTCAATGGCCGCAAGCTCGGCGACAACTTCGGCCTGATGACCGAGACCCGCCAGACCATCGCCCCCGTCACCCTCTTCGAGGGCATGCCCACCCAGCTCACCTTGGAGTTCCTCGGCGAGTGGGTCTTCCGGGCGGTGGCCACCGGCGTCGGCGGCGCAGCCGGCAACTACGTGTTCTACGGCCCCGGCACCGTCACGCCATCCACGCCGGTGCTGCGCATCCTGTCGGGCGTCAGCCCGGCGCTCGGCAACATCACCGAGATCACGCTGCAGCAGCTGCTCGGCAACAACGGCCTGGTCGTCCCGATCCCCGGCGTGGCCGAGGTCGCGGTCGGCGAGGACCCCCGGGCCATCGGCGGCAACGCCGACAGCTCCCCGACCCTCGGGAGCGACGGCACGCTGGCCGCCGGTGCCGTCGACGTCGCCCGCATCACCCTGCTCGACGGCTCGCTCGTCGATGTCCGGGTCGGCCACATGGAGGCCCGGGCCCAGGTGCCCGCCGGTGGCATCCAGTGCCGCCTGCCGGTCACCAAGACGGCCGACAAGCAGTCCGTCAACGCTGGCGAGCAGTTCACCTACACCGTGGCCGTGACCAACCCGTTCGCCGACTGCACCCTCAACAACGTGCGCCTCGTCGACACCATCACCGTTCCGGCCGGCGTCCGCTACAGCATCATCGGCACCAACCCGCAGGCCAACTCGGTCGAAGGCGGGGTCATCACGTTCAACGACATCGGCTCGATCGCCCCGAACGAGACGAGGAACGTGACGATCACCGTGCAGGTGGCGCCGAACTCGGGCGGCGGGTTGTTCACCAACACCGCTCGGGCGACCGGCACCTGTGCCACCGGGACGGGTGTGGGCGAGGCTCGGATCGACGTCAACGCCTTCGGCGAGGTGACCGTCGAGCTGCCTCGTGCCGGTGGGCCGGCCGAGTTGCCGACGACCGGCGTCACCGCCCGGGAGCTGCCCCGCACCGGCGGCGGCTCGGCGACGACCGCCCTCTTCGCCGGCCTGCTGGTCGGCGCCGCCCTGCTCGTCCGCCGGGCGGTCCGCTGCGGCAGCCCGACCTGACAGGCGACTGACCACGGCGCTAGGTTCTGATCCTGTGGGGGTGGGCCACAGGATCAGGATCTTCGCCGCCGTCGCCTTGGCGGCGGCGCAGCTGGCCGGCCTGTCAGCCTCTCCCTCCGCCGCCGCGCCGGTGGCGGGCAACGAGCGCTCCGCGCTGATCGTCGGCGTGGGCAAGCACACCGGGGGCCGCCCGGTCGGCACCGTCGGGGGGGCCGGCGATGCCCGGGTCGTGCAGGAGGCACTGCGCCGGGCCGGCTGGCGAGACGACCAGATGCGGGTGCTGGTCGACGCCGCCGCCACGGCGGCCGCCATCCGTGAGGGCATCACCTGGCTGCAGAGCCGGAGCAACGACTCGTCGTTCTCGATCTTCCACTACTCGGGCCACACCTTCCAGCGCGGCGGCGACCCCGACCGCGACGGTGAGGCGCTGGACGAGTTCCTCGTCCCCTACGACACCCGGAACCTTCTGGCCGACCGCGAGGTGTCCGAGCGGTTGCGTGGGATCCAGGGATGGCTGTGGGCCAACTTCGCCGGCTGCGAGGCGATCGGCTTCGACGACGCCGGCCTGTCCGGTCCCCGCCGGCTGGTCACCGCCTCGTCCGCCGAGCCCGAGAAGTCCTACGAGCGGCCGGACTGGCGCATGTCGGTCTATGTCGGCCTGATGTTCGACGAGGGCGTGCTCAAGGGCCGTGCCGACGCCGACCGCGACGGCACCGTGTCGATCCACGAGGCGTTCGCCTACGCGGCCCGGGAGGCCCCGATCATGACCGCCC
>DATLFQ010000188.1:0-8073 GCA_035540915.1 Acidimicrobiales bacterium
GACCTGGCCGTGGCCGATCTCGGAGAGCTTCTCTTGCTTCTTGCCCTTGGATGCCGCGGCCTTCTTGTCGGCCTCGGCGAGTGTCCAGCCGGTGGGGTCGTTCTCGTCGTAGACGACCTTGTCGGAGGTCGAAAGGTTGAGCGGGTCGCCCTTGACGCCCAGCGTCGAGGTCTCCAGCGTGGCCGGCTCCCAGCCGACGATCTCCGAAACCCATGACCGGGCGAGCTTGGCCTGGGAGCCCTTCTTCCCGAGGTGCGACTGCCAGAATCCGTACAGGAGGCTCTGGGGCGCCCACTGCAAGAGCGGCGCGGCGTTGACGTCGGTGCCCTCGACCAGAGCCCTCCCGACGGGGGTGGCAGGGAAGGCTGTGCCGTCCAATTCGGCATCCCGGAGGTAGGCGTCGGCATGCCGGTGGGCGAAGCGGAACACCGAGATGGAAGCGGGCAGGTGCTCGGGGAGCGTGAGGCCCGACAGATCGAGAACCAGCGACGGGAGGCCGAGAGTCGCCGCGAGGACGTCGAGCTGGGCTTCGTGGCGGCCCGCCTGGCTGGGCACGTTGTCGATCACCGCGACGTCGACCGGCCGGTCCTCGGACCAGCGCTTGTCAATCTGGTGGCGGGGCGGCCCGCCTTGAGCATGGCCCGCGTACGAGGCCGGCTTGACGGGCGCCCCGGCGCCCGCGATCGGCTCCAACTCGGCGGTCAGCAGGATCCCGGCCTCCTCGCTGTCGTCGGAGCACGCGCCGATAAGGGATTCAGCGGTGAGCTGCATGGCTTCTCCTTTGGGTAGTGGGGCACTCTTCACAGCCGACTTGGCCGCGCCCGTAGTGGTACCGAAGAGATGTGACACGAACTGGCGTTCGGTTCACAGAATGACGGTGCCGCCTTGCCCGCTCCCGTCGCTTTCACAATGCGTCCCTGCTCGCGAGGCAGCACGGCACGAGCCGGTTGACAGTCTTGAATCGCTCCCGGCGCTCCTGGCGCTCCGGGCGAGCACGCGCCAGCACATCGGCCGTCTGTGCTCTGGCTCCGGCCCAATGACATCGAGGGCCAATGTGGCGGTCTTGGTGCCTCCACTCGTCGGCCTGCACCGCGACCGCGACCGCCGTCCGTACGGCGGTGGACGAGGGCCTGGCAGTCGCTGCCAGGTGACGAGCCGCCTGGTGGCCGGGTCCGGCCCTCCACTGCCGCCCGCAGTGACCTCCAAAATGCCGCCCCCTCCCAGGTCCAAATAAGCGAGCAGAAGCACATGGGTAGCGCCTTAGAGCCCACCGACCACGTCCGAGGAACAATCGAAGGGCCCCTTTACCGCGCCCGACCAATGCACAGACTTGCAGGTAGCAGCGCTACCTGCGTTGGAAACCCCGCCGCGGCGCACCAGATCCTGTCGCGTTCTCCCGATCCGACGGCCACTACCTCCGTCGGTGATCAACGTCTCGCCGTGCTTCGACCCGGACTACCCCTTCAAGGAGGTGACGACCGATCGGTCGGAGTACTACCTGCGCCAGGGCGAGGCGCCGGGGCGCTGGATGGGCGACGGAGCACGGGCCCTCGGCTTGGCCGGCGAGGTCTCTCCGGCCGCCCTGCGCGCCCTGTTCTGCGGCAAGCACCCGGTCACCGGCACCTACCTGGCCTCGGCCAGGGGCTCCTCGGCCCGGGCCGGCGCCCGCTCCGCCGGCAAGGACCTCGACGTGGGGGCGGCCGCCGCCCGCCTCGGCGTGCCCGCCGACCGCGTGCGGGCGCTGCTGCGCTCCGGTGAGCTGGCCGGGGAGAAGCGCCGCAGCGGGGCGTGGCGGGTCGGCGCCGACGCCCTCGACGCCTACGAGCAGGGCCGTCCCCAGCCCCCGGCCCTCGGGAAGCTGCCGGCGCCCGCCGCCGACGGCACCTACAGCCTGGCCGAGGCGGCCCGCCTGGCCGGGGTCAACCGTTCCTACCTGGCCCGGCTGGTGGCCAAGGGCATGCCGGAAACCACCACCCGCGACGACGGCCGCCTCGTGCAGTACCTGGTCGGGCACAAGGACGACCAGGGAAAGTGGCGGGTGGCCTGCGACGAGCTGGACCGCTTCATGGCCGGTCGGGTGTCGGCCCGGGTGGTCCCCGCCTACGACCTGGCCGTGCGCCCGCCCAAGTCCGTCTCGATCCTCCATGCCCTCGGCACCCTCGTGCCGGCCGAGGAGCTGGCCGCTCGGGGGCTGCCCACCGACCTGGCCGGCGAGGTGCTGGCTGCCCACCACGCGGCGGTCGGCGACGCCATCGCCGTGCTGGAGCGCCACGCGGCGTGGATCCGGGGCAAGGGCGGACGGGTCCAGGCCGTCGGGCTCACCATCGCTGCCTTCGACCACCGCAGCTCACGCATGGGCGACCCGCTCCTGCACACCCACCTGGTGGTGGCCAACGTGGCCCGGGGGGTGGACGGGCGCATGGCGGCGCTCGACGGCACCGCCCTGTACGCCTGGGCCCGCCCGGTCGGCCACGTGTACCAGGCGCGTCTGCGGGCCGAGCTGACCCGGCGCCTCGGCGTCGAGTTCCACCAGCCCCACAACGGCATGGCCGACCTTCTCGGCGTGCCCCGGGCCGTCATCGAGGAGTTCTCCCAGCGCTCCGCCCAGCGCGACGCCCTCCTCGCCGCCCTCGGCCGCTCCGGCGCGGGCGCCGCCCAGGGGGCCGTCCTGGCCACCAGGCCGGCCAAGGGGATCCACGCCCACCAGAGCCCGCAGCGCCTGGCCGAGCGGGCGGCCCGGATCGGCTTCGGGCCGGCCGACCTCCTCCGCCACGTCGTCGGCCGGGCCAGGCCCCAGGCACCCAGCGGCGAGCGGGTGGGCGAGGTGGCAGCCGAGCTGGCCGGTCCCGAGGGACTGACCCAGCGCTCCACCCGCGTCGACCTGCGCGACGCCCTGTGCGGCTTCGCCACCGCGCTGCCACAAGGCGCCAGCGCCGACCAGCTCGAGACCTGGGCCGCTCGCCTGCTGCACGATCCCCGCCGCTTCGTGCCGGTGGCGGCCGCACCACCGGCCCGCTCCGAGCGGATCCGCACCGGCGACGGTCGGGTCGTGCGAGCGGGCGGGATGGGCCCGTCGTTCACCACGCCCGAACTGCTGGCCCACGAGGCGCGCCTGGTGGCTGCCTACTCCGACGGGCTCGGTGCCGGCATCGGCGGGGTGGCCGAGCACCACCTGGAGGCGGCGCTGGCGGCCCGGCCCACGCTGCGGGCCGAGCAGGCGGCCATGGTGGAGGCCATCACCACCAGCGGCCACGGGGTGGAGGTCGTGGTGGGCGGGCCCGGCACCGGCAAGACCTTCGCCCTCGGGGCGGCGACGGCGGCCTGGCGATCGGCCGGCCACCGGGTGCTCGGCGCCTGCCTGCAGGGTGGGGCGGCCGAGGTGCTCGGGATCGAGGCCGGCCTGGACGACCAGTTCACCCTGGCCCGGCTGCTGGGCGAGCGCGACCGCCACGGCGCCGGCTACCTGGCCGGAGCCGTGGTGGTGGTGGACGAGAGCGGCATGGCCGACACCCGACAGCTCTCCCGCCTGGCCGCCTGGGCCGGGGAGGCGGGCGCCAAGCTGGTGCTGGTGGGCGACCCCGACCAGATCCCCGAGGTCGGCGCCGGCGGCGCCTTCGCCCACCTGGTCGAGCGCTGCGGCGACGCCGTCGTGGCCCTTCGGGAGAACCACCGCCAGGCCGACCCGGCCGACCGGGCCCGCCTGGGGCTCATCCGCACCGGGCGCTCGGCCGCCGCCATCGCCTCCGCCCGGGCGGCGGGTCGCTGGCACGAGGCCGACAGCGCCGATGCCGCCCGCGTCGGCCTGCTCCGCGCCTGGCACGCCGATCCCGGCACGCCCGCGTCCGACAAGCTCCTGGTGGCCACCACGGTGGCCGAGGTGGAGAGGCTCAACGCGGCGGCCCGGGCCTTGGTTGACGCCGACGGGCGCCTCGGACGCCGGTCCCTGGTCATCACGCTGTCGTCGCCCACGCGGGCGGTCGACGAGCGTGAGCTGTGTCTCGGCGACCGGGTCCGGGCCACCCGCAACGACTACGTCCGCGGGGTCCGCACCGGACAGGTGGGCACGGTGCAGAAGATCGACCGCAAGGGCCGTTCCGTCCACGTCGCCTTCGACCCACGCGGCGACCGGCCCGGGCGGGTGGTGGAGCTCGACCACGGGTTCCTCCAGGAGCGGGAGGTGCACTCTCCGGCGGGGCGGCGGGAGATCCAGGCGCCGGGGCTCACCCACGCCTACGCCTCCACGGCCAACGCCGTGCAGGGTCGCACCGCCGAGCGGGCCTACGTGCTGGTGGCCGAGGCCGGCATGTACCGCCAGGCCGCCTATGTGGCGGCGTCGAGGGCCCGGCTGGAGACGCACTTCTTCGCCCTGGCGGCCGCCGACGCCGACGAGTTGGACTGCCCGAGCAGACCCGGCGTGGGACTGCCCTCCGATCCCGACGAGGCCCGGGCCCTGGCCGAGGCCATGGCCCGCGACGCCTCCCAGACCATGGCCAGCGCGGCCGACCCCATGGCCGCCGCCGTGGGCGAGCTGGTGGCGCGGCCCACGCCCTGGCTGGCGGCCGAGCGGGCCGAGCTGGCCGCCCGCCTCGGTGCCAGTCCGGCCCTGCCCGAGGCCCTGCGCCGGGCGCGCGCTGCGTTGGCCGGCACCTACGGGCTGGCGCCCGAGGTCCTGGAGTGCCGCCCGCTGGACGATGCCATGGCCAGAGCCCTGGCCGTGCCCGGCGCCACCGTCGAGCGCCTCATCGAGCTGGTGCACAGCCGGCAGCGCCCGGGGACCCGCGAGCTTCTGACCGCTCGCGACCCGGTGGCCGTGCTGGTGTGGGCGGCGGGGACCTACGCCACCGGCGTGTTGGAGGCCGAGGCCCGCCTGCGCGCCGAGGAGGACGACCGGCCGCCGGAGGTGCGTCGGCAGGAGGCCGAGGACCGGGCTCGGCTGGCACTGCTCGATGCCGCCTTGGTCCGCCAGCGCGCCGGGCGCTTGGTTCTGGCTGAGACGGAGCGCCACGGCCCGGTCACCACGCTGCTCGGCCCGCTCCCGGCCCACGTCGCCGGCCTGCGGGCCTGGCGCCGGGCGGCGGCCGCGGTGGTGGACTACCGGGACGCCGCCGGCCTGTTCGACCGTCGCACCACTGCGCTCCACGGCGCCCACCCGCTCGGACCGGTGCCCGCCGATCCTGTGCTCGCTGCCCATCGCCAGCAGCTCCGCGCCGTGGTGGCCGCCGCCCTGGTCGACATCGCCGTGGCCGACGTCGCCCACCACGTCCCACCGCTCGCCGATCGACCCGGCCCGGCGGTCGCCGTGCTGGCCGAGCACCCACTCCCCGTCCTGGACGCCGAGCTGGCCTCGCTGCGCACGGTGCCCAGCGGCAGCCACGGCCGGCAGGATCCGGCGGTGGTCCTTGCCCGTGCACGCCTCGTCGCCGAAGCCATCGCCGCCCGCGAGCGGCTCCTGGCCGCCCGGGTGGTGGCGAGCCCGCCTGAGTGGCTGCGGGCCGACGCGGCCGCCCGGTGTGCCGAGTGCCGCCTCGATGAGGGCGAGGCGTCCGCCCTGGCCGCCGCCTACGGCCGTCTCGGCCCGCACCTGGAGCGGGTCGGAGACACCGTCGAACAGGCCGAGATCAAGAGGCTCATCGACGAGGACCTGGCTGCACAGGCAACACGCGCCCACCACCAGGCCGCTCTCAGTCGTCTCGGGCTGGGCCCGCAAGACCCGCCGGCCCACGAGCTGGGTCTGGCCCGGTAGCGCCCGCGCAAGGTCGCCGGCGACCCGGCCGTTCCGGTGGAGCGGACTGGCGTGCTCAGGCAGAAGCGGCCAGCAGAGCGCGCTCGGCCCGGGCCCGACGGGTCCGCAACGCCCGGGCGTCTGGACCGCCCGCCACGGCCAACTCGGCGGGGCTGTAGCCGAGGACCCGGGTGAGGTAGATCAGCCGGGCGTCGCCCGGACGCAGCGCCTGGCGCCGCACGGCCGACGCCAGTTCCTCGGCCAGCTCCTGGGCCGTCGAGCGCCCCGAGCCGGCCAACGGCATCTCGGCCGCCTCGTCGAGGGGGAAGGCGAGCTGCTCGTGGCGAAGCGCCACCTCCGCCGCCGTCCGCACCCGGCGCCAGGTTCCTCCCACGATCGCCGCCGCCGGCCACGGCGGCGAGGAGCCGGCCAGGCGGGCGATGCGCTCCACGGCGATGGCCACCATGTCGGTGCCGAGGTCGTCCAGGCTGTCCCAGCCAGGCAGCGGGCGCCGCCCCGCGCTGCGCACGCCGACGTGGCGAACGCGGGCACGAAGGCCGGGCAGCACTGCCTGCAGGAGCGCGCGCGAGGCACGGTCGTCGTCAGCCAGGCGCAGCAGGGCGCCGACGATGGCGTTGGTCTGCTCCACCGCGCCCCGACGCTGTGCGGCCTGCACGATGTCCACCGGCGTGACGTGCGTGGTCAGCACCACCTCGGCGGCGGCCCACCCGGCCGCGGTGCTGCGGTCGTGGATCCACGGGAGGCGGGTCCACTCGTCGTCGAGAGCGTCGAACACCTGCTGGCCGTTGCGCATGGCGGCCAGGATGAGGACTAGGTGTTGCCGGCAGAGTTGCCCGAATCGCTGCCACGACCACATCGCCCCAGGTCAGCGAGTTTGGCAGCAACGGCTCCGCTCCGGTCGCGCCGGTGTCAGCGCCCTGGCCGCGGTTGGAGGCCGCGAGACACGGCCGGACAGTGGCGCCTCCCGACAACGCGGTGCCGACCCGGCCGGCGAGCGAGGATTGGTCATGGGCGAACGCAAAGCAGGTGCACGCTTACGGCGGCGGGTACGGGAGCGTCAATGGCGCGAGCTGCGTGACAGAGGTCCGCGAGCCTGGCTGGCCGTTACGTCGTATCCGGCCATCATCGCGGCCTCGTTGGGCTCGATGGCCCTCGTCTCGTTGGTCGGGGGACGGTGGCCACCGGCGGCAGCCGAGAGTGCCTTCCAGCGTGGCCTGATTCTCGGCGGCGCGTTGGTCGGTGCAGCTTGGTGGATCCGCGAGATTGCGCAAGCGCTCGCCGCCGGCGCAGAACGCGACCGGAAGGGGGCCTTTGGGGAGGAGTTCACGGCATCCGCCCTGCGGCCTCTTCGACGCCATGGCTGGCATGCCGTGCACGACATCGAGTACCGAGGAGCCGGCAACGTCGATCATCTTCTCGTGGGACCCGGCGGCGTCATTGCCATCGACTCGAAGTACACAACCGAACGGCTCTCCGTCACGCCGAAAGCAATCTCCGGAAGCCAACGGAACTACATCGGCCAGGCGAAGTACGCCGCCGGACTTGCGGAACGTGCCCTTGCCGAGATGGGGCTTGGGCACCTCACGGTCGAGCCAGCGCTGGCGTTCTGGGGCCCAGGCGCGCCAGCCATCGAAGGCGGACATGTGACGATCCAGGGAACGCTCGTGATCGAGGGCCCTCGGGAGAGCGCCTGGCGGAAGGCTCTTCGAGCGCGGCACCACGTGCTCGACCAGCAGGAGATCGAGTCGATCGTCTCACTGCTCAGAGGGTTCGTGCCGGAGAAACGCGCAACGTAGGTCCGAGGTGGGAGCTCGTAGCTGCGCGAAGCGCCGTTACGCCCTGATCCTGTCGGTCGCCTAAGCGATGTCGGTGCGCGCGTTCGGCTCGCGACCAGGCCCTGCGCTCCGGCGTGAAGTCGGTGGACGGCGCCACGGACGTCGACCACGATGAGGAGATGTCGGAGCTGGTGCGCCGCCTCGGTCCGGAGGAGTGGCGCCTGTTGCGGGAGGTCCGGCTGCGGGCGCTAGCCGAAGCGCCGTACGCCTTTGGGTCGACGAGGGAGGAGGACGCGGCCCGAGCAGACGAGTGGTGGGTCACTTCCGTCACCACACTCGGCTGGTTCGTGGCCATGCGCGGGGCCGAGGCGACCGGCCTGATCGCGGCGATCCCAGGCGAGGAGAGCGGCGATCACCACGTGATCTCGACATGGGTGGCACCGGAACGCCGCGGGTCGAGCGTCGCCCACCAGCTCGTCGCCGCCGTCGTCGCATGGGCTCTGCACCATGGCGCGTCGGGCTTGGTGCTCGATGTCGCCGAGAACAACCCGCGGG
>DATLFQ010000189.1:0-6439 GCA_035540915.1 Acidimicrobiales bacterium
CCGGCCCCTCGTCCGCGAGAAGCAGCTGCGGGCCAACCCCCTGGGCACGGCGACGGCGCTCATCTTCTTCACCTGCGCCGTCCACCACGGCAGCCTGGGCATCCACATGCTGCTGCCCTACCTCGGTGCCGAGGACGCCAAGGGCGTGGCCCTACGCAACTCGTTCAGCTTCCACCACGCCGCCTGGGACGTCGTGAGCGCCGGCGTCGGCATCTACTACTGGAGCCTGCGCCGCACCTACGGCCCGCTCATGCGGGGCGCCAAGCTGTTCGAGGACCTGAAGGAACGCCAGCGCCAGGCGATGGAGATCAACGACAACATCGTGCAGGGCCTGTTCGTGGCCCAGACGGCGCTGGCCCTCGACGAGGTGGCCCTGTCGGAGGAGGCCCTGCGGTCATCGCTCGACTCGGCCCGCCAGATCATCTCCGATCTCCTCGGCGAGGCGGGCAGCGACCTCGAACTGGGCCCCGGTGAGCTGAAGCGGGACCGGCCGGCGCTCGCCACGCCGGGCGGTTCCTAGCGCCGCGCCCGTGCCCGGCGAGCTGCGCGTCCTGGTGGCCGACGACACGCCCGAGGTGCGCGCCCTGCTCCGGTTGACCCTCGACGCCTCCAGGGCGTTCCGGGTCGTCGCCGAGGCCCGCGACGGCGCGGAGGCGATCGAGCTGGCCGGCACCCACCGCCCGGACCTGGTGCTGCTCGACCTGGCCATGCCGGTCATGGACGGGCTGGAGGCCATCCCCGGCATCCGCCTGCGCTCGCCGGACAGCCGCATCGTGGTCCTGTCGGGGTTCAACGCCGACCGCATGGGCCCCATCGCGCTCCAGTGCGGCGCCGACGCCTACCTGGAGAAGCGCTATCGCCCCGACGAGCTGGTCCGGCGGCTGTTCGCCGCGTGCCGGCCGGCGGCGGTGCCCGAGGAGGAGGCGGCCGCCGGCGCCGAGACGCCCGCCCCGCCGCCGGCCGTCGGGCCGCAGCCGGTCGAGGACGAGGTGCGCCGGAGCCGGGAGCGGTTCCGCCTGGCCTTCGACCATGCGCCGATCGGCATGGCCGTCACCGATCTGGACGGGCACTTCGTCATGGTGAACGAGGCACTGGCCCGCATGACCGGCTATGAGCGCGAGCAGCTCCTCGCCATGGAGGTGCGGGACCTGCGCCACCCAGCCGACGCGGACATCGACGAGGCACAGCACCGCGACCTGCTCGCCGGCCGCATCGCCAGCTACCGGGTGGAGAAGCGCTACGTGCGGGCCGACGGGTCGACGGCCTGGATATTGCTGAGCCGGTCGGTGCTGCGCGACGACGACGACCGGCCCCGCGAGTACGTGCTCCAGGCCGTCGACATCACCGACCGCAAGCGCTCCGAGGACGAACTGCAGCGGTTCTCCGCCGTGCTGGCCCACGCGGTCGACGGCATCGCCCGCCTCGACGGCGGCGGGCGCTACGTCGACGTCAACCCGGCCTTCGCCACCATGGTCGGCCGGCCGGCCGACGAGCTGATCGGCCGGCACTGGGCGATCGACGTCCATCCCGACGACCGGGCCGCCGTGGCCGACGCAGAGGCGGCCATGACGGCGACCGGTAGGGCGACGGTCGAGGCCCGAGGCCGGCGGGCCGGGGGCGGCACGTTCGCCATGGAGCTGCTGCTGGTCCCCATCGCCGACGCCACGGGCGCCGGTGCCGCGGCCGGCGGCCACCACCGGTTCATGCGAGACGTCTCCGAACGCCGCCGGGCCGCCGACGACCTGGCCCGCTCCAACACCGACCTGGCCCATTTCGGCTCAGTCGCCGCCCACGAGCTGCGCGCACCGCTCCAGGCCATCTCGGGGTTCACCGACCTCCTCGCCCGGCGGTACGGGGCGACCCTCGACCACCAGGGCCGTGAGCTGGTCGAGTGGATCCTCCGGGGGACGGCCAACATGAGCGACCTGATCGACGACCTGCTGCGCTACGCCCAGGCCGGCACCGTCGAGGTCGAGGCGGCCCCCGTCGACCTGGAGGCGGTCGTGGCCGCGGCGGCCGGCGACACCGAGGGCGGCCCGCGCACGGTGACCTGGCAGCACCCCCTGCCCGTCGTGGTGGCCGACCCGGCCCAGCTGACCCTCGTCCTGCACAACCTGATCGGCAACGCCGTCAAGTTCGTGGCCGCCGGCGTGACCCCCAGGGTCGTCGTGGGCGCCCGGGCCACCGACGAGTCCTGGGTGGTGACCGTCGACGACAACGGCATCGGGATGCCCGCCGCTGACCGCGAGCGGGCGTTCGGCATGTTCTCGCGGCTCGACGCCCGCAGCCGCTACGAGGGCACCGGCATCGGGCTGGCCATCTGCAAGCGGGTGGTCGAGCGCGCCGGCGGGCGGATCTGGGTGGAGGACAACCCGGCCGGCGCGGGCACCCGGTTCAGCTTCACCATCCCGCGAATAGCCCCGCACTAGCGGGTCGCCGGCTCTGTACCCTTCGACGGTGATCGTCGTTCGGGGAGGGCTGTACGACACCCGGCGGGAGTCGGTCGACAAGCGGCTGCGCCGGTTGCCGGCCCTGGTGCGGGCCTCGGTGCGCCTGGTGTGGGCGGCCGCCCCTCGGGAACTGGCCGTGTCGGTGGTGCTGCAGGTGATCACCGGGGTGGGAGCCGGCGTCCAGCTGCTCGTGGGCAGCCGCGTGCTGTCGACAGTCCTCACCGCCGACCGCCTCGGCCAGGGCGCCGGCCAGGTGGTGCCGGGCCTGCTGGTGCTGCTGGGGGTGACGGCGGTCGTGGGCTTCGCCTCCCGCGCCCAGAGCGAGCTGCGCACGGTCATCGGCGAGCTGACCGGCCGCCACGCCCAGGCCAACGTCATCGACATCGCCACCGTGGTCGACCTGGAGGCGTTCGAGCAGCCCGACTTCCACGACCGGCTGCAGCGGGCCACGACGGCGGCCATGGTCCGGCCCTACGCCATGACCTCCGACGTGCTGAACCTCCTGAGCCTCGGCCTGGGCGCGGTGGGCATCACCGCCGGGCTCGCCACCCTGCAACCGCTGCTGCTGCCGGTGGTGGCACTGGCCTACGTACCGCTGTCGATCGCCACGTCCCGCAACAGCCGCACGCGGTACTCGTTCGGGCATCGGATGACCCCGAACGACCGCCAACGGGCTTACCTGGCCGGTGTCCTGACCGGCAAGCCCTTCGCCCAGGAGCTGCGGGCGTTCGGCCTGGCCCGCTTCATCCGCCGTCGCTACGACCACCTTTGGGACGAGCGGGTGGCCGACCTGCGCCGCACCACCAACGAGCGCCTGCGCCGCTCGCTCCTGGCCAGCGTGGCCACGTCGGCCCTGTCGGCGGCCAGCATCGGGCTGCTGGTGTGGCTGCTGCTGACCGACCGGATGAGCGTGGCGGCGGCCGCCACCGCGGCAGTGGGCATCCAGGTCCTCGGCGTGCGCCTTGCCGGCATCGTCCAGAGCGGCTCGGCGCTCTACGAGCACTCGCTGTTCATCGAGGACTACACGTCCTTCCTGGAGCTGGCACCGGAGGTGGCCGCCGCCCGCCCAACCGCGCCGGCGCCGGCCGGGTTCTCGACCCTCACCGTGGAGGGCCTGAGCTTCGCCTATCCCGGGACCGACCGCCTGGCCCTGCGGGACGTCTCGCTGACCATCGACGCGGGCGAGGTGGTCGCGCTGGTCGGCGAGAACGGGTCGGGCAAGACCACCTTGGCCAAGCTCCTGTGCCACCTGTACACGCCGACCGCCGGGCGCATCTGGTGGGACGGCGTCGACACCGCCGGCTGCGACCCCGATCGGCTGCGCCGGCACATCGCGGTCATCTTCCAGGACTTCGTGCAGTACTCGCTGCGGGCCGACGAGAACATCGCCGTGGGCGACCACGGCCGGTCCGACGACCTGGCCGCGGTGGTCGCCGCCGCGGTCGAGTCGGGGGCCGACGGGTTCGTCGCCGAGCTCCCCGACGGCTACCGGACGATGCTCGGCCGCCAGTTCGAGGGCGGCCACGACCTGTCGATCGGCCAGTGGCAGCGGATCGCCCTGGCCCGGGCATTCTTCCGGGGCGCCCCGTTCGTGATCCTCGACGAGCCGACGGCCGCCCTCGACCCCCGGGCCGAGCACGAGCTGTTCGAGCGGATCCGGGCCGTCGCCGCGGGCCGCACGGTGCTCCTCATCTCCCACCGGTTCTCCAGCGTGCGCTCCGCCGACCGCATCTTCGTCCTGCGCAGCGGAGAGCTGGTCGAGCAGGGCACCCACGACGAGCTCATGGCCGAGCCGGGGCTCTACGCCGAGCTCTTCAACCTCCAGGCCTCCGCCTACGAAGGCGTCACCCCCGCCTGACGCCCGGCGCGCCGTACCGGACCCCTATGGCGTGACCTCGTCCCTGGGGTCGCGCCGCTCGCCACTGTTCCGGACGCGTACCAGCTTGTTGGTGGCGTTGAGGAAGGCCCGGGCCGACGCCTCCACCACGTCGGTCGACACCCCGCGCCCGGAGACCTTGACCCCGGCCGCCTCGACCTGGATGACGACGTCCCCCAGCGCGTCGACGCCGCCGGTCACCGACGAGACGTTGAAGTCGGTGAGCCGGCCGTCCACGCCGGTGGCCGCCTTGATGGCCTGGCACGCGGCGTCGATCATGCCGTCGCCCTCGGCGGTGGCCTCCACCTTGACGCCCTCGCGCAGGAGCACGACCCGGGCCCGGGGCACCCCGACGGTCCCGCCGGTGACCTCCAGCGACTCGAAGACGTAGGCCGGCTCGGCGCCGGCACCGCCCAACTCCTCGGCGACGATGGCCTCCAGGTCGGCCTCGGTGATCTGCACCTTGCGGTCGGCCAGCTCCTTGAAACGCACGAAGGCGGCGTTCAGCGCGTCGCCCTCCACCCGCAGGCCCATCTTGGTGAGGGTGTCCCGGAACGCGTGGCGCCCGGAGTGCTTGCCCAGCACGATCTGGCGGCCCTGCTGGCCCACCGAGGAGGCGTCGATGATCTCGTAGGTGCTGGCGTCAGCCAGCACGCCGTGTTGGTGGATCCCCGACTCGTGGACGAAGGCGTTGCGCCCCACGACGGCCTTGTTGTACTGGACCGGGTAGCCGGTGAGGCGGGCCACCAGGCGGCTCGTGCGAGCCAGCTCCTCGGTGCGCACGCCCACCTCCACGCCCGGGAACTGGTCGGCCCGGATGCGGACGGCCATGACGACCTCCTCCAGGGCGGCGTTGCCGGCTCGCTCTCCGAGGCCGTTGACGCAGACCTCGACCTGGCGGGCACCGGCCTGGACCCCGGCCAGCGAGTTGGCCGTCGCCAGGCCGAGGTCGTTGTGGCAGTGGGTCGAGGTGACGTAGTCGCCCGAGATGTTGCGGCGCACGTACTGGATGAGGGCGCCGAAGTCCCACGGAATGCCGTAGCCGACGGTGTCGGGGATGTTCAACGTGGTGGCGCCGGCCTCGACCGCCGCCTGCAGCACCTCCATCATGAAGTCCAGCGGGGTGCGGGTGGCGTCCTGCGGGCTGAACTCGACGTCGTCGGTGTGCTCGCGCGCCCGGGCCACGCCGGACCGGGTCTCGGCCAGCACCTGCGCCGGCGTCATCTTCAGCATGTGCTCCATGTGGTTGGGGCTGGTGGAGATGAAGACGTGGATGCGAGCCCGGTCGGCGTCGCGCACCGCGTCCCAGCAGCGGTCGACGTCGGCCCGGTGGGTGCGTGACAGGCCGCAGATGGCGGGGCCCTCGACCGTCCGGGCGATGGTGCGGACCGCCTCGAAATCGCCCTGGCTGGCGACCGGGAACCCGGCCTCGATGTAGTCGACCCCCAGGCGCGCCAGCTGCTCGGCGATCTCGAGCTTCTCGGCCACGTCGAGGCTGATCCCGGGCGACTGCTCGCCGTCGCGGAGCGTGGTGTCGAAGATGATCAGTCGGTCGGCCGCTTCAGCGGTCATGTGGCTGGTCCTTTCACGAGAAACAAAAAACCTCCTGGCCCGGAGGGCGCAGGAGGCGACGGCGAGCCCGAAGGAACTCGCCGTTACGTAAGCAGGAGGCTGGTGCCGGAAGGCGACGCCGTGGTCATGGCTGCTGTCATCGTCGCAGCCGACGCCCGGCCCGTCAAGGTAGGTTGGCGGCCATGGTCCGCAAGTCCCTGCGGTTCGCCGTCCGGATGGGCCTGCTGGCCGCCGTGGTGGTGCTGCTTGCCAAAGTCGTGCAAGCCCGTCGCCGGGAGAACGACTGGCCCATCACCGAGGCGGCGGACTGGCCGCTGCTGCAACCCGACCCGGTGGTCCCGCCACCGACGCCGGTGGAACCGCCGCCGGTCGTCCCGGACCCGGACCCGTCCGTCCCCGACCCGGTACCGGCCCCCCCGCTGCCCGACCCGACACCCGCCCCGGACCCGCCGGTGGTGTCCGACCCGGCGCCGGTGGGACGAGAGGCGCCGGGTCGGACACCACCGGCGGGTCCGGGGCGGGTGTCGGGTCGGGCAGCGGG
>DATLFQ010000190.1:0-3555 GCA_035540915.1 Acidimicrobiales bacterium
GCGACGGCTGGGCGGGCGACGAAGGCGCGGTGGGGCGGGTCGACGGCGGCGGCGCGAACGCCAGCGGCGCACGGCCGATGGCC
The DNA here is from genome assembly GCA_035540915.1 of Acidimicrobiales bacterium. Taxonomy (GTDB): domain Bacteria; phylum Actinomycetota; class Acidimicrobiia; order Acidimicrobiales; genus DATLFQ01. The sequence continues at coordinate 84 of DATLFQ010000190.1, forward strand.
TGGTCGACGGTGGCCACGATGGCGGGCACGTCGTCGACGCCCTGGTCGAGCGCCACCAGGCCCCAGTCGGCACCCGCCCCGCGGAACGCGAAGACCTCGCCGAACCGCGTCGCGAAGGTGCCGCCGGCTCCCTCCAGCGCGATGGCGGTGCCCACCAGCGTCTCGCCGGCCGGGCGGTCCGGCGAGAGCAGGGCCTCGTCGAAGCCCGGCTCTGCCTCCAGCGCCGGCAGCAGCAGGCGGTAGAACCCGGCCGTACGACCCGCGCCGCGCGACAGCGACGCGGTGAAACCACGGCTGCGCGTCTCGAGCTGGGTGGCCAGGGCGGCGGCGTCGGCGAGGTAGGTCCGGTCCCACCCGTCGGCGGCGTCGTACACGATCGGGCTCGCCTCGGAAGGAACCTCGCCCAGCGACGCGATGGACGCCTGGCGGAGGGGCGGCACCCGCAGCCGCCGGCCGGCCGACTCCAGCCGCAGACCGGTGCGGTAGCTGGCCGCCGTCACGGCCAGGTCGCGGGTCACCCGGGCCGGCCCGAGGGCCATCACGGACGAGCCGGCGGCGTCGACGGCCAGCGGTCGGGCCGTGCCCGGCACCAGCAGGAGGGCACCGGTCTCCAGCCGGACCGGCTCGCCCAGCTGCACCTCGGTCCCGGTGGCCAGCTCCAGCCGGTCGCCGTTGGACAGCAGGAGCGCGGCCGTGCCCTGGGCCGCCTTGACCCGGTCGCCTGCGCCCAGCGTCCGCACACCGCTCGACGGCCGCAGCCGGCCGCCCGACTCGGCCACCAACACTTCGGCGCCCTCGGCCGGGACCAGGCGGGCCTGGTCCGACGAAAGCCGGTCGTCCCGCGCGCAGGCCGCGCTCAAGACGACCACCACCCCCACGACCAGCCACGCGGCTCGCCTCATCGCTGACCATCCTTCGGCAGGGAGGGCAGCAACAGTGAGAGTTTCGAGCCGGAACCGGGCGCCGACTGGCAGCGCACCTCGCCCCGATGGGCGGCGACGACCTCCTGCACGAACGGCAGCCCGAGGCCCAGGCCGCCGTACCGTCGGGTGTCGGACGGGTCGCCCTGGCCGAAGGGGGTGAAAGCCACCACCTGTTCCTCGGACGTCATCCCGATCCCGCTGTCGCCGACCCACAGGGCCACCCGGCCGTCACCCGCGTTTTCGGCACCGACCACCACGTCGCCGCCGTCGGGCGAGAACTTGCGGGCGTTGTCGATCAACTCGTCGAGGCACCGGCCGATCAGCACGCGATCGACGTACAGGGGCGGGAGCCGGCGAGCGACGCTGCGGCGCAGGCTCCACGGCGGCGCCAGCCGGGGGCGCCAGCGCTTGACGACGTCCTCCACCAGATCGGCAGGCTCCACCCACTCCCGAGCCGGGTTGAGCCGGTCGGCGGCCACCTGGCTGAAGAACTCCAGGATCTCCACGATGCGCAACAGGGCGCCGCCCTCGGTCACGATGATGCCGCCCCACTCCCGCACCCGCTCGGGATCGGCCGGCTTACGGGCCAGCTTGGCGCCGTAGGCCAGGATCGGCGTCAGCGGCTGGCGGAACTCGTGGCTGAACCGGGACAGGATCTGGTCCTTCACCTTCTCCAGCTGCTCCTCGGCCCGCAGGTCCCGGAGGGTGACGACGCTGCCGGCGGTGCCCGTCGCCCCGTCGAGGGCGCCCACTGACACGGCCACGGGGACCCGGGCGCCGGCCACCTCGACCCAGGCCCGCCCGGCCCAACCCCCGGAGGCGCGCAGCTCGCCGGCCAGCGAGCGGCCGTCGGCGTCGGTGAGGTGGACCAGCTCGTCGACCGGCCGGCCGGCGGCATCGGCGGCCGGCCGGCGCAGCAGGGCCTCGGCCGCCGGGTTGAACTCGGTCACCAGGCCGGCGCCGTCGACGGCCACCAGGGCCTCCGCCATGCCGGCCACCACCGCCTCCAGACGGCACCGCAGGCCCACCTCCGCCGCCGTCTTGTCGGCCACCGACCGGGCCATGGCGTCGAAGGCCGAGCTCAGCACCCCGACCTCGTCGTCCCCGCTGACGCCGGTGGGCGGCACCGGCTCACCGCGCCGGATGGAACGGGCCGCCTCGGTCAACCGCCGCAGGCGGGCGCCGATCCGGGCGCCGACGAGGGATGCCAGCGTGAGTGCGATGAGGGTCCCGGCCAGGGCGATGAGGAACAGGACCTGGAACAGCTCGTCGCGCGTGTCGGCCACCAGCGCGGTGGGATAGGAGGCGACCAGGGCGACCGAGGACGTGCCGTCGCCCCGGTCGACGGGGGCCACCGAGACGAACCGGCCGGCGACGGTGCCGGACTCGATGGTGCCGGTCTCGATCGCCCGGGCGACCATGGCGTCGATCTGCTCGGGGGGCACGCCGGGGCCGAACGACGACAGGACCCGGTCGGGCGTGACCAGCGCGAGTGACAGGTCGCGGTCGTCGCGGGCGGCCCGCTCCAGGTAGGTCCGGTCGAGCGGGACGGCGGCGACGGCGACGCCCAGCAGCGGCGGCGGCCCGCCGATTGGCACGGGCTGCACCCTGATGGCGAGCGCGCTCCCGGCCACCACTTCCACCGCGTTGCGGGCGTCCCCCGAGGCCAGCGCCTCGCGCACCACCTCCGACCCGCTGATGCCAACCACCTCGGTGGCCGTCAGGTTCACCGCCCCCTGGGCCGCGCCGCGGCGGGACACGAACGCCAGCGAGGCGTCCTCCAGGAAGTTGCCGGACAGCGTGATCAGCGGCTCGTTCAGCGCGTCGGAGGCCACCTGCCGGTCCGCCAGCCGGACCACGCCGTCGCGCAGCGGCCCGCCGCCCAGGCTGCCCGCCACCACTCGCGCCGCGCCCGCCAGCTGCGTCGCCGACGCCTGGGCGTTGGCGGCCTCGTTGCCGGCCCGGCGCTCGAGGCGCTCGACGACGCCGTCCTGCACGGTGTCGAGCAGCACCGCCGACAGCGCCACGCCGAGGACCAGCACCACCACCAGAAGGGTGCCGCCCGCGCTGGTGGACACCCGGGTGGCGATCGACCGCTGGCCGGCCAGCACCACCGACAGTCCGAGGAGCGCCCCACCGGCGGCCAGCAGGACGCCCGTGGGGATGGCCTCGTCGGCGATGTCCGCTGCGCCGGCGGCCACCAGGAGCACCAGGCCCAGCCACAGGGCGACGCGCGCCGGTCTGCCCAGCGGAGCCCGCATCGATTGCAGGGCCAGCAGCACGACGCCGGTCGCCCGCAGGCCCACCACCTGGACGGTGTCGGACTCGCCGGCGAGGTCGGAGCCCCGCACCACCGCGGACACGGCCAGGGCAACGAAGCCAGCCGCACCCAGTAGGCGCACCACGGTCCGGCCGCCGCCGGTGTCGCGCGCCACCAGCAGCGACCCGACGCCCGCCGCCGACGCCAGGAACAGGACGAACTCGGCCGCGAACTGGAGGAGGGCGGCCGAGGAACTCATGGCCTACCGACCGTCGCGGACGGGGCCGCG
>DATLFQ010000191.1:0-10415 GCA_035540915.1 Acidimicrobiales bacterium
GCGGTGCCCGACGGGATCAGCGGCCTGTTGATCTACCGGGGGTGGGGCGGCGGATCCTCGGCCCGCGAGCCCAAGCGCCCGCGGCCGATGGCCGGTGCCGGTGCGGCCGCCCTGCGGCTGCCGCTGCCCACCATGACCAGCGAGGACCTGGACGGGCTGGACCGGTGGTCCCGGCAGGTGGGCGCCGGCCGCACCCGCTCGCTGGTCAACTGAGCCCCCAGCGGGGGAACACCAGCCCCTTCACCGCGTCGATCACCTCGTCGACGGCCCGGTCGATCGCCGGCGCGGCGCCCGACACCGCCAGCCCCGGCTCGGACAGCCGGAGCGGTACGGCACCGTCGCCAAGCCGGGCGGCCCGCTTCCGCCAGGCGGCCGGCAGCTCGTCGGGCACCTCGACGCCGGCCATCTCGGCAAAGGCCAGCGTCCACGCCCGGGGCACCACCCGCGCCCACTGGTAGCCGCCGCCTCCCGTCGCCAGCCACCGGCCGCCGGCGGCGCGGTGGGCAAGGTCGTGGAGCAGTGCCGCCGCCCGGCGGTAGGCGGCGGTGGTGAGGCACAGGTTGGCCAGCGGGTCGCTGTGGTGGGTGTCGCAGCCGAGCTGGGTCACCAGCACCTCGGGCCCGAAGGCGGTGACCACCGGCGGCACGATCTCGGTGAACGCCCGCAGCCAGGCCGCGTCGCCGGTGCCCGGCGGCAGGGGCACGTTGACCGACGTCCCGGTGGCGTCGCCGGCGCCCACTTCGTCGACCGCGCCGGTGCCCGGGAACAGCGTGCGCCCGTCCTGGTGCAGCGACACCGTCAGCACCCGGGGATCGGCGTAGAAGATGGCCTGCGGCCCGTCCCCGTGGTGGACGTCGACGTCCACGTAGGCCACCCGCTCCACGCCGTGGGCCAGCAGCCAGGCGATGCCGACAGCCGGGTCGTCGTAGACGCAGAAGCCGCTGGCCCGGTCGGGCATGGCATGGTGCAGCCCGCCGGCGGGATTGAACGCGTGCTCGGCCCGCCCCGACAGGACCGCCTCGGCCCCCACCACCGTGGCACCCGCCACCCGCGCCGCCGCCTCGTGCATCGAGGTGAAGATCGGGTTGTCGCCGGGGCCGAACCCGTAGCGCCCCCACAGTCCGCGCTCGCCCCGGCCGGCCCGGCGCACGGCGTCGAGGTAGCCGGCCGAGTGGACCAGGCCGAGCTCGGCGTCCGTGGCGGTGCGGGCGGCAGTCTCGGCGACCCGGCGCCCGTCGACCAGGTCATAGTCGTGGATCAGATCCCTGGTCAGCAGGACGCGCTCGAAGCGCAGCGGGTGCTGCGGGCCGTGGTCGTAGCGGGGCCCGTCCTCGCCGTACCAGACCAGCTCGACGCGATTACTCACCGTCGGGTCCGGCTGCGACGACCGCCCGCAGCGCGTCGACGATGTCGGCCAGCTGGTAGCGGGCCTGCAGGCCGCTGGGGTTGGGCAGGACCCACAGCTGGCTGGGCCCGAGAGGCTCGGGCTGGGGGCCGAGCGCGGCGCGCGGCCGCCCGAACGCCCGCCGGTAGGCCAGTACCCCGAGGAAGGCCACCTTGGCCGGCCGGTAGTGAGCCACCTTGGCCGCCAGCTCGGCGGCCCCGGCCCGCAGCTCCTCGGCCGACAGTTCCGCCGCGGCGCGGGTCGGACGGGCCACCAGGTTTGTTAGGCCGAGGCCGCACGTCAGGAGTGAGGCGTCCTCGGCCGGAGTCAGCTGGCGGTCGGTCAGGCCGGCCCGGTGCAGGGCCGGCCAGAACCGGTTGCCGGGGCGGGCGAAGTGGTGGCCGGCGGCCGCCGAGGCCAGGCTCGGGTTGATGCCGCAGAACAGCAGGTCCAAGCCGGGGCCGATCACGTCGCGCAGGCCCGCATCCTCGCAGCGCGCCGGGGCGGCGCCGGTCAGGTGCCCGGCCCGGACAGCTGCCCCCGCACGGCGCCCGAGGGATGGGTGGCGTTGTGCAGGTTCACGTAGTAGTCGCCCGGGTTCTGGCGAATCTCCTTGACCAGGTCCTTCGGCGCCGGCACGCAGCGCTTCGCGGTGGGGTAGCTGGCCGGCGCGGTACCTGGGTCGAACAGGTGGACGACGATGGGACCGGCCGCGCCGACGGGCGCCTCGTGGATGTGCCCTGCCCGCGGGAGCGGCTCGCCGGGGGTGAGGGTCAGGGTCCCGAAGCTGAAGCAGACCTCGCCCTGGCCCTGGTTGAGGGTCAGCTCGACCGAGCCACGGTCGGCGTCACCGTGCGCGTTCACCGGCGCCTCCTCGGCGCCGCTGAGAGCCATGGCGAACGGTCGCCCACCGGCGGTGGCAGGTCCGGCCAGGGCGGCCATGGCGGCCAGGGCGGCCGAGCCCGCCACCACGCCGCATCGGAGCGTGCGGTGCATGTCGTTCCTCCTCGTCGCGAGGCGGCCAGTATCGGCGACCACAGTGGCGGCGACAAGGCTCAGGGCCTGGTCACCGCTCCCGAGCCGCGCCGGCCGGCTCACCGACGTCCGCCACCAGGTCGAGCATGGCCGCGTCGAACGGCAGCCCCCGCCCCGAGGGCAGGACGATGGCGTGGGCCGGCGCCAGCTGGGTCACGAACTCGACGTCGTGGCTCACCAGCACCACGGTGCCCTTGAAGTGCTGCAGTGCCGCCAGCACCGCCTCGCGGGACGCGGTGTCGAGGTTGTTGGTGGGCTCGTCGAGGAGCAGCAGGTTGGCCCGGCCGGCCATCAGGCGGGCCAGCGACAGCTTCGTCTTCTCGCCGCCCGAGAGCGTGGCGGCGTCCTGGTCGGCCACGTCGCCCGTCAGGCCGAAGTGGCCGAGCAGCGCCCGCAGCTCGGTCTCGGTGGTCCCGGCGGCGGCTCGCTCGCGCATGGTGGCCAGGACGGTGGTGCCGGCCCGGATGTCCTCGTGCTCCTGGGCGTAGAAGCCGGCGGTGACGTTGGCCCCGAGCCCCACGCTCCCGACGTCGGGGGCATGGATGCCCACCAGGCAGCGCAGCAGGGTCGTCTTGCCGGCACCGTTGGGGCCGACCACCAGGAAGACCTCGCCGCGCCCGACGGTGAAGCCCACGCCGGCGAAGACCTCGACGTCTCCGAAGCGCTTGGCCAGCCCGTCGGCGGTGAGCACCACGTCGCCGGCGCGAACCGGGTCGGGGAAGCGAACCTTCAGCGGCCGGCGGACCACCGCGGGGAGCCGGGCGGCCTGCGCCTGCTCGATGCGCCCGATCCGCTGCTCGAGCGCCTTGCGCTTGCGTGCTGCGGTGGCGTTGCCCTGGCGGAACTTGTCGGCCGTGCGCTGCAGCCGGGCGATCTCGCGCCCGGCGGTGGCCGTCTCGCGGGCCGAGGCCAGCTCCCGCTCGGCCCGCTTCTTCAGGAACTGGTCGTAGGTGCCCCGGTAGGCGACCAGCCGGCCGCCCTCCAGCGACACCACCCGGTCGATCGAGGTGTTCATCAGCTCGACCTGGTGGCTGACCAGCAAGACTGCGCTGGGTGACGACGCCAGGAAGTCCATCACGAAGGACTGGGCCGCCGAGTCGAGGTGGTTGGTCGGCTCGTCGAGGATGAGGAGGTCGCCGCCGGCCAGCAGCAGGCGAGCCAGCTCCAGGCGCCGGCGCTGGCCGCCCGACAGCGCACCGACCTCGAGCAGCAGCGCCTCGTCGTCCAGCCCCAGCCCGGCGGCGATGCGCTCCGCGGCCGGCTCCAACTCGTAGCCGCCGCCGAGGCGGAAGCGCTCCTCCAGCTCGCCGAAGCGGGCGACGGCTGCGTCGAGGGCGGCGCCGTCGTCGTCGGCCTGGGCCTTCTCCATCTGCGCACGGGCGTCGTCGAGCTGGTCCCGGATCGTCGCCAGCGGGCTGGCCGCCAGCAGGTGGTCGTAGGCCAGGCGCAGGGCGGCGGTCTCGTCGGCCCGCACGTCCTGGGTGAGCCAGCCCCACCGCTCCGGCCGGCGAACCGTGCCGGACCGCGGCGGCAGGTCGCCGGCCACCGTCCGCAGCAGGGTCGTCTTGCCGGCCCCGTTCGGGCCGACCAGGGCCACCTTCTCGCCGGCGCCGATCTGGAAGGTGGCGTCCTCGAGCAGTGTGCGACCACCCACTTCGACGCGCAGAGCAAGGACAGAGAGAGTCATGGGGAAAGGCGCCGGCCGTCCGGGGACGGGGTGCTCGGCCGCCAGGATACCGCGCCCGCTCTTCCGGTCCGGCACCTATCCTGGACCTGAGGGCGGCCATGGGGGACGCGGTGGCAAACAGTTTTACTCGGACGACGTGCGCGCGCCTGGCTGGCCTGGCCTTGGCGGTCGCCGTGGTGGCGGCCGGCGCTCCCGTGCAGGCCGCGCCACCGCCGTCGGCCGGCCACGACCACGCCAGCCACGACCACGCCGCGGCCGAGGGGGCCGGCCAGCCCCACGGCGACGGCGGGCTGGGCGCCCACGGCGAGAGCGAGGGCCTGAAGCTCGTCGCCGCGTCGGGCGAGAGCGTGGTCGGCGATGCACCGCGCTGCGGCGCCGGGGCGCCCGAGCGGGCTTACGACGTCGTCGCCATGGCCGCCGAGGTCACCCTGAACCGCTACCTCGACCACGACCCCGAGGGCCGGCTCTACGCGCTGGCGGGCGACGTGGACCGCGTGCGCGACGAGGTGGCCCGCAACGCCCGGGCCCGAGCCGGTGCCGGTGAACCGGCGGTCAGCGTCGGGCTGCAGGGCGACGCCATCCAGCCACTCACCCTGCGCACCCGTCCGGGCGAGTGCCTGCGCATCTCGCTGCGCAACGACCTGCCCGGCGAGCCGGCCAGCCTGCACCTGCACGGGGCCGGCCTGAAGGTGGCCCGGACCGGCGAGGCGGCCATCGCCACCAACCCCGACGCCACCGCCGCGCCCGGAGAGACCGTCGCCTACGAGTGGCTGGTCCCTGCCGACCAGCCCGAGGCCACCCACTACTTCCACAGCCACGGCGACGAACGGCGCCAGACGAGCCACGGCCTGTTCGGTGCCGTGGTAGTCGAGCCGCCGGGCGCCACCTGGACCGACCCGCTGACCGGCTCTGAGCTGGCGACGGGGTGGTCGGCCGTGGTGACCGAGGCGGACGGCCGGGCGTTCCGGGAGTTCGCGCTCTACTACCACGAGATCGGCCACGAGAACTTCCAGATCCGCAACGGGGCCGGCGAGCTGGTGCCCCTGGTGGACCCGGTGCTGAGCAGCTACCGCCCCGGCTCGCGGGCGATCAACTACCGCAGCGAGCCGTTCATGAACCGCCTGTCCCTCCAGCAGTCGAGAATGGGCCTGGCCGACGAGTCGCTGTCCTACAGCTCGTACACCTTCGGCGACCCGGCCACGCCGATCGCCCGGGGCTACCTCGGGGACCGGACCAAGCAGCGCGTCATCCACGGTGGCTCGGAGGTGTTCCACGTCCACCACGTGCACGGCGGGTCGATCCGCTGGCGCCGCCAGCCGGGCACCGAGGACGACGTCACCGAGGGAGGCCTGCAGAAGCGGCCGCCGCTGCTGCCCGAGGCGTCGGAGCGCATCGACTCCCAGGGCATCGGCCCGTCCGAGACCTTCGACGTGGAGAACGAGTGCGGCGCCGGAGGGTGCCAGCAGAGCCCGGGCGACTACCTCGTCCACTGCCACGTGGCCCAGCACTACTTCGCCGGCATGTGGGCCGTCTGGCGCGTCTACAACACCACGCAGGACGGGGCGTCGTCCACCGACGGCCTGCCACCGCTCCTGGAGCTGCCGCACCGCAAGGGCGCAGTGGCGCCGGCGGTGACCTCCGACCGCCTGATCGGCACGACCGTCGACTCCTACGGGCAGCGGACGGCCATCGGCGCCGCCGACCTCGGCCCGTGGGTGGAGCGCCAGCTGCCGCCGCCGGGCGTGCCCCGCGGCTACGACGCCTCGGTGCTGGACTGGCAGCGCCAGGGCGACCGGTATCTCAACGAGCCCGAGACCGACCAGGAGTGGCCCGGCTACCGGCCCCGGGCGCCCGGCACCCGGCCGCCGCTGTTGTTCGACCCGAAGACCGGCAAGCTGGCCTACCCGTTCCTGCGACCGCACTTCGGCAAGCGGCCGCCCTTCCCCCCCGACCACAACCCCTCGCCGTACCTGGACCCGGTGCCCGACGGTCGCAGCACGCCCCAGCCCGGGGCCAACGGGCCGGGCAGCGTCTGCCCGGCGGGCACCCGGCTGAAACGCTTCGGGCTCAACGCCATCGCACTACCGATCACGCTCAACGAGCGGGAGAACCTGGTCGACGCAGCCGGGGAGATCTTCGTCCTCACCGAGGAGGAGGCCGCCGTTCGAGAGGACAACGACATGCGCCGCCCGCTGGCCATCCGGGCCAATGCCGGCGAGGACTGCGTCGACATCACGTTGCGCAGTGAGCTGGAGGACAGCCCCCTCAACAAGGGCTTCGCGAAGGTGAACGCCCACATCCACTTCATGCAGTTCGACGTGCAGGCCAGCGACGGGGTCATCACGGGGTTCAACTTCGAGCAGTCGGTGCGGCCCTACGCCATCGAGGGGGAGCAACTCGCCGCGCCGGCCCCGGCGGGCGCCTCGACGGTGCGCCTGGTCGACGCGGCGCGCTTCCAGCCCGGCGTGCTGGTGGGCGTCGGCATGGAGGACGAGGGGGGCTTCGAGGTCCGGCGCATCACCGCCGTGCAGGGCACCACGGTGGTGCTGGACGCGCCGCTCGACCGGGCCCACGCCGCCGGCCGCACCGTGAGCACCGAGTGGGTGCGCTACCGCTGGTACCCCGACGTGCAGTTCGGGACCGCCTACTTCCACGACCACGTCAACGCGCTGGCCTCATGGCGCCACGGCCTCTACGGGGCGGTGATCTCCGAGCCGCCCGGGTCCACCTATCACGACCCGCGCACCGGGGCCGAGCTGCGGAGCGGCCCGCTGGCAGACATCCGCACGCCCCCGGGTGCGCCGGTCACCGCCGACGTGACCGGCAGCTTCCGGGAGGCGGTCCTGTTCATCCAGGACGACGCGCCGATCACCGCCGTCGGGCGGTCCAGCGGCAGCGCCATCAACCTGCGGGTGGAGCCGCTCGACGATCGCGCCGACGACCCCTCCATGGCGTTCAGCAGCCAGGCTCGGGGCGACCCGGCCACGCCGCTGCTGGAGGCCTACCTGGGTGACCCCGTCGTGCTGCGCACGCTGGTGGCGGGGACCAACGACGTCCACACGCTGCACGTCGACGGGCACTGGTTCCGCACCGAGCCGTTCAGCACCAGCTCGCCGCCGGTGAACGCGGCCCACCTCGGCATCTCGGAGCGGGTCGACCTGGCGATCCCGGCCGCGGGCGGCCCGCAGCGCCGGCCGGGCGACTACCTGTACTACAACGGCCGGTCGTTCAAGCTGGAGGAGGGCAGCTGGGGCATCCTGCGCGTCCACGACGGCGACGGTGGCGCCGGGCTGCAGCGGCTGCCCGGGCGCGAGGCGGTGCCGGCCGCGGCTCCCTCGGTCTGCCCGGCCGGTTCACCCGAGAGGCGCTTCGACGTCCACGCCGTCGAGGCGCCCCTTCCCATGCTGGGCGGGAAGGCGGGAAAGATCTTCGTCCTGGCCGCCGACCGGGCCGGCGTCCTCGACGGGTCGGTCCGACCGGAGCCCCTGGTGCTGCGGGTGGCGGTGGGGGACTGCATCGTGGTCGACCTGACCAACGGCACCACCGGCGGCCCGGTGTCACTGCACCCCGACATGCTGTCGTTCGACCCCGCCACCTCGGCGGGGGTGGCCGCCGGTCGCGAGCCGGCTCAGGCGGTGGCGCCCGGCGCCACCCGCACCGTCACCTGGTTCGCCTCGCCCGAGGTCGGCCCGACCACGGCGATGCTGCGGGACTGGGGGGACGTGCTGCGCAACCCGGCGCTGGGCCTGTTCGGCGCAGTGGTTGTGGCCCCGGCCGGATCCCGCTTCGTGGACCCCACGACCGGCGAGGACCTGGCCGGCCGGTCCAGCTGGGACGCCTTGGTGGTCCCGCCGGCGGGCGACGCCTACCGCGACTTCGCGGTGTTCCTGCAGGACGAGGACGCCGGCATCGGCACCCACCGGATGCCCTACAGCGAGTCGGTGTCGGGCGTGGTCGGCGTCAACTACCGGACGGCGCCCGTCCGGCCGCGCCTGTCGGCCGGCGCCGACCCGTCGAGGGTCCACGACGCGGCCGTGCACGGCGACCCGGCGACCCCGCTCATCGAGGCCTTGGTCGGCGACCCGGTGGCCGTCCACGTGCTGTCACCGTGGAGCGAGCAGGCCCAGGTCTTCAGCCTCGAGGGTCACGAGTGGGAGCTGGGGCCGGGCCGGGCCGGAAGCGACCGGGTCAGCTCCCTTCACCTGGGCGGCACCGAGACGCTGTCGCTGTCGCCGCTGGGCGGTGCCGGCGGCCGGGCCGGGCTGCCCGGCGACTACCTCTACGGCAACCACCGGCTGCCCTACGCCGAGGCCGGCATGTGGGGCCTGTTCCGGGTCCGCTGCCCGGCCGACTCCGCGCTGACGCCGCTGCCGGGCCTCGACCGCGCCGCCGGGGCCTGCGGTCCCGGGTCGGCGGCCGGCGCCGCCGCCGGCGACGGCGGCACCTGGGCTGCCGCCCTCGGGACCGGGGCTGGCCTCCTCCTCCTGGCCGCCGCCGTCGCCTGGCGCCGCCGCCACCCACCGGGCGCCCCAGGCGAACTTGGCGCCATATCGCGTGCTGGGGCGCGCGATCCGCGCACAGGTACGCCGACCGCCACCTCGCCGTAGGGTGGAGGCGTGCTGTCGGAGCGATCGAGCGGCGAGCTGCGGGCGCTGGCCGCCGGCACCGACGGTCCCGCCGCGCTGCTCGACCGGGCGACCCTGGCTCCCTTCCTGGTCGGGGTCCACCGCCGGGGCGAGGAGGTGGCGGCCAACGAGCTGGCCGCGCTGCTGGACGAGGCCGGCGTGCCGGCCGGCGAGCGCGACGGCCTGGTCGCCTACGTGGAGGCCGCCTTCCACCTCCTCGACGCCTACGACCGCTCGCTGCGGCGCGACCAGGCGGCCTACGGCGACAGCGACCACGGCGCACTGCCCTCGGGCACCGTTCCGCTCTGAGGTGGCCGGGGACGGAGCCGGCGGCGGCGCCCGAGCGGCGGCGGTGGCCTGGGTGCGGGCGGCTATGGACGAGCGCGACCTGCGGGCCGCCTGGCCGCTGACCGAGCCCGACCTGCGGCTGGTGCTCGCGCAGCACTGGGTGCTCTCACACCACGAGGACCACGATCTGGTCGGGCCGGCCGGCGGCTGGGACGCCCTCGCCGCCGGGCTGGCCGCCGACCCGCCCGAGTCGCCCCTGTGGGACCGGTTCGCGGCCGAGCGGCTGAAGCGGTGGCGCCTGCACTGGCCCGCCTTTCGCGCCGCCACCTGGGACCTGCGCGACGAGCCCGAGGTCGTCCGCCCCGGCCTGGAGGTCGTGACCTTCATCGAGCCCGGTCGCAAGCTCAACCTCAAGCCCGGATCGCCCGTCACCTACCGCCGGCTGGCCGTCCGCCGAAAGGGCAACGTCTGGCGGGTCGCGGGGGTCGACGGCCGGAACCTGTTCCGCCCCGGGTGGCCCCCGGCACCGGCGTAGCCCAGACTGGGCGGTCGTGGACCACCGCTCGACCATCTCGGTGCCCTCCGCCCCGGACCGTGTCTTCGCCGAGGTGGCCAACCTCGACACCTATCCCGCGTGGCTGGGGATGGTTCAGCGGGCCGAGCGCATCGAGCGGCTGCCCGACGACCCGGGACCGGCGTGGATGGTCGACCTGGGGGCCCGCCTCGGCCCGATCAAGCGGACCAAGCGCGTGCGGATGGTCCGGGCCGAGGCCCGCCCGCCCAAGCTGGTGCGCTTCGAGCGCCGGGAGGCCGACGGCGGCCACCACTCGGCGTGGGTGCTCACGGCCGAGGTGGAGGCGGACGGGGCCGGGTCCCGCCTGACGATGGGGTTGCACTACGGCGGGGCGGGCCGGATCCCGGGCGTCGACCGCATCCTCGCCGACGAGGTGCGCCGGGCGACCAAGAAGCTGGAGAAGCGCCTGCGGCACTGACCGGCCGGAGGCCAGGCCCATCGGCAACCACCGACCCGGAAAACCGGGCCCATCGCCAACCACCGCCCGGGCGCGCCGTGGCGCCGCTGGCTAGCTTTCCCGTCGATGAAGCGTCCGGTGGGGGGCCGCGCTGCGCTCGCCCTCGTCGTCGCGCTGGGACCTGCCACCCTGCCGCTCGGCCCGGCGGCCGCGGCCCCGTCGAGCAAGGAGGTGGCCCGGTCGCAGGAGCGGGCCAACCGGGCCGCCGCCCGCCTGTCCCGGGCCCAGAGCGCGCTGGCCGAGGCCGAGCGCGGCATCGCCGAGCTGGAGGCCCGCACGGTCGCCACTGGCGCCCGGCTCGGGGAGCTGGAGACCCAGGTGCGCCGGCTGGCCGTCGACCGCTACGTGCGGGGCGTCGAGACCGT
>DATLFQ010000192.1:0-9661 GCA_035540915.1 Acidimicrobiales bacterium
ACGTCGGCCTCGGCAGCCACCTCGATGGTGTCGAAGCCGTCGGGCCGGGCCAGCAGCCGCCGGGCCGTCGCCTCGTCGAAGGCGGCCACCGAGGCGCCCGCCAGGGCGTCGCGGCCGCCGTCGCCGTCCCCGATGCCGGCCACGCCGACCACCTCGAAGCGGGCCGGCGCCACCTGAGACAGCACCGTGACGCTGTCGCCGGCCGAGACCCCGAGCCGGTCGGCGGTCGCGGCGTCGACGACCACCTCGCCACCTCCCCGGGGCGCGCGGCCCGACCGCAGGCTGAACGGATTGAGCGCGGGGCTGTCGAGCCACGCGATCCCGACCGCCACCCCTCGCCGCCGGGCGACCGGCCCTGTCTCGTTCACGACCTGCGCGTAACCGACCAGCGTCCCCTCGGCGGCGGCCACGCCTTCGACCGCCCGGACGGTGGCCACCAGACCGGCGGGCACCGCCGGCCGGTCACCGGCGGACAAATGCCCCCCGATCTCCCCGAAGTCGGACGCCGCCCTGACCGAAACGTCGCTTCCGGCGGCCAACGTGGCGAAGAACGAGTCGATGGCTCGGCGGAGGGTATCGGTAAGGACGAACGTGCCGGCCACGAAGGCCACGCCCAGCACGACCGACAGCGCGGTGAGCGCAAGCCGGAGCTTCCGGGCGAAGAGACTCTTCAGCGTCGCCCGGCCCATCGCGTCAGCCTTCCGCATCATCTAGGTTTGTGCTGGCCAGAAGATGGGGATAACCCGAGTATGAGGTCTGCCATGGCGGTTGCTTCGTTGGTGGCCGTGGTCACCTTCGTCACCGCCCGCCGACGCGACGGAACGGCCAAGAGGGCGCACGACCTCGACTGGGGGATGCTGGTGATCGACGACGCCCAGTTGGCCGGGCTGGCCGTCGACGGCACGGACCTCGTGATCGACATCTTCGGGGGTCGGGGCGCCTGGCAAGGCCACGCCGCCGACGGCGCGCTCTACGAGTCGATAGTCAGCGGCACACCGATGCTCACCCTGCGGTCGTCCTTCGACGCCCATGACGAACTGGCCCGGGGCCTTCAGCGACTCGAACGCTGGTGGCGGGCCGGCAGCCGCCTGTCCCTGGAGATGGTTGTGACCGGGACCGAGGTGCCCCAGGTCCCCCGGCGGGTCGTGCTGGACGATGGTGCCCGGTCGGTGTCGCTGGTGGCGCCGGTGCTCCACCGCAGCTGACCGTCGCCACTCCGGTGGTGTGGTGCAGCGTTGCGTGGCGGTTCCTCGACCGCCCTCACTAGGCTCCGCCGCTGGTGTCGGAGTTTCTGCGCAGCTACCTCAGCGTGCTGGTCTTCTGCGGTGCCGCGGCCGTGATGGTGGGCGCCATGCTGGGAGCCGGCCGGCTCGTCCGGCCCACCCGCCCGCAGAGCCAGAAGTACATCTCCTACGAGAGCGGCGTCGACCCGGTCGGGGGCGGCTGGTCCCAGAGCCAGATCCGGTACTACATCTTCGCCCTGCTGTTCGTCATGTTCGACGTGGAGGCCGTCTTCATCTTCCCGTGGGCGGTGCAGCTCGAGACCCTCGGCGTGTTCGGCCTCGTGGAGATGCTGATCTTCGTGGTGATCCTCGCGCTCGGGATCGTCTATGCCTGGCGCAAGGGCGTGCTGCGGTGGGTCTAGTCGAGCGGGGCCGCATCCCCAAGCCCTTGACCCACCTGCTCAACCTCAGCCGGAAGTACTCGCTGTGGGTGTACCAGTGGGGCCTGGCCTGCTGCGCCATCGAGATGGGCGCGGCGTTCGGCTCGCCCCGCTACGACGTGATGCGCCTGGGCGTCATCCCGTTCCCGGCCAGCGCCCGCCAGGCCGACCTGGTCGTGATCTCCGGCACCGTCACCGACAAGATGGCTCCGCCCATCCGCCGGCTCTACGAGCAGATGCCCGACCCGAAGTACGTGATCTCCATGGGGAGCTGCGCCAACTGCGGCGGGCCGTACTGGGACAGCTACTCGGTGACCAAGGGCGTCGACCAGATCATCCCGGTGGACGTCTACGTGCCCGGTTGCCCGCCGCGGCCCGAGGCCCTGCTGGAGGGCATCGTGCTGCTCCAGCAGCGGATCCAGCACGAGGACATGGCCGAGCGGTGGAAGGGTGATCCCATTGTCGTCGGCGCTTGAGCCGTCGACCTCGGAGACCGGCGACGCGCTGCGCGAGATTCTCGTGGACACGCTGCGCCAGCGGGTTTCCGATGGCGTCGTCGGCAGCGAGATCGCCAACGGCGACCTGTGGGTCCGGGTGCGTCCGGCGGCGTGGAGGCGCACCGCCGAAGTGTGCAAGCGCGACCTCGGGATGGACTACTTCTGCTTCCTGTCGGGGATCGACTGGCTCGAGAACAAGGCCCTGTCCGGCGAGAAGGTGTGGGACCCCGACGGCGGCGCAGCCGGCGACGACGGAGCCGCCGCCGAGGCCGCCGACGGCGGTGGCCCTTCCTCTGACGACGCCGGCGGCGCGTCGGGCCCGGCCACCGGAGTCGCCGGCGGGTCCAGCCGCTTCCAGGTGCTGGCCCGTCTGTACTCCACCGCCCGAAGCGTCGGCCTCACGTTGAAGGCCGACGTGGAGGAGGACGACCTCCGGATCGACTCCTGGGTCGAAATCTACCGGGGTGCCGACTGGCACGAGCGTGAGACCTGGGAGATGTACGGCATCGTCTTCGACGGCCACCCCGGTCTGCGCCACATGTACCTGCCGGGCGAGTTCGAGGGCTACCCGCTGCGCAAGGACTTCCCGCTGCTGGCCCGGGAGGTCAAGCCCTGGCCCGGCCTGGTCGACGTCGAGGCCATGCCGGGTGAGGACGAGGCGGCCGCCGACGACACCTCGGCGCAGGAGGCGGAAGGCTGATGGCGGTCACGACGGACTGGCAGCGGGCCGCCTACATCGCCGGCCAGGCAGCCGACGCCCGCGTGAACGTCGAGCTGGAGGCCGAGGGCATGACGCTCAACCTCGGTCCCCAGCACCCGGCGACGCACGGCACGCTGCGCATCGTGGTCCGCCTCGACGGCGAGCAGGTCGTGTGGGCCGAGCCGGTGGCCGGCTACATGCACCGCGGCTACGAGAAGCTGGCCGAGGTCCGCACCTACCCCCAGATCACCACCCTGGTCAACCGCATCGACTGGCTGGGGTCGTTCTGCAACGAGGTGCCGTTCATCCTCGCCGCCGAGCAGCTGATGGGCATCGAGGCACCGCCCCGCGCCCAGTACATCCGCACGATCCTGTTCGAGATGGGGCGGATCGCCAACATCATCCTGTTCCTCGGCGACATGGGCGTGCAGCTCGGCGCCATCACACCGGTCTTCTACGCGTTCCGAGACCGCGAGCACGTCCTGAACCTCATCGAGTCGGCCACCGGCGGGCGCTTCCACCCGAACTACGACCGGATCGGCGGCCTGAAGGAGGACCTGCCCCGGGGCTGGGTCGACGAGTGCAAGACGGCCATGCAGAAGGTGCGGGACTTCTGCGACGAGCTGGACGACCTGCTGATGGGCAACGAGATCTTCCAGAAGCGGTGCCGGGGGATCGGTGTCATCCCGGCCGCCGTCGGCCTCGACTACGGCCTCTCGGGAGCCAACATCCGCGCCAGCGGCGTCGACTGGGACATCCGCCGTGATGAGGAGTCACCCCTGGCCTGGAAGCACTGCGACTGGAAGGTGTGGACCCATCCCGACGGGGACTCGTTCGCCCGGTACTGGGTGCGGCTCCAGGAGACTCGGGAGGCGGCCAGGATCGTCGACCAGCTCCTCGACGGCCTGCCCGCCGGCTCGATCCAGGCCAAGGTGCCCCGCATCATCAAGGTCCCGGCGGGCGAGGCGTGGTGCCACACCGAGAACCCCTTGGGGGAGATGGGCTACTACATCGTCTCAAAGGGTGGGCTCGGCCCGTTCCGGGTGAAGATCCGGACCCCTTCGTTCAACAACATCTCGATCGTGCCCTGGGTGCTGCGGGGCGTCTACGTCCCCGACGTCATCACCATCCTGGCGTCGCTCTACTTCATCCTGGGAGACATCGACCGGTAGGGCGAGGTGGCGGCGGGCGAGGTCGTCACCCGCGGGCGGCGGCCAGCGCACCGATGGCGTGACGACCTGCCGTCCCAGCTACCCTCGGCGACGATGTGCCGCAACATCACGCCGCTGCGCGGCCTGGAACCGCCCGCCACCGCTGACGAGATCGAATCGGCCGCCCGCCAGTACGTCCGCAAGGTGAGCGCAGCCAGCACGCCGGCCGTGCTGAGGTCGCCGGCCTTCGAGCGGGCCGTGGCGCAGGTGGCGGCGGCGACGGCCGCCCTGCTGGCCGAGTTGCCTCCCCGCCGGCGCCCGCCCGCCACCGTCCCGCCGCTGCGCCGCCAGCGTCGCGCCGAGGGGTCGGCTCGCAGTCCGGCGGGCGAACTCGAGGAACGCGACGGTCCCTCGGTCGTCTCGGAGTCGGGCATCCGGCTCGACGACGACCCAGGGGCGACGGCGGTCCCCAGGGCGACCGAAGCTTTGCCCGCCTCTCGGTCGCGTCAGTAGGCTCCCCGCCGATGCGGGGGGAGCCGGTTGTCCCGGACTGACCGGCGCCTGTGATGGGGGCCCTGCTCGCCATCGACCTGGCCTGGTGGCAGTCCACCGGCATCAAGGTCGCCATCGTCCTCAACCTGATCCCGGCTGCCGCGGTGATCTTCGGCTACGTCTTCCTGCTGAAGATGATGAGCCACATGCAGAGCCGGCTGGGGCCCATGGAAGCCGGTCCGCACGGCTCCCTCCAGCTGCTGGCCGACGGCCTGAAGTTCCTCCAGAAGGAGGACATCATCCCGGCCCGGGCCGACCGCTTCGTCTTCGCCGCCGCCCCGCTGGTGGTGATGCTGTCGACGTTCCTGCTCTTCGTCGTCATCCCCGCCGGGCCCGACCTGATCGTCGAGGACCTGGACACCGGCGTCTTCTACGCCATGGCCGTGTCGTCCCTCTCGGTCCTCGGCATCTTGATGGCCGGCTGGGCGTCGGCCAACAAGTACTCGCTGATCGGCGCGCTGCGGGCGGCCGGCCAACTCATCGCCTACGAGCTGCCCCTCATCCTGGCCGTGGTGGGGGTCATCATCCAGGCCGGCACCATGAGCATGCAGGGCATCGTGGGCGCGCAGGCCGGCGGCGAGATCTTCGGCATCGGCCTCATCGGCAACCCGTTCATCCTCACGCAGTTCGTCGGCTTCGCCATCTTCCTGATCGCGGCGCAGGCCGAGCTGACCCAGGCCCCGTTCGACATGCCGGTGGCCGAGTCGGAGCTGGTCGCCGGCTACATGACCGAGTACACCGGGTTCCGCTTCCTGTTCTTCTTCATGGCCGAGTTCGGTACCGCCTTCGCCTTCTCGGCCATCGGCGCGACGTTGTTCCTCGGCGGCTGGTACGTGCCGGGCATCGAGGGCAACCTGGCCAACGTCATCGGCCCGCTCGCCCTCGGGGCCAAGATCATGCTGGTCGCATTCCTCATCTTCTGGATCCGATTCAGCTATCCGCGCCTGCGCGAGGACCAGCTCCAGGCGCTGGCGTGGAAGTACCTCATCCCGATCTCCCTGGTCAACATCGCCGTCACCGGCGTGCTGAAGGTGGTGTTCTAGTGCCCGAGCTCCCCGGCCTGATGAAGGGTCTGGCGATCACCTTCAAGACGATGCTGAAGCCGGCCGTCACGGTGCAGTACCCCCACGTGAAGGAGGACGTCACCGCCCGGGCCCGGGGTGTCATCGCCCTGAAGGAAGAGAACTGCACGGTCTGCATGCTCTGCGCCCGCCAGTGCCCGGACTGGTGCATCTACATCGAGGGCTACAAGGACAAGGCTCCGCCCCGACGAGAGGGCGGCAAGCCCCGCACGGTCCAGAAGCTCGACCGCTTCGACATCGACTACAGCCTGTGCATGTACTGCGGGATCTGCGTCGAGGTCTGCCCCTTCGACGCGCTGTTCTGGAGCCCCGAGTACGAGTACTCCGAGGCGAGGATCGCCGACCTGCTCCACGACAAGGACAAGCTCGGCGAGTGGATGGAGACGGTCCCCACGCCGCCGCCGCTCGAGGTCGGTGCCGAGGCGAAGAAGGGCGCCAAGTGATCGTCCAGAACGTGATCTTCGGCGCGATCGCGGGGGCCATGGGCCTGGCCGCGCTGCGGGTGGTGACCACCAAGAACATCGTGCACGCCGCCCTCTACCTGGTGGTGGTGCTGGCCGGCGTCGCCGCCATCTACATCCTGCTGGCCGCCGAGTTCACCGCCGCCGTGCAGGTCCTCGTCTACATCGGCGCCATCCTGGTGCTCTTCCTCTTCGGCATCATGCTGACCCGGGCGCCCATCGGCCGGACCTCGAACCTGGACAACGACCAGCGGGGCGTGGCTGTGATCGTCGCCCTCTTCCTGCTGGGGGTCCTGGGCGCCGTGCTGCAGGACGCCTTCGGGTCGACGAAGCTGCCCGAGGACGCCGCCGTGCAGCGCACCGCCGAGGTCGGCACCTCCATCTTCCAGACCTACGTGATCCCGTTCGAGGTGGTGTCGGTGCTCCTGCTGGCCGCGCTGGTGGGCGCCGTGGTCATCGCCAGGCGCGACTGATGTACCTGAACCAGTTCCTCTTCCTGGCCGCCTTCCTCTTCTGCGTGGGGGTCTACGGCGTGCTGGCCCGCAAGAACGGCGTGCTGGTGCTGATGTCCGTCGAGCTGATCCTGAACGCCGTGAACATCAACCTGGTCGCCTTCGGCGCCTTCCACGGCACGGTGACGGGCCAGGTCTTCGCCCTGTTCGTGATCGCCATCGCCGCCGCCGAGGTCGGCGTCGGCCTCGCCATCGTGCTGCTCATCTACCGGAACCGACGCTCCATCGACCTCACCGAGGCCGATCTCTTGAAGGGTTAGCCGGCGTGCTCCGCAACGCGTGGATCATCCCCGCCCTGCCGGTGGCGTCGTTCTTCGTCATCCTGTTCTTCGGCAAGCGCCTGCCGCGCAAGGGCCACGAGGTCGGCCTGGCCGCCGTGGGCCTTGCGTTCGTCCTGTCGCTGGTTGCGGCGGGCCAGTGGATCGACCGGCCGGCCACGTTGCTGGTCGAGCACGGTGTCACGGAGCACGGAGCCGAGGCGGAGGACCACGGTGCCGAGCCGGCGGGCGGCACTGACGACCACGGCGCCGAGCCGGCGGGCGCGGCCGACGACCACGGCACCGAGCCCGAGCAGGAGGAGCACGAGGCGACCCTCACTGCCGCGGCAGCTGTCGAGGAGGAGAAGGCCGAGCACGAGGCCGAGCACATCCGGGCACCGGTGGAGCGGGAGGTCACCTGGTACGAGAACGGGCCGATCACCATCCGGGCCGGCACGCACATGGACGGCCTGGCCGTCGTGCTGGTCGTCGTGGTCAGCCTGATCTCGCTGCTGGTGCACGTCTTCTCAACCAACTACATGCACGACGACCGGCGCTACACGCACTTCTTCGCCGCCCTCAGCCTCTTCACCGCCGGCATGCTGATCATGGTCACGGCCAGCAACACCCTCCAGCTGCTGTTCGGCTGGGAGATGATGGGGGTCTGCTCGTTCATGCTGATCGGGCACTGGTGGGAGGAGAAGAACAACTCCGACGCCGCCCTGAAGGCGTTCTTCACCACCCGCACCGGCGACATCGGGCTGCTCGTCGGCATCTCGATCCTGTTCTTCGGCGCCGGCCAGACCTTCAACATCGAAGCGCTCAACAGCGCCGCGCTCGCCGGCGACATCAGCCGGGGCGTGCTGGTCGCCGGCGCCGCCGCGCTGCTGTGCGCCGTGATCGGCAAGAGCGCCCAGTTCCCGCTCCACACCTGGCTGCCCGACGCCATGGCCGGGCCGACGCCGGTGTCGGCGCTGATCCACGCAGCCACCATGGTGGTGGCCGGCGTGTACCTGGTGGCCCGGCTGTACGGCGTGTTCTGGTCGGCCTTCGACATCGGCGACGGCGGCATCAACCCGGTGGCCCTGTTCGGCGGGCTGACCATTCTCATCGCCGCCGTCCTCGCCTTCGTCCAGAGCGACATCAAGAAGGTGCTCGCCTACTCGACCGTCAGCCAGCTGGGCTACATGGTCATGGCCCTGGGCGTCGGCGCCTGGACCGCCGGCGTCTTCCACCTCTTCACCCACGCCTTCTTCAAGGCCCTGCTGTTCCTCGGGGCCGGCTCGGTCAGCCACGCCGTCCACAGCTTCGACATGAAGAAGGACATGGGCGGGCTGCGGTCGTCCATGCCCATCACGTTCAAGACGTTCATGATCGGAACGGTGGCCCTGGCCGGCATACCCCCGCTGGCCGGGTTCTGGTCCAAGGACGAGATCCTGCTGGGGGCCGGCGAGAACGGCTACGGGCTGTTCCTGGTGGTCGGCCTGCTCGGGGCGGTGATGACGGCCGCCTACATGACCAGGTGCGTCTACCTCACCTTCTTCGGCAGCTACCGGGGCCACGGCCACCCCCACGAGTCGCCGCCGGCGATCACCGTGCCGCTGGTCGTCCTGGCCGTGCTGTCGGTCGGCGCCGGCCTGCTGAACGCCCCCGGCATCCTGCTGTTCACGGAGTGGACCGACAACGCCACGGTGCTGACCGCCGGCGTGGCCCACCACGAGTTCTCGGTGAGCACCGCCTTCATCGGCTCGCTGGCCGGATTGCTCGGCATCGCCGCCGGCTACGCCTACTACTGGCGCAACCTCGGGCCGCACCGCCTCACCGAGCGCAGCGCCGGCGCCAGGTCGGGCTACCGCTTCCTGGAGAACAAGTACTACCTGGACGTCCTCTACACCGACAAGATCGTCGGCTCCATCAAGGGACCCATCGCCCGGGCGGCGTACTGGGTCAACCAGCACGTGCTGGACGGCGCGGTCAACGCAGCGGGCATCGTCGCCCGGGCCGCCGGCCGCTTCACCTACGAGGTGCTGGACCAGAAGGTGGTCGACGGGCTGGTGAACGGCGCCGGAGCCGGGGCGGAGGAGAGCGGGAGCGCCCTGCGGGTGCTGCAGACCGGTCGACTCCAGCAGTACGCCGCAATCCTGTTCGGTTCGGTCGTCGTGCTGGGCGGCGCCCTGGTGCTGTTCGCATGACGCGCCCGACCGCCGACCACGAGCTGAGGAGAGATCGATGAGCGGGTTCGAGTCCTGGGCACTCACGCTGGCGGTGTTCATCCCGCTGGTCGGCGTCGTCGCCCTGGCCGTGATCCCCCGGGCCGAGGAACAGGCCCTCAAGGTGGTGGCGCTGGTCACCACCCTGGCCACCGCCGCGGTCGGGGTCGGCATCCTGGCCGGCTTCGA
Organism: Acidimicrobiales bacterium; assembly: GCA_035540915.1. Lineage (GTDB taxonomy): Bacteria > Actinomycetota > Acidimicrobiia > Acidimicrobiales > DATLFQ01. The sequence goes on from DATLFQ010000192.1 coordinate 9,275, forward strand.
CTACGGGGCGGCCGACGGCCTGCAGTTCGAGGTGAACAAGTCCTGGATCGACGTGATCAACAGCCGCTACCACATGGGCGTTGACGGCATCTCGGTGCCGCTGCTGGCCTTGTCGATGCTGATCACCGTCCTGTGCGTCATCTACTCCTGGGACCACTTCCCCGAGCCGCACAACCCCAAGGCGTTCCTCATGCTCATGCTCATCCTCGAGGTGGGCATGAACGGCACCTTCGTCTCGCAGGACCTGATCCTGTTCTTCGTCTTCTTCGAGCTGGTCCTCCTGCCGATGTACTTCATGATCGGCGTGTGGGGCGGCGCCAACCGGCAGTACGCGTCCATCAAGTTCTTCCTCTACACGCTGTTCGGCTCGGCGTTGATGATCCTTTC
>DATLFQ010000193.1:0-22184 GCA_035540915.1 Acidimicrobiales bacterium
AGGAGAAGGTGGTGTCGTCCGGCGCCACCAGCCCGGCGCGGGCCCCGCCCTCGATGCTCATGTTGCACACCGTCATGCGGCCCTCCATGGACAGCGACCGGACGGCGGAGCCCCGGTACTCGATGACCGACCCGATGCCCCCTCCGGTGCCGATGCGCCCGATCACCGCCAGCACGAGGTCCTTGGCGGTCACGCCGCTCGGGAGGTCGCCCTCGACCGTGACGGCCATGGTGCCCGGCCGCCGCTGCGGCAGGGTCTGGGTGGCGAGCACGTGCTCGACCTCGCTGGTGCCGATGCCGATGGCGAGGGCCCCGAAGGCGCCGTGGGTCGAGGTGTGGCTGTCCCCGCACACGATGGTCATACCTGGCTGGGTCAGTCCCAGCTCGGGGCCGATGATGTGGACGATGCCCTGGCGGGTGTGGCCCATCCCGTAGAGCGGCACACCGAACTCGGCGCAGTTCGCGGCCAACACTTCCATCTGGCGCCGTGAGACGGGGTCCACCACCACGCCGGGAACGCCGTCGGTGGGCACGTTGTGGTCCATGGTGGCGAGCGTCAGCTCCGGCCGGCGCACGGTGCGGCCGGCCAGGCGCAGGCCGTCGAACGCCTGGGGAGAGGTGACCTCGTGCACCAGGTGGAGGTCGATGTAGAGCAGGTCCGGTTCGCCCTCCGCCGCCCGCACCACGTGGCGGTCCCAGACCTTCTCGCTCAGCGTCCGTCCCATGCGTCGTCTCACAATCTGAGATAAGGTTCCTGCCTTGTGAGAGACAGTGTAAGCGGCGTCGGAGTGGTCGACAAGGTGGTTTCCGTCCTCGACGCGCTGGAGGCCGGACCGCTGGCCCTGGCCGGCCTGCAGGAGGCCACCGGCCTGCCCCGCGCCACCGCCCACCGCCTGGCCACCGCGCTGGTGACCCACGGCCTGGTGGCGAGGGACGACGACGGCCGCTTCCTGCTGGGCCCGCGCCTGCAGCGCCGCCCGCTGGCGGAGGCGGCCACCCGCGTCCTGGCCGGCCTGCGCGACGCCACCGGCGAGAGCGTCCAGCTGTTCGTTCCCGAGGCCGGCGGCCGGCGTTGCGTGGTGTCCCTGGAGTCACCGCACAGCCTGCGCACGATCGTGGCGGTCGGCGCCCTCCTGCCCCTCGACCGGGGCTCGGCCGGTGCGGTCCTGCGCGATCCGGCGGCGCGGCGCCGGGGATGGGCCCAGAGCGCCGAGGAGCGAGAGGCGGGCGTGGCGTCGGTGAGCGCCCCGGTCATGCGCGACGGCGCCGTGGTGGCCGCGATCTCGGTGTCGGGCCCGGTCGAGCGCACCACCCGTACCCCGGCGCTCCGCTACGCGGCCGCCGTCGTCGCCGCCGCCCGCGCCGTCGAGGCGGCCATGGGGTGGTGAGGCTTCAGGGCCGGGCGGTCGCCGGGTGGCGCTCGACCTGGGTGACGGCCGCGCCCACCCCCTCGCTGGTGGCCAGCACGGCGGCGCCGTCGAGCCGGTAGGCGATGGCCTCGCCCTGGCGCCGCGGGGCCAGGGCGATCGATGTCGCCGGTCGCCGCCAGATGTCGTCGAAGGCCGCATCGCCGGCCGGCAGCTCCAGCTCGTAGCCGGCGGCGTAGGTGGACAGCACCACCCGGCGGCCGTCGGGCGAGATGTCGCCGCCCGTCACCAGCTCCAGGCGGGCCGTGAAGCCCGGCAGCCGCAGGCCCGGCACCCTGGTCATCTCCCGGGCCTCGCCCGGTCGCAGCGGTGCCGCAGCCCGGTACACCGCTGGGGTCGTGCTCGCCTCTTTTGCCACGACGAACAGGTCGCCGGTCGTGGGGTGCACGAGCAGCGCCTCGGCGTCGTGGGCGCCGTCGGGGTAGCGCAGCCGGAAAACCTCGGCCGGCTCGGTGGCCCGCGCGGCGTCCCGCCCGGGCGCGGCCGCTTCGGGCGGTACCGCGGGCTCGGGGACGCGGTAGACGACCACCTCGGCCCGCTCCAGGTCGTTGTCGCCGATGTCGCCGAAGTACAGGTAGCTCCGGGCCGGGTCGGGGCCGGGGCCGGCGGCGGCGTCCTCCCAGTCCCGAGCCTCGGCGCCCGTCACCCGCCACGTCCCGCAGCTGGCGCCCGTCGCCTGGAGGCAGTAGGCGAACGGGCCGTCGCCCGAGTCGTTGTGGGTCCACAGCAGGCCCGGGTTGGCCCGGCCCGCCACGAGGCCGCTGCTCTCGCCGATGGCGGGATCGTGGAGGTGGCCGAGCACGGCGGGCTCGCCGAAGAGCGGCGTCGGCATCACGGGTCGGTCGGAGCCGGTGGCATCCGCCGAGGACGGGACGGCCGGCTGGGCGGTCCGGCAGCCGGCCGTCACCAGCGCCAGCAGCGCAAGGCCGGCCGGCCAGCCGGAGCGGGTGCGCACGGGGCGAGCCTCGCAAATGCCCGCAGTGTCCGCCACCGGGCGTCCGTACGCTTCCTGGGTGCCCGTGACGGTGACCGCGCTGGACCGCCGGATCGGCGCGCTGGCCGTGCCCGCCCTGGGCACGCTGGCCGTCGAGCCGCTCTACGTGCTGGTCGACACCGCCATCGTGGGCCGGCTCGGCACCGTGCCCCTCGGCGGCGTCGCGCTGGCCTCGACGGTGCTGGTGAGCGCGGTGTGGGTCTTCAACTTCCTGGCCTACGGCACCACCAGCCGGGTCGCCTTCCTGGTCGGGCGCGGCGACCCTCGGGCGGGCGCCGCGGTGGCGGTCCAGGGCCTGTGGCTGAGCATCGCCATCGGGGTGCCGCTGGCCGCCGCAGTGGCGCTGCTGGCCCGCCCACTGGCGTCGTTGCTGGGGGGCGACGGCGCCGTCCTCGACGCGGCGGTGACATACCTGCGCATCAGCGCCGTCGGCATCCCGGCCGTCCTGGTGGCACTGGTCGGCAACGGCTACCTGCGGGGCCTGGCCGACACGCGCACGCCGCTCGTGGTGGTGGTGGTCGCCAACGCCGTGAACGTGGTGCTCGAGCTGGCCATGGTCTACGGCTTCGACCTCGGCGTGGCCGGCTCCGCCTGGAGCACCGTGGCCGCACAGGGGCTGGCCGCCGGGTGGTTCCTTCGTCTGCTGCGGCGGGGCATCGTCGCCACCGGCGCCGGCGGCGCCGCCGACCGCGCCGAGCTGGGCCTGCTGCTGTCGGCTGGGCGGCGGCTGTTCGTGCGGACCGCCGCCCTCCTGGCCACGGTGGCCCTGGCGACGTCGGTGGCCGCCCGGCTGGGCACCGTCGCCCTGGCCGGCCACCACATCGCCCTCCAGATCCACCTCTTCCTGGCCATGGTGCTCGACGCACTGGCCGTCCCGGGCCAGATCCTGGTGGCCACGGCCCTGGGTGCCGGCGACGGGGTCGGTGCCCGGGTGGTCGGCGAGCGCCTGGTCCGTGTGGGAGTGGCGGTGGGCGTCGTGCTGGGCGCCGGGACGCTGGCGGTGTCGGGCGCGCTGCCCCACCTCTTCACCGCAGACGCCGCGGTCGCCGACCGGGCCACTGCCGCGCTGGTGGTGGTGGCGGTGGCGCAGGTCCCGTCGGCGATCGCCTTCGTGCTCGACGGCGTGCTGGCCGGCGCCGCCGACTTCGGCTTCCTGCAGTGGAGCCTGCTCGGCGGCCTCGCCCTGTTCGCCCCGGTCGGTCTGGCCGTGGCGGCGTGGCCCCGACTGGGCCTGGTCGGGCTGTGGGGCGGTCTCCTCGCCTGGATGGCCTACCGGGCGACCGCCAACCTGGTGCGGGCCCGGGCGCTCGGAACTCGTCACGGAAACGGCGCTCTCGGCGGAGCGTTTCCAAGACAGCCTCAGTAGTGCAGGACCGCCTGCACCTGGTTGACGGGGAAGCCAACGATCGCCGCCTCGGTCGGCGCGGTCAGCCGGCCCGACTCGGCGCCCATCCGCCAGGCCACGTCCCATTCGACGCTCACGACCACGTCGTAGGTGCCCATGTCCGTCCACACATGGCTGATGTTGCCGTCCGGCCACGGCCCGCCCGGCCCGACGTGCGGCCCCGTGCGCTCGTCGCCCCAGTCGACCATGTAGGTGCCGGTTGCCCGGATCGCCACCTCGCCCAGCGGTGTCGACCGCGTCCCCGTGTAGGTGGCCCTCCCGTCGACCAGCTCGACCTCCAGGTTCGGCTCCAGGTATGCCCGCAATCCGGTGATGGCCCGCCCCGGCGCGATGTACGGCCTCGGCGCAGGGAGCGGAAACTCCTCCAGGACCTCGATGACCACCGCCTCGGGGTCAAGGGCGGGCTCGGAGGCGGCACGGGGGCAGGGGGGCGTCGTCGCGATGATTCGCTCCCAGGCGGCGTACTGCGGCTCTGCGTCATAGTCAGCCCGTGGGACGGCCGCTCCGCGTTGCCGGCAGATCCCCACGCCGGGCATGTCGACCACCACTGGGATACGTGTCATAACCGGCCGCGGCTTGAGCGACCGGCGAACGGGTCGCAGAGGGGTAACGACGCTCGTCTCGAAGGAGTGTGCCGCCTTACAAGACACGAATGTTGTGCCGTCAGGAGCTTTGACTGGAATGCACCCGTCGTCTGCCTCGCCCTCGGCTGGCGATGCCGATGAGAGAACCAGCAAGGCGATCACCATCGGGATGGTTATCGACACGGCGCCTTCTCCAATGGCGATTCATCGGGATTTATGACGCGCGCAAGCGCGACCATCCATGGCGTTGGATTCTGGGTAACACGTCCGCCCGTGGGCGGGGCGGGCATGAGGGCGACAAGGTCTCTAGACGATGGATCGTCACTCGGAGGCACGACGACAACCTCGCTAAAGTCCGCCTCAACAGTCGCCACGATGCAGCGAGGTGTCGCAATTTCAAGTGATACAACTGTGACCCGGCGGTTGCCTGGCGAGTCTCGAAACTGGTTTGGATCACTCTGTAGCAACCGGATCAAGCCCTCGAACTCACGGCTAAGTTGTGGCTCGGCGTAGACATCGCTGAGCTTGGAGCTTCGTGGGTCGACAGTTCTCGTCCGTAGTACATCCCGCACTGCATCCCCGTGGATCGCATACAAGGCGGCGAGGACGCGGTTCACGTAGGCGGCGTCGATGACCTCGGGGATGGCGAACGGGTCAGCCGGGGCCGTGGTCGACGGCGACGGGGCCGGCGTGGCGGTCGACGACGGCCTGGGAGGCGTGGCGCTCGGGTCGGGGTCGTCACCGCCGCCGGAGCAGGCGCCGGCGAGGAGCGTCAGGCACAGGACGAAAGGCCCAGGTCGGACCACGAGGACTGCATATCATGTCTATTGGGACCGATCAACAGGTACCAGGCCGGCCCGCCGGGCCACGTCGCCACACGCCTCGGCCAGGACGGGGACGTAGGCAGCGGCCTCGGTGACGCAGGCGCCGTGGTCGCCCGCCGCCTCGAACACGCGGGCGCCGGGGATGGCGTCGGCCAGGCGCCGCTGGCGGGCCGGGCTGACGACCTGGTCGCGGGTGGTGACCACCACGGCGGTGGGGACGTCGACCTCTCCGATCCAGTCGTGGGACCGGAACTGGCCGAGGGCCCACCCCGCCTCCAGCACGGCCGAGGGCTCGTTGCGGCCCAGCTCCTCGACGCCCCATTCGGCCAGCGGCGTGCCCTCCAGGCGACGGCGCGCAAAGCTGCTGGCGAGGTGGCGCCGGACGGCCGGGGGCGCGAACCGCGACGCCACCGACAAGCCCAGGAGGCTGTTGAAGTAGACCCGGTCGTTGCCGCTGGTGCCCGACAGGCTGCGAGCGGTGGCGGACAGGACCAGCCCGGCCACCACATCCCGGTGGCGCTGCCAGAGGAGCTGGGCGACGAGGCCCCCCATCGAGTAGCCGACGGGGATGACGGCGCCGAGGCCCAGCTCGGCAGCGACAGCGGCGGCGTCGTCGGCACAGTCCTCGAGGCGGAACGGGCGCCAGCTCCGGATGCCTCGCCCGTGGCCCCGGTGGTCCATGGCCACCACGCGAAAGCGCCGGCCCAGGCCCTCGTAGCAGGCGAACCAGTTGAGGTCGGCCGTCACGGTCCATCCGTGGAGCAACAGCAGGCAGGCGGCGCCCGGCGGCCCGACGACCTCCCGGACGAAGGTGGTACCCCGGCCCGGCAGCCCCAGCGGGCGCCCGGGCGGGAGCGGCGGGGTGCCTGACACTGCGGTCGAGGGTAGGCGAGGATGGGCTGTGCGCCGTTCCGCCGTGCTGCTGGCCGTCACCCTCGCCCTGGCCGGCTGCTCGGAGGACGAGGCGCCGGCCCCGACCGCGCCATCGCGTGGGACCGGGACGACGGCCACCAGCGCAGCCGACCTCGGCGCGCTGGCCGAGCTGCCCGTCCCCCGCACCGAGGTCTCCGGGGTGGCCTGGCGCGGGCGCCTGGCGGTGGGCGGCGGCCTCACCCCCGACGGCGGGGCCAGCGACCAGTTCCACCTGTGGAGCCCGTCGGGCAACCGCTGGGTGGCCGGCCCCCGCCTGCCGAAGCCGCTGCACCACAGTGCGATGGCCGTTGTGGGAGAACGGCTCTTCCTGGTCGGCGGCTACACCAACGGACCGGGCGAGGCGTGGGTGCCCCAGGCGCTCGTGGCCAGCCTGGGCGAAGGGGAGGCGGCCTGGCGCGACGAGCCGGCGATGCCCTCTCCCCGCGGCGCCCACGCCGCCGCGGTCGCCCGCGGCGTGCTGGTGGTGACCGGCGGTGAGTCGGGCGGCACCCCGCTGGCCACGACGACGATCTACGACCCGGGCGCGCGCACCTGGCGGCCCGGCCCGGCCCTGGACCGGCCCCGGGAGCACCTGGCGGCCGCCTCGGCCGGCGGGCGGGTGTACGCCATCGCCGGCCGCACCGGGACGGAGGGGAACTTCACGGTCGTGGAGTCGCTCGACCCGGCGGCCGACCGGGCCTGGCGGCGCGAGCCCGAGCTGGTTCGCTCCCGGGGCGGCATCGGTGCCGACGCGGTAGACGGGACCGTCTGCGTGGCCGGCGGCGAGGAGGCGGCCGGCACCATCGCCCCGGTGGAGTGCCTCCGTGACGGGCGGTGGGCGGCGGCGGCCGACCTGGCCCGCCCGCGCCACGGCCTGGCCGTGATGGCCCTCGACGGCCGCCTCCACGTCGTCGGCGGGGGTGACCAGCCCGGCCTCACCGTCAGCGGCGTCCACGAGGCGATCGAGCTCTAGGGACCGGCGCCAACTACCTGCGCGTTCGGCTCTGGAAGGTCGGAGAACACGGCCTCGGAAGGCGCATGTAGTTCGGCGCCAGATCCTGCGCGCCGTTCTGGCCGCCACGGCGGCCGGTAGCCGCACCGGTCGCCTGCACAGTCCGCGACGCCGGCTCAGCGCGGCCCGGCGGACAGGGCGACGGCGGCGGCGACGAGGGACAGCTGGGTGGCGGCCGACAGGTCGTCGGCGGCCGGATCGGCCAGGACGGCCTCCATGCGGGCGTGGGCCTCGTCCCATCGGCCCAGGGCGGACAGGGCCTCCACGGCCGCGAACCGCGGCGCAGCGGCCGCCGGCTCGTTGGCGCCGTCGTCGTCGGCCCAGTGGTCGAGGACCCGCTGGACCAGCCGCCCGGCCGGGTCGGGGGTGCCGGCCCAGGGCCCCAGCCAGGCAGCCCGCAGGAGCGCCGGCTCGGCGGGCGCCTCCGGGAACCCCTCGGGCAGCCACTCCTCGAGCCGCGCCGCCGCTCGGCGCCAGGCCAGCGCTTCCGGGCTGAGCGGGTCCTCCGCCGCCTCCCAGGTGGCCAGCCGGTCGAGCACGTACCAGGCGGCCAGGTCGTCGGGCACCGTCGAGGCCTCGGCCCAGTCCCCGGCCAGCCAATCTCCCACCCGGTAGAGGCCGTCCCACAGCGCCGGACCGGCGGGCTCGCCGCCGCGGCGGTCGGGCCGGACGGCGTCCACCAGGGCGACGTAGGCGGCCAACGAGGCGCGCGGCACGCCGTCGTCGCCCTCGACCGGGTCGCCGTCGAGGTCGGAGGCCGCCGGCAGGGGCGGCTCGCCGTCCTCCAGGACCTCCGACAGCCAACGCCGGCGGAGCGCGGCCTCGTCGAACAGCCCGAGGTCGGCCTCCAGGGCGGCCGCCCGGGCGACGTCGAGCAGCCGGCACACCGGTTCCACGGGGGAGCGCACCAGCGCGCCGGTCGACGCCTGCGTCAACGTGGCCAGCGTCAGCAGGCTCCGCCGGGCCCGCTCGGCGTGGAAGCCGTCGAAGGCCAGTTGGGCCAGGTGGGCCCGCCACGCACCCTCGGTCCGCTGGCGCAGGTCCTCGGCTGCCTCGACCGACAGCGGCTCACCCCGCCGGCCCGGTGGATCGACAGTCACCACCACCCGGTCCCCGGCCTGCAGTCGGGCGCCAGCGACGCCGTCCATCACCGGGAGCCCCGTCGAGATCACCGCCCCGCCGATGCCCAGGCCCGAGGAGAACACGACGTCGGGCCCGCCGCCCAGAACCTCGACGGCCAGGTCCACCACGCCCGAGAGCACCGTGGCGATGCGCACGATCCGCCCGGTGGGCAGGACGCCCGGCCCGGCCCAGGGCAGGAAGTCGACCAGCTCGGCCACCCCCTCGGGGGCCGGGAGGAGCGTGCGCAGGACGACGCCGTCGCGCGCCCAGGCCTGCTCCCCGGCCGGCGGCGCGCCGGCGGGTCCCACCCGCAGGGCGCGACCCCGGGGATCACGCCGGCGGGTGAAGAGGGGGGTGGCGCCGAAGTCGAGCGGGCACCACCACTCGAGGGTGCCCGCAGCGCCCACGACGGCGCAGCTGGAGCGGTCGCCGAGCAGGCGCCCGGTCAGGCGCCGACCTCGACGATCTCCACCTTCAACATGCCGCTCGGCGCCTCGTACTCGACCACGTCCCCGGGGCGGTGGCCGAGGAGGGCCTGGCCCAGCGGTGACCCGGGCGACACGATGGCGACCCCGGGCCGGCGTTCCTCGATGGAGCCCAGCAGGTAGCGCTCGATGTCGTCGTCGCCCTCGTAGCGCAGGCCGACGACCGAGCCGGCGGCGACGGTGCCGCCCGGCGCCGGGCCGCCGTCGACGATGGTCGCCGCGGCCAGCAGGGCCTCCAGCTGGCGTATGCGGGCCTCCATCTTCCCCTGGGCGTCCTTGGCCGCGTGGTAGTCGCCGTTCTCCGACAGGTCGCCCAGCTCGCGGGCCGCTTCGATGGCCCGGGCGATGTCGACGCGGCCGCGGGTGGTCAGGTCGTCGAGCTCGGTGCGAAGCCGGTCGTGCGCCTCACGCGACAGGATGGTCTCGCTCATGGCGCGAGGCTAACGGCCCGCGTCGGCGACCATGTCGGCTCCGTCGCCTCACCGCCCGGCCAGTGCCTCCAGCATCGGCACCGCGTCCGTAGCCGGGGGGAGCGCAGCGACTTCGGCGGCGACGCGACCGGCGCACGCCCTGAACGACTCGTCGGCCAGCACCCGCTCGAGCGCGGCGGCCAGGCCGCCGACCGCCCCCGGCCCGCCTTCCAGCGCGATGCCGGCCCCCAGGGCGTGCACGCGGGCGGCGTTCTCGGGCTGGTCGGCGAACAGCGGCAGCACCACCATCGGCACCCCGGCCGCCAGGCCGGCCAGCGTCGTTCCGAAGCCACCGTGGCCGATCATGGCCCGGGCCGCGCCCATGACCTGGTCCTGCGGCCACCAGCGCTCCACGTGGACGTTGCCCGGGAGAGGGCCCAACTCGGCCGGGTCGGCCCGGTCGCCGACGGTGAGCAGGACGCGGGCCGGAAGGCCGGCCAGCGCGGTCACCACCTCGACGTACAGGCTCGGGAACAGGCCGAGGCCGGCTGCCACCGAGCCGAACGTCACGTAGACCAGCGGATCGTCGGCCACGGCCCACCAGTCGGGGAGCGAGGCCCCCGAGGGTGCGACGATGCCGTCGCGAAACCGAGCCGTCCCCTCGCGGGCTGGTTGGTCCGGATCCTCGAACGACGGCGGCACCAGCGAGACCTGCGGTGCCGACCGCAGCCCGGCGAGGCCGGACGTCGCGCCCAGCTCGACGAGCGGCTCCTCCCAGAGGTCGGTGGCCATGTGGTGGAACCACGCCAGCCCGATCGCCACCTGTGCGTGGGGGATGCCGGCCGCCTCGGCCACCAGGTAGGAGGACAGCTCGCAGGGCTCCCGCAGGACCAGGTCCGGCGGCCGGGCGGCCACCATCGCCTCCATGCCGGGAAGAGCGGCGCCGGTGTCGAGCCGGCCGAACACCTCGGTGATGATCGTGGACCGCGCCTCGCCCGCGGGCAGGGCCGGCAGCCGGCGGAAGACGGCCTCCAGGTCGACGGGCGGCACGTCCGGGAAGGGACGGTGGGGGAAGCCCGACCGCTCGACGGCGCCGGCGAAGCACTCGGGCGCGGCCACGTCCACCTCGTGGCCGGCATCACGGAGCGCGCGTGCGAACGGGAGCATGGGCCCGAGGTGGCCCGCCCCCGCCGTCGTCGCCACCAGTACCCGCACGATGCCCCCCCGGCCGTGACGCGCCGGCCGCCCGGCGCGGCGCCCGAAGTTATCCGCCTAGTAGCGCCACCCCCGGGCGGCGCCTACACTTCCGCCAGTGCCGTCCACGCCGGTAGCCGCCATTCAGTAGCGCACGCCGGTGGCTGGCGTGCGCTCCTCGACCGTCCACCTGTGTGGGCGGTCTTTTCATTTCCCGGACCGTTCTCGACGCAGGAGCTCCCCGAACATGACCCACTCGGTCGCCGTCATCGGCGGCGACGGCATCGGCCCCGAGGTGGTGGCCGAGGCGCTCAAGGTGGTCGCCGCGGCGGGCGTCCGCCTGGACACGGCCGCCTACGACCTGGGCGGGGCACGCTACCTGCGGACCGGCGAGGTGCTGCCCGACACGGTGCTGGCCGAGCTGGCCGGCGTCGACGCCATCCTGCTCGGGGCGGTCGGCACGCCCGACGTTCCGCCCGGGGTGGTGGAGCGGGGCCTGCTGCTGCGCCTGCGCTTCGAGCTGGACCTGTACGTGAACCTGCGCCCCATGGAGGGCGGCCGGCTGGACTGCACCGTCGTCCGGGAGAACACCGAGGGCAGTTACACCGGCGAGGGCGGCGTGCTGCGCCGGCGGACCCCGCACGAGGTGGCCACCCAGGGCTCGGTCAACACCCGCCACGGTGTCGAGCGATGCCTGCGCTTCGCCTTCGAGTTGGCCTCGGGCCGGTCTCGGCGCCATCTCACCCTGGTGCACAAGACCAACGTCCTCACCTACGCCGGCGACCTGTGGCAGCGGGCCTGCACCGAGGTGGCCGCCGACTACCCCGACGTGGCGACGGCCTACGACCACGTGGACGCCGCCTGCGTCCACCTGGTGGAGCGGCCGGAGCGCTACGACGTGGTCGTGACGGACAACCTGTTCGGCGACATCCTGACGGACCTGGGCGGTGCGCTGGCCGGCGGCATCGGGCTGGCCGCCTCCGCCAACCTGAACCCGGCCCGGACGGGGCCGTCGCTGTTCGAGCCGGTCCACGGCTCGGCCCCCGACATCGTCGGGACGGGCCGGGCCAACCCCCTGGCCGCCATCCGGTCGGCGGCCATGATGCTCGAGTTCCTGGGCGAGGCGGAGGCCGCCGCCCGCATCACCAAAGCCGTCACCGAGGCGGCCTCGCTCTCGGGGACGACATCGCAGCTGGGCGACGCCGTCGCAGAAAGGGTGTAGATCGTGCCGCTTCAGAAGGTCGACAAGATCTGGATGGACGGTCGCCTGGTGGACTGGGACGACGCCAAGGTCCACGTCCTGACCCACTCGCTCCACTACGGGTGCGGCGTGTTCGAGGGCATCCGGGCCTACGGGACGGCCCAGGGCCCGGCGGTCTTCCGCCTGACCGAGCACATCGAGCGGCTGTTCAACAGCGCCCGCATCTTCCTGCTCGACATCCCGTTCTCGCCCGAGGAGCTGGTGGCGGCCACCAAGGAGACCATCCGGGCCAGCGGGCTGACCGAGTCCATCTACATCCGGCCGATCGCCTTCCTGGGCTACGGCGAGATGGGTCTCAACCCGCTGCCGTGCCCGGTCAGCGTGGCCATCGCGGTGTGGCCCTGGGGGAGCTATCTGGGCGACGACGGCGTGGCCAACGGCGTGCGGATGAAGATCAGCTCCTGGCAGCGCCACGACCCCAACGCGATGCCCCCGGCGGCCAAGGGCACCGGCATGTACATCAACTCGTCCATGGCCAAGGTCGAGGCGCTCAAGGCCGGCTACGACGAGGCCATCCTGCTGTCGCCGCAGGGCTATGTCAGCGAGTGCACCGGCGAGAACATCTTCATCGTCAAGCGCGGCCGCATCATCACCCCCCCGACCAGCGCGGGCGCCCTGGAGGGCATCACCCAGGACTCGGTGATGACCATCGCCCGCGACCTCGGCTTCGAGTGCGAGGTCGGCAACCTCCTGCGCAGCGACCTCTACACCGCCGACGAGGCCTTCCTTTCCGGCACCGCTGCCGAGGTGGTGCCCATCCGGTCGGTCGACGACCGCGTGATCGGCGACCCGGGTCCCATCACCCGCCAGATCCAGGACGTGTTCTTCGCCACGGTGCGCGGCGAGGTCGACCGCTACAAGGACTGGCTCGAGCATGTCGGGTAGCCACGGCCACGCCGCTCTCCCCGCGCTCCCGGCGGCCGTCGACATCTACGACACGACCCTGCGCGACGGCAGCCAGCAGGAGGGCCTGTCGCTCACCGTCGACGACAAGCTGCGGGTGGCGGCGCAGCTGGACCACCTGGGCGTGGCCTACATCGAGGGGGGATGGCCGGGGGCCAATCCCAAGGACGAGGAGTTCTTCCGGCGGGCGCCGACGGAGCTGAAGCTGTCGACCGCGACGCTGGTGGCCTTCGGCTCGACCCGGCGGCCGGCCACCCCGGCGCACCGGGACGAGGTGCTGCGCAACCTGGTGGCGGCCGGCACGCCGGCGGTGTGCATCTTCGGCAAGTCGTGGGACCGCCACGTGACCGAGGCCCTGCGCACCGATCTCGACGAGGGCGTGGCGATGGCCCGCGACTCGGTGGCCTTCCTTCGCTCGTCGGGCCTGGAGGTGTTCTTCGACGCCGAGCACTTCTTCGACGGCTACAAGTCCGACCCGGCCTTCGCCCTGTCGGTGCTGCGGGCGGCCGAAGGGGCCGGAGCCCGGACGCTGGTCCTGTGCGACACCAACGGCGGCACGCTGCCCCACGAGGTGGAGGAGATCGTCGCCGCCGTGCGGCCGCAGGTCTCGGCCGAGATCGGGCTGCACTTCCACAACGACGGCGGCTGCGGGGTGGCGAACACCATCACCGGCGTGCGGGCCGGCGCCACCCACGTGCAGGGCTGCATCAACGGCTACGGCGAGCGCACGGGCAACGCCGACCTGTGCGCCGCCATCCCGAACCTGTCCCTCAAGCTGCGGGTGCGGACGATCGCCCCGGAGCGGTTGGAGCGCCTCACCCCGGTGGCCCACCACATCGCCGAGCTGGTCAACGTGGCGCCGCATCCCCAACAGCCCTACGTGGGCCAGTCGGCGTTCACCCACAAGGCGGGCGTCCACGCGTCGGCCATCGCCCGCGGCCCGGACCTGTACGAGCACGTACCGCCCGACACCGTCGGCAACGGCACCCGCTTCGTGGTCAGCGAGCTGGCGGGTCGCTCCACCGTCCAGTTGAAGGCCGAGGAGCTGGGGCTGGATTTGGAGTCGGCCGCCGTGGTCGACGTCCTCGACCGGCTCAAGGACCTGGAGCACCGGGGCTACCACTTCGAGGTGGCGGACGGGTCGCTGGAGCTGCTGATGCGCGGAGCGGGCGGGTGGAAGCAGGGCTTCTTCCGGCTGGAGTCGTTCCGGGTCATCACCGAGCAGCGCGAGGACGGCGGCTTCGTCACCGAGGCGACCATCAAGGTGCACGTGGGGGACGAGCGCCTGGTGGCGACCGCCGAGGGGAACGGGCCGGTCAACGCCTTGGACGGCGCGCTGCGCAAGGCCGTCGGGCCGCACTTCCCGTCCCTGGCCCAGCTGCACCTGACCGACTACAAGGTGCGGGTGCTCGACACGTCACGGGGCACCGGTGCGGTCACCCGGGTCCTGGTGGACACCACCGACGGCGAGCGGTCCTGGAGCACCATCGGCGTGTCGGAGAACATCATCGAGGCGTCGTGGCAGGCGCTGGCCGACAGCATCGTCTACGGCCTGCTGCACGCCCACGACCAGGAGAGAACCTGATGGCCCAGCCGGAGTACGTACCCCTGACGCCGGCCGACCGCGTCCGCCCGTCGGACCGTCTGCCACCCCACGGCGGCTGGCGCCAGGACCGCCCGGCCGAGATCACCGAGGTGGACGAGCACCTCGGGCGCCGGCGCGGCACGCCCGGTCCCGACCAGGGCTACGGGCTGACGCTGGCCAAGCGGTTCGAGGACCGCCTGCAGCTGGCGCCCGGCGAGCACGTCGAGGACGCGGTCGCCGGGTGCCTGGGCGTCGGGCTGCGCCGGGCGTCGCTGTTCCGCCGGGCCCCGGTCGTCCACGACCTCGACCTGGCCTTCACGCTGTGGGGGTTCCTGGGCGACGCCCCCGACGACCTGATCGAGTACCGCGCCCCGCTCTTCCGCTCCGCCGCCCACCACTACTGGGACCAGCGCCGCATCGCCGACAAGGTCCTGGAGTCCACCCTGCGCTCCACCCCCGTCGCCGTCCGCGCCCAGCTGGCCGACTGGCGCAGCCTCCTCGTCGGGTGACCCTGCGAACTTGGTGCCATATCGCGCGCCAGGGCGCGCGATATGCACACCGGTTCGGGTGATCCGCTGACGACGGAGCGGGTCGAGGTCGTCGCCGGCCCGTTCACCTTCCCGGCCCGGGCCGCCGGCCCGCCGGACGGGCCGCTGGTGCTGCTGCTCCACGGCTTCCCGCAGACGTCGCTCCAGTGGCGCCACCAGGTGGTCGCCCTGGGGGCGGCCGGGTACCGGGCCGTCGCCTTCGACCAGCGGGGCTATGCGCCCGGCGCCCGGCCGCCGGCGGTGGAGGACTACGCCGCCGCCCACCTGGTCGCCGACGTGGCCACCGTCGCCGACGCCCTCGGCGCGGCGACGTTCGACGTCGTCGGCCACGACTGGGGCGCGGTCGTCGCCTGGGCCGCGGCCGTCGCCCGTCCCGACCGAGTCCGCTCCGTGGCCGCCGTGTCGGTGCCCCACCCGGCCGCCCTCGCGGCCGCCCTGCGGGACGACGCCGACCAGCAACGGCGGTCGGCCTACGTGGCGGCGTTCCGGCGACCGGGCCTGGCCGACGCCGCCCTGCTGGCCGGCGGGGGCGCCGGCCTGCGAGCGCTGTTCGCGGCCGCCGGGCTGGGCGACCGCAGCGCGGTCGACGAGTACGTGGAGGTGCTCGTCCAGCCGGGCGCCCTGACCGCGGCCCTGAACTGGTACCGGGCCGCCTCGATGGAGGATGCGGCCGGGCTGCCGCCGGCCACCGTGCCCGCGCTGTTCGTCTGGGGAGACGGCGACGTGGCCATCGGCCGGGCAGCCGCCGACGCCTGCGCCGCCCACGTCACCGGCCCCTACCGCTTCGAGGTCCTGGCCGGCGTCGGCCACTGGATCCCCGAGGACGCCCCCGACGCCCTGACCACGCTCCTGTTGGCGCACCTGGCCTCTGTCTCGAGTAGATAGCGGGCCGAATCGGCCCGCTATCTACTCGAGACGGCGGGCGGGGACGACCTCGGTGCTGTCGCTGAGCCGGCGGCGGGGGCGGCGCCCGGCGCGTGCGCGCAGTAGCAGGTAGACGAGGACCACGATGCCGGCCACCATGGCCACCCACACGGCGAACATGGCGAGGGCGAAATACCAGGGCAGCGCCCGGGGGATGTCGCAGTTGGCCGGGTCGGCGCACTGGGCCAGCAGCACGTCGCCACCCTACGCTGCCGGTCCGATGGCCCTCCCGGAGCTGACGCCGGTCCAGGTGCGGGTGGTCGGCTGCCTGCTGGAGAAGGAACTGGCCACGCCGGACGTGTACCCGCTGACGATGAACGGGCTCCTGGCCGCCTGCAACCAGTCGACGAACCGCCACCCGGTGGTCCGCTACGAGGAGCCGACCGTCAGCAACGCCATCGAGAACCTGCGGGCGTCGGGGCTGGTGCGGGTCGTGTACAGCCGCTCCAACCGGGCCGATCGTTACCGCCAGGTGCTGGACGAGCGGCTCGACCTGGATGCGGCCGAGCGGGCGGTCCTCGCCATGCTCCTGGTGCGGGGTCCCCAGACGGTGGCCGATCTTCGGGCCCGGACGGCGCGGCTGCACGCGTTCGGCGGCGAGGGCGAGGGCACGGACCTGGAGGCGACCCTCGCCCGCCTCGCCGCCCGCGCCGAGCCGCTGGCCCTGCAGCTCGACCGCGGTCCGGGCCAGAAGGAGCCCCGCTGGGCCCACCTGCTGGCCGGCCCACCCTCGCCCGACGACGTGGCCGGCGCGGCCACCGCCGCGCCGGTCGGCGGCGCCTCCGCGGCCGGGCGGGCCGACCGGCTGCACGACGTCGAGGAGGCGGTGGAGGAGC
Organism: Acidimicrobiales bacterium; assembly: GCA_035540915.1. Lineage (GTDB taxonomy): Bacteria > Actinomycetota > Acidimicrobiia > Acidimicrobiales > DATLFQ01. The sequence goes on from DATLFQ010000193.1 coordinate 16,426, forward strand.
TGCGGGCCGAGCTGGCCCGCGTCCGGGCCGATCACGCCGCCCTGGTCGAGCGGCTGCGCGACCTCCTCGAGTAGGGCTGCCCGGCGTCACGGCGCACCCGCCTCAGCGGGCTAAACCCGGCGAAGCTAGCGTGCCCGGCAAAGCGCTCCGGGGAGGTGCCGACGTGGCCAGCACGACGGGCAGGTCGACCTATCACCAGTCGAGGTTCTGGATCACCTACGACAAGGTGGCGACAGCGGTGGACCGGCGGGTCGGGTGGCACCGGCTGCCCCGGCTGGCCGGCATCCTGGTCCTCATCGGCGTCCGGGACTTGCTGCGCAAGGAGAACCTGCACGACACCAGCGCCCATCCGTCGGTGAACGCGCCGCCCGTCCCACCGCTCACGCCGGCGCTGCAGCGGGGCCGCAGCGCCGACGGGAGCCACAACGACCTCGGCCAGCCGGCCATGGGCCGCAGCGGCGCCCGCTTCGGGCGCAACGTCGGCACCCCCAGTACGGCGCCCGAGCCGTTGCCCGACCTGCTCGAGCCCAACCCCCGCCAGGTGAGCCGGGTCCTGATGACCCGCTCCCAGCTGAACGCCGCCACCGGCGCCAACGCCCTGGTCGCATCGTGGCTGCAGTTCATGATCCGCGACTGGTTCAGCCACGGGGAGGGCACCAAGGAGCGGTCGTTCGAGCTGCCGCTGGACGACGACGACGACTGGGCGGAGCGGCCCATGGTCGTGCCGAAGACGAACCTCGACCCCACCTGCCCGCCGGGGAGCAGCCTGCCGCCCACCTACGTCAACGTCCACTCGCACTGGTGGGACGCCTCCAGCATCTACGGCGACAACAGCTTCGACCAGGAACTGATCCGCACCGAGTCGGGGGGCAAGGTCCACCTCACCCCCGACGGCCTCATCCCCTTCCCGACCGGGCCCGAGAGCCCGGCCATGATCCCGGGCTTCTGGCTGGGGCTGGTCATGCTCCAGACGCTCTTCGCCCGGGAGCACAACGCGATCTGCGACATGCTGGCGTCGACCTACCCGGACATGGCCGGCGACGACGACGAGCTGTTCCGGGTGGCCCGGCTGGTCAACGCCGCCCTCATCGCCAAGATCCACACCGTGGACTGGACGCCGACGGTGATCAGCCACCCCACCACCCGCTGGGCCATGCGCATCAACTGGTGGGGGATCGCCGGCGAGCGGGTTCACCGGCTGGTCGGCCGGCTCGGCAAGAGCGAGGTGATCAGCGGCATCCCCGGCTCGCCGACGAACCACTACGGCATCCCCTATGCCCTCACAGAGGAGTTCGTGGCGGTCTACCGGATGCACCCGCTGGTCCCCGACGACTACAGCCTGCGCTCCCTGGTCGACGACCACCTCCTGGAGGACGCCACCTTGCGCAGCCTGTCGGGGCCCGCCGCGCTGGAGGTCCAGAGCCGCATCGGCATGGCGGACCTGTTCTACTCGTTCGGGACGTTGCACCCCGGGCTTGTGACCCTGCACAACTTCCCCCGCTTCCTGCAGGAGTTCGAGCGGCCCGACGGCCAGGTCATGGACCTGGCCGCCGTCGACGTGCTGCGGGCGCGCGAGCAGGGGGTGCCCCGCTACAACGAGTTCCGCCGGCTGCTGCACCTCAAGCCGGCGAGGACTTTCGCGGACCTGACCGACAACCCGGTCTGGGCCCGGGAACTTGAGGAGGTCTACGGCGACATCGAGCGCGTGGACCTCATGGCCGGCATGTACGCGGAGCGCCGCCCGAAGGGCTTCGCCTTCAGTGACACGGCGTTCCGCATCTTCGTCCTCATGGCCTCGCGCCGGCTCAACAGCGACCGGTTCTTCACCAACGACTTCCGGGCCGAGGTCTACACCAAGGCCGGGCTGAAGTGGATCGAGGACAACTCGATGCGGACCGTCCTGCAGCGCCACTTCCCCGAACTGAAGCCGGCCATGGGCGACGGGAAGAACGCCTTCGCCGCCTGGTCGCGAGCCGGCAGCGTGGCCTAGCTACGACGGGGCCGCCACAACCGGCAGGCCGGCCTCGATCCACTCCTGCTTGCCGCCGGCGTACTTGCGGACGTCGGTGTAGCCCAGCGCCCGAAGGCGGTCGGCCGCGACGGCCGAGTTGAAGCAGTCGGCGTTGTAGGTGACCACCCGGGTGTCGAGGTCAGGCACCAGCACCGGGGCCAGGGCGTCGAGCTCGTCGAGCCGGGGATTGCGGGCGCCGGGCAGGTGCTCTTCGTCGAAGGAGGCCGGCGGCGGCGCCTCGAGCACGGTCACGGTTCCGCCGGCGTTTCGCGGGCCGTCTGACGGCCCGGCAGGTGGCGGCTGTGCACGAGGCCATGGAGGCGCTGCTCGCCGACCCCCGCTGAGGTACCGCCGCGAGCGGTCCGCCCTGGGTACGGTGGCGGCGTGGCTGCGGCGGCGATCCCCGGCGTCCCGGTGCGCCTGCGGTTCTCCCCCTCGCCCACGGGCATGTTCCACGTCGGCGGAGCCCGGTCGGCGCTGTTCAACTGGCTGGTGGCCCGCCGGGCGGGCGGCACCTTCATCCTGCGCATCGAGGACACCGACGCCGAGCGCAACCGGCCGGAGTGGGTGGAGGGCATCCAGTCGGCCATGCGATGGCTCGGCCTCGACTGGGACGAGGGCCCGTACTTCCAGTCGCAGCGCGCCCACCTCTACGCCGAGGCGGCCGACAAGCTCTACGCGGCCGGTGCCGCCTACGCCTGCGACTGCACCCGGGAGGCGGTCGACGCCCGCACCGCCGGCAACGCGACGCCCGGCTACGACGGCCACTGCCGCGACCGCGGCCTGGAGCCCGGCCCCGGCCGGGCGCTGCGCTTCCGCACGCCCGACGAGGGTGCCACCACCGTGGTCGACCTGGTGCGGGGGCGGCCCACCTTCGAGCACGCCACCATCGAGGACTTCGTGATCGTGCGGGCAAACGGCACTGCCCTGTTCGTGCTGGCCAACGTGGTGGACGACGTCGACATGGCCATCAGCCACGTGGTGCGGGCCGAGGAGCACCTGCCGACGACCCCGAAGTACGTCCTGCTCCACGGCCGGCTGACCGACCGGCCGCTGCCCGTGTTCGCCCACGTGCCCCTCATCGTCAACGAGCGGCGCCAGAAGCTGTCCAAGCGGCGGGACAAGGTGGCGCTGGAGGACTACCGCGACCAGGGCTACCTGGCCGAGGCCATGGTGAACTACCTGGCCCTGCTGGGATGGTCGCCGCCTGGGGACCGCGAGATCGTCCCGCTGGCCGAGCTGGTGGCCGCCTTCCGCCTCGAGGACGTCAACCCCTCGCCGGCGTTCTTCGACGAGCGCAAGCTGCGCCACTTCAACGGCGAGTACATCCGGGCGCTGCCCGTCGACGACTTCGTCGCCGCCGCGCAGCCTTTTTTGGACCGGGGGCCCTGGCCGGCCGAGCGGTTCGACCCGGCCGCGTTCGCCGCCCTGGCCCCATTGGTGCAGGAGCGGGTGGCGACCCTCGCCGAGGTCCCGGCCATGGTCGACTTCGTGTTCCTGGACGAGCCGGACGTCGACCAGCGCGCCTGGGACAAGCGGGTGGTGCGCGGCGCATCGGCCCGCGAGATCCTGGCCGAGGCCGACCAGGCCTACGGCGGCTGCGAGTGGACGGCCGACGCGCTCCACCGGGCCACGGCGGCCATCGGCGAGGGGCACGGCCTGTCGCTGGGCAAGGCGCAGTTCCCCGTACGCGTGGCGGTCACCGGTCGCGACGTGGGCCCGCCGCTGTTCGAGTCCCTGGAGGTCGTCGGGCGGGAGCGGTCCCGGGCCCGGCTGCAGGCGGCGCTCGCACGGCTGGGCCCGCCGTAGGGCGATGCTGCGCCTCCTTGTGCTGGTGAAGGTGGCGGCCGTCGTGGCGGCGCTCCTGTTGGCGTACGTGGGCGTCACCTTCGTGCAGGTGGTCATGGCGTCCCGCCGGGACCAGGCCCGTCCGGTCGAGGCCATCGTCGTGTTCGGGGCCGCGCAGTACGACGGGCGACCCTCTCCCGTGCTGCGGGCCAGGCTCGACCACGCCGCCGAGCTCTACCAGCGGGATCTGGCCGAGCGGGTCGTGGTGACGGGCGGCAAGCAGGCCGGCGACCGGGTGACCGAGGCCGCCGTCTCCGCCGAGTACCTGGCCCGCCACGGCGTGCCGGAGTCCGCCATCCTGCGTGAGGTGTCGGGCCGCAGCAGCTGGCAGCAGCTGGCCGCAGCGGCCGCCTTCCTGAAGCGCCGTGGCATGACCGAGGTGCTGCTGGTGTCCGACGGTTTCCACTCCGCCCGCATCGCCGCCATGGCCGACGAACTGGGCCTCACCGCGTGGACGTCGCCGACCGCATCGTCACCCATCTCGGGCCTGGAGATGGTCCCGTACCTCGCCAAGGAGACCGTCGCCATGGCCGCCGGCCGGCTCCTCGGCTTCCGCCGCATGGCCGGCATCGACCAACGGGTACCAGACGTCGCTCTGGGTGGCCTGTACGCTGGGCGGCGCCCTTCGGGGGTGGTGTAATCGGCAACACAACAGGTTCTGGCCCTGTCATTGGGGGTTCGAGTCCTCCCCCCCGAGCACCGGCCGGAGGTTGTGACGGAATCGGCCCGTCAGCGGCGCCGATTCCTTCACAACCTCCGGCCGCCGGCGGTGACCGCGGCAGCGGCGCGTATGCTCGGCGCCGGCAGCTCGGCCCCATCGTCTAGTGGCCTAGGACACCACCCTCTCAAGGTGGCGGCACGGGTTCGAATCCCGTTGGGGCTGCAAAGAAGGGCAGGTCACAGCCACTTGTGACGGGTCTGTCCCCACTATCGAGAGGTGGGAACAGCTGCTGCAGCACGCGTGATTCTCGCTGACGACGACGCCTTCTGCGGCTGCGAAACGGCCCAGGGATCCAGATCGTGCCCGCATGTGCCGGAGGGCGCCCAGACGCGGTTCAGGGCCACTTGGACAGTCGGGACCTCGGTAGCCCGCGTTCCCAGCGGGGGAGTGAGCCCCAGGGTCCCAGGCGTCGCGCACCCTGAGGCAACCCTCATACGGTCGGCGTCGTGCCGTAAACCCACACCTCCGACCCCACAGGGGCCAGCTCGTTTCCCCAGATGAAGTCGATGGCAGGCAGGGTCAGGCGCACGCACCCGTGGGAGACCGGGTAGGGGGGGACGAAGGAGTAGCCGTGGACGGCGATGCCGTCCTCGTGGAAGTACTTGGGCCTCACCAGTCGGCCGAGGTTGGACACCCGCACGCCGTCAATCTGCCGGAAGATCGTCCAGCGTCCCTCGGGCGTGTCGGCCAGGTAGGTGCGGCCCTCGAAGGTGTACGGCTTCTCGGTGCCGGTCGAGGTGTTGAACACCCACTCCGTCCGGCCGCCTCGGACCACGAAGAGCAGCTGGCGGGTCTTGTCGACCTCCAGGAGGTCTCCGCCGCCGCTCCTCGACACCGGGCGGGAGGCGACCGACAGGGCGCGCCTGGTCGTCGTGCCCACCAGGCCGTCCACCTTCAGGCCCTCGTACTTCTGGAAGGCGTACACCGCCTGTTGGAGCAGCTTTCCGAACACGCCATCGACGGGGGCCCACCCAGTAGCCGAGGTCGCGCAGGCGACGCTGCAGGGCCGCAACGCCCGGCCCGGAGTCCTTGATCTCGACGACCGGGAAGGCCCCGTGCGCCAGCCAGTAGCCGTCCCCACCGGGACTCGCGGCGATGGCGACGGTGCGCGCCTCGGACTTGGCGTCGTCGGCCTCGGCCGCTGATCCGCGTTCGAGGACGCCAAAGGCGTAGACCTGC
>DATLFQ010000194.1:0-7997 GCA_035540915.1 Acidimicrobiales bacterium
ATGGACACCAACGAGCGGGCATGAGCAGACGACAGGCCGCACTGCCAGGCCACCCAGTGCCCCGGCGAGCAGATGCCCCCCTGCTGCCAGGCCCCGGTGGCGAGCGCCTTGGCGATCAGGGCCACCAGCCGCCCGGTGGCGACGTTGAGAACCCCGCACACCTGGGCCATCTCGGCCTCCAGAGCGCCCAGTTCCTCGTCGCTCAACGCCGCCTCGGGCACGCAGTCATTGTACCAAACATGTGTTCGATATGGCAAGCCAGAAGGGTGCTTTCCTTGCGAGCGAGTGTGTGCTCTGGAGCTGGCCTGAACCAAGCGCCGACCAGCAAAGGCTGCTGCTGCCAGCGCGGTATGGAATCCGATCCGGAACCGAGTCGGCCCCACTGGCCGCCGATTTAGAATGGCAGGATGACGAGCTTCCAGATCGCCCGTCGCCCGGTCACCCTGACACCTGAGATCGTCTTCCAGCGCCTTCGTGGTGTCGCGCCGGAGCCCGTTGATGTCTGGAGCGTCAGAGTGGAGGACTCCAAGGCCGACGGCGCATTTCGTCAATGAGGCCAGAGCAGGTTCCGAGAGCGCGGGGCGTTATGTCATCTACCGGGACGGCCGACGTATGTATGTTTGGCGCGCCGTTGCTATCGGCGGCCTACGGAAGCGTCTGTGCGGATGCACTTCGCGAACAAAATCTGGCCTGTTATGGTCTGCCTTCCGGCGCAATGCTGCGGAGATGCACGGCATAGCTACCTTAGTGACGCGCGCTCACACTGAACTGTCACTCCAGAAACGGTTGGCCGCGTGAACGAGTGGGTTGCGGGGTGCGAAGTTGCGTGGATCACCCGTGATACCGCAGATCAAGCGATCATGATGGAGTTGTTCCTGAAGGTGGAATTCAAGCCGCCGCTGACGCAGTGAGGCCGGATCGCCAGGCGACGCGCCCGCTGCCCGCCCTGGCCTAGCGTCGGGCGTTGTCCGGTCGGACCCCGAGGAGGAGCGATGGCGTTGAACCTGAACAACATCATGCTGGGATCGGAAGACCCCAAGAAGTTGGCCGACTTCTACGCCGGGGTTCTCGGCGCGCCGAACCCCGACTGGAGTGACGAGGCCAACGGCTGGTTCGGCTTCCAGGCCGGCGACGGGAGCCTGGCCATCGGGCCGCACAGCGACGTGAAGGGCAGGAGCGAGCAGCCGGGGCGGATCATGTTCAACTTCTCGACAGACGACGTGGGTGGCGACTTCCGGCGCATCAAGGACCTGGGCGGCGAGGTGGTCGCCGAGCCGTACGAACCCGCCGGCGGAGGCGGGATGCAGATGTGCACCTTCGCCGACCCCGACGGGAACTACTTCCAGCTGACGACACCCTGGAATCCCGAGCCCTCGTAGCTCGGCCGCCGGGCGTAGTTCGCCGGAAGCAGGGAAGGGAGGGCGAATGGCCCTTCTGGATCGGAACCGCTCGCTGTGGATGGCGACGACTTCGCCGACGTCCCGTCCGCCCCTCGCCGGCACGCGGGAGGCCGACGCCGTGGTCGTCGGCGCCGGCATCACCGGGCTCACGACGGCCCTGCTGCTGCTGCGCCAGGGCCTTCGCGTGGTTGTACTGGAGGGCTCCGCCGTCTCGGCCGGGTCAACCGGCTACACCACCGCCAAGGTCACCTCGCTCCACTCGCTGACCTACGCCCAGCTGGTGCGGAGCAAGGGCGAGGGCGCCGCCCGCTCCTACGGAGAAGCGAACCAGGCGGCCATCGAGCAGGTGGCCGGCCTGGTCGACGAGCTGGGCATCGACTGCCAGCTGACCCGGGCGCCGGCGTTCACCTACACGCTCGACCCCGGTCAGCGCGGGGCCATCGAGGACGAGGCGGACGCGGCCCGCTCGCTCGGCCTGCCGGCGTCGCTGACCGACGAGACGGACCTGCCGTACGCAGTGGAGGCGGCGGTCCGGTTCGACGACCAGGCCCACTTCCACCCGCGCCGCTACGCGCTCGGCCTGGTGACCGCCATCGAGGCAGCCGGCGGGCTGGTCTTCGAGCGCTCCCGGGTGGTGGACATCGACGAGGCCGACGGCGGCGTCGTCGTCACGACCGAGGACGGCGAGGTCTCCGCGGCGAACGCGGTGGTGGCCACGCTGTTGCCCTTCCTGGACATCGGCGGGTTCTTCGCCAAGTCGCACCCCATGCGGTCCTACGCCCTCGGCGCCCGGTGCCGGGGGCCGCAGCCCCAGGGCATGTACCTGTCCGTCGACTCGCCCAGCCGCTCGGTCCGACCCGTCGATCTGGGCGGCGCGCCCGGCCTGGTGCTGGGCGGCGGTGGCCACAAGCCGGGGGAGGCCGAGGACACCGAGGCGTGCTACCGCGAGCTCGAGACCTGGGCCCGAGAGACCTTCGACCTGGAGTCGGTGGAGCACCGGTGGTCGGCCCAGGACTACGTGACGATCGACCAGGTGCCCTACATCGGCAGGTGCCCGCGGACCAAGCACGTGTTCGTCGGCACCGGCTTCAAGAAGTGGGGCATGACCGGCGGCACGGTGGCCGGGATGCTCATCGCCGACATCCTGGCCGGGCGGGACAACCCGTGGCTGGGGGTGTTCGACGCCACCCGGGTCGGCGGTCGGGAGGCCGCCAAGGCCTTCGTCCGGGACAACGCGCAGGTCGGCGTGCACTTCGTCAAGGACCGCATCCAGCGGCTGCGGGCGGGCGACGCCGCTGCCCTGGGCGCGGGTGAGGGCGGGATCGTGCGGGTGGGCAACCAGGCGGTCGGCGCCTACCGCGATCCCGACGGCGCGCTCCGCGCGGTCAGCATCACCTGCACCCACCTGGGCTGCACGCTGGCGTGGAACCGCGCCGAGACCTCGTGGGACTGCCCGTGCCACGGCTCTCGGTTCACCACCACCGGCGAGATCATCGAGGGCCCGGCCACCCGGCCGTTGGAGCAGGTCGCCGTCGACGAGACGGACGGCTGACCCCGCTCCGCACCATCTCCCCGGCGAGGTCGTCTTGTGGCGTCACACCCGTTCGGGGTAGCCGGAACGGTCGACGAAGGGCACGTCGAGCCCGAAGTCGGCCGCCCATCCGCCGGGCAGGCCGCCCCGGTCGTACACCGAGACCCGCCGGGGCGGGCCGCCGAACACCGACCGCAGGAAGCCGGCCAGGTCGTCGCCGTCGACGTGGAGGGGTTGGCGGAAGCCTCGGTAGTCGGCCGTCACCTCGCCTGGCCGATCCGGGTCGACCACCACCCGGGCCAGCTCGGCCAGGGCCGGGTCCGACGGCGGGCCGGGCAGGCCGCGGGTCTCGACGTGGTAGCCCCACCGCTGCCCGCCGCCGACGACGACGGCCCACAGGGCCTTGGCCCGCAGCGGGGCCAGGTCGTCGGCCTCCAGGAAGGCGGCCACGTCGCGGCGGTAGTCGGGGTAGCGCAGGTCGACGATGCGCTCGTGCTCGGCCACCGTGCGCGCCTGGCCGGTCACCAGCCCGGCGTCGGCGGTCGAGCGCCCGCCGTGGTGGAACACGAAGGTGCCCGGGGCCAGCACTGCCCGGTAGCCGCGGGCCCGGCTGCGCAAGCACCAGTCGACCTCCTCGCAGTAACCCCGGCCGTACACCGGGTCCAGCAGCCCGACCTCGGCCACCACCGGCACCGGCAGGAGGAGGCAGAAGCCGACGCCGGTCGGCAGGTCGAGGGCGGAGGTCGAGAACTGGTCCTGCAGCTGCTGCGACACCCAGTCCACGACGTCGGGCCGCGACAGCGAGCCCGTCTCGTCGGCGTTGGGCAGCGAGAAGACCGAGACGTTGTTCGACCACGCCGTCACCGACCCGACGCCGGGCTCGCCGTCGACCACGCCCAGCATCACGTCCAGGAGGTTGAGGGGCAGTACCACGTCGGAGTTGACCAGGACGACGCTGTCGTAGCCCCCGGTGACCGCCCGCAGCAGGGCCAGGTTCATGTTGCGGGGGATGCCGAGGTTGCGGGGCGAGCGGTAGTAGCCCACGCCCATCGAGGCACACAGCTCGGCCAGCTCCCGGCTCCAGTCCTCGTCGGGGCTGCAGTCGTCGAGGACGAGGACGTCGACGTCCCGGGCGCCGGACCGCAGGCCCGACGCCGACGCCAGGCAGGCGGGGACGAAGTCCCGCCCGTTGTAGACCAGGACGGCGAGCAGCACCCGGGGGCGGCGCGGAACCGGCGGCATCGGCCCGATCTTTGTGCAGTCGGTGTCGCCCTGTCACCAGGAACTGAACGGAAGTGGGGCGGGCTCGTAGGATCGCCGGCATCGCCACCACCGAGCAAGCCACCGCCGAGCACGAGCCCGCCGACCTGCCCTGGCCGGGCGACGAGCTGGTGTCCCGGGTGGCGGCCGGCGTCGACCGGGCCGCGTTCTACGAGTCGGGCCGCCAGTCGGTGCGTGACCTGCAGGCGGTGCTGGCCACCGTCGAGCGCAGCCTCGACTCCTACCGGGACATCTTCGACTTCGGGTGCGGGTGCGGCCGCATCATGCTGTGGCTGCAGGACCTGGCCGCCACCTCGTCGCTCCACGGGTCGGACGTGGACGCCCGGGCCGTCCGCTGGGCCCAGGAGAACCTGCCGTGGGCCCGCTTCACCGTCAACCAGACGGCGCCGCCGCTGGACTACCCGGACCAGTCCTTCGACCTCGTCTACAACCACAGCGTCTTCACTCACCTGGACGAGGAGCACCAGGACCTGTGGCTGGCCGAGCTGTGGCGGGTCACCCGCCCGGGGGGCCACCTGGTCCTGAGCGTGCACGGCGAGCGGCCGCTGGTGCTGCTGGAGGAGGCGTCCCGCAACGCCGGGGGGGACCCGAGCCATCTCCGCCGGGAGCTGGAGCGCGACGGCATCGCCTTCATCCGCCACGACGCCTTCACCGGCGGGCCCCACGACGCCGGCTACCACTCGACCTACCACGCCCCCTGGTACGTGTTCGAGCACTGGTCGCGCTTCTTCGAGATCCGGGCCTACGTGACCAGCCGGTCGCTCGGCTACCAGGACTTCGTCCTGCTGGAGCGGCGGCCGGCCGACACCGCCGTGCCCCGACGGGCGGACTCGGTGCTGCGCCGGGTGGCTGCGACCGAGACGGCAGCGCAGTCGACGCCGACGGCGCCGGCCGGCCCGGCCGCGCTGCCAGAGGTGGCCCGGGCGGTGGCCCTCTCGCTGGACGGCCCTGCCGTCGACGCCCCGGCCCGCTACGGCCCCGCATCGGTGGCGGCCCGCCGGGCGGCCCTGCGCCTTCTCGACAACTACGCGGGCTATCAGCGCCAGGTCGACCAGAGCCTGGTGGACGCGGTGCGGGCCCTGGACGGGGCCGTGGCCGATCTCTCCCGCCGCCTCGACGACCTGCAGGCCAGCGTGCGGGTGGACGGGGTGCTGACGCTCCAGGAGTCCAACGGCAGGCTCTGGGACTCGATGGCCCGCCAGGGCGAGCGGGTCAACCGCCTGGAGGCCGACCTGTGGGAGGCGATCGACGCGCTCCGCCCGCCGCCCGCGGGCGAGGTCGAGGGCTAACCGCTCGGGACGGCGGCCGCCACCGGCGCCAGGACCGGCGGCGGCGGCGCTCCGACGGCGCCCGCCCGCCGCTTCCCCAGGCGCTTGCCGAGGCGCCGGGCCGGCTCCTCCACGACGCGGAAGCTGAGGGCACCGAGCACGACCGTCGCCGCGACGGCGGCGGTCACGCGAACCCAGAAGTACGAGGTGTCGGCCGGGCGCACCATGGCGCCGCGATCGAAGGCCAGCAGGATGATCGGGAAGTGCCACAGGTAGATCCCGTAGCCGCGGCGGCCCAGCCACATCAGGGCGCGCAGCGAGTGCGTCGGCGCGCCGAGCAGGTTGGCGCTGGCGTAGGCCACCGCCGGCACCACCAGCAGGCTCAGCCAGAAGTCGAAGCCGGTGAAGATGGCCCACTGGCGGTGGTCGTTGCCGAGGAGGACCCCGGTGAGCAGCAGCAGGCTGGGCGCCAGCAGCAGCAGCAGCCAGCCCAGCGAGAGGCCCTGCAGGCTGGCCGGCGAGCGGTGGTCGACCCACCACCGCAGCAGCATCCCGAGTGCCAGGATGGACAGGACGCCGGGGAACTGCCGGGCGAGGAACAGGCGCATGAACCCTTCCGGGGCATCCGGCAGGGACTTGAAGAAGACGTTCTCAAGCGCCACGCCGTCGACGGCCAGGTACATCCGGTAGCCCAACGACAACCCGATGAGGCCGATGCCCGACAGCACCGGGCGCCGGGCTATCAGCCAGGCGAACGCGGGCAGCAGCGCGTAGAAGACCATCTCGAGCGACAGCGTCCAGTAGACCCCGTTCACGTTCAGACTGCTGGCGGTGGTCGGGAACAACCACTGCGTGAAGGTGAAGTTGGCCACCGCCTGGCGCAGCCCCTGCTCGCTGAACACGATCGACCGGTCGGCCAGGAACAGGTACAGCACGGCGACGCTGAGCCAGTACGCGGGCGCGATGCGCAGGAAGCGGCGGAGGTAGAACTCGCGCAGCGACGGGCGCGGGCCGCTGGTCCAGAAGTAGGCGACGAGGAGGAACCCCGAGAGGAGGAAGAACACGTTCACGGCCCACTGGCCGACGCCGACCACGATCTGCCAACCCGGGAACTGCGAGGCGGTCGTCAACGCCCACATGTGGCAGATGACGACGGCGATGGTGGCCAGGCCCCGCAGCGCCTCGATGCCCGGCATGAACCGGTTGGCGTCCGCAACGGGTGCCGCCGGCGGGACCAGCGTGAGGTGGGGAACGGCGGTGGCGCCGGGCGCCGTGCGCCCCGGCTCGGCCCAGCGCGGCGCGGCCGACCATTCCCGCAGCCCCGGGTCGCTCATCGGGAGGTCATGGCGCCGCCCGCCAGGCGATCAGCGGCGGCTGGCCGGTCGGCGCGCCGCGAGCGCCGAGGCGCCGCCCCCACCGGCGCGCGGGCTCCTCGACGAAGCGGAAGCTGAGGGCGCCCAGGAGCACCGTCGCCCCGGCTGCCGCGGCGACCCGCACCCAGAACCACGAGGTGTCGGCCGGGCGGAACATGGCGCCGCGGTCGAAGGCCAGAAGGATGATCGGGAAGTGCCACAGGTAGATCCCGTAGCTGCGGCGGCCCAGCCACATCAGGGCCCGCAGCCAGTGGGCCGGATGGCCGGCCAGGTCGGCGCTGGCGTAGGCCAGCGCCGGCAGCAGCAGCAGGCCCAACCAGAGGTCGAAGCTGGTGAAGACGGCCCACTGCCGGTAGTCGTTGCCGAGGGTGACCCAGGCGAGCAGCACCACGCTGGGGGCCAGCAGCACCAGGAGCCACCCCGGCGCCAGCCTCCGAGGCCCGGCCGGCGGTCGGTGGTCGATCCACCACCGCAGCAGCATCCCCAGCACCATGACCGAAACGATGCCGGGGAACTGCCGGACCAGGAACAGGCGCATGGCCGCCTCGGGGGTGCCGGGAAGGGACGAGAAGAAGACCCCTTCGAGCGCCCGGCCGTCGAGTGCCACGTAGAGCCGGTAGGCCACCGACACCCCGATGATGCCGATGCCCGACACCACCGGGCGCCGGGCGATCAACCAGGCGAAGGCGGGCAGGAGGGCGTAGAGGACGACCTCCAGCGACAGCGTCCAGTAGACGCCGTTCACGTTCAGGTTCCCGGCGGTGGTGGGGAACAGCCACTGCGTGAAGGTGAGGTTGGCCAGGGCCTGGCGCAGTCCCTGCTCGCTGAAAACGACGGCCCGGTCGGCCAGGAACAGGAACAGCACGACCACGCTGAGCCAGTACGCGGGCGCGATGCGCAGGAAGCGGCGGACGTAGAACTCGCGCAGCGACGGGCGAGGGCCGTCGGTCCAGAAGGCGGAGACCAGTAGGAACCCCGAGAGGGCGAAGAACAGGTTCACGGCCCACTGGCCGAGGCCGACCACGACCTGCCAGCCCGGGAACAGCGACGCGGTGGTGAGCGCCCACATGTGGCAGACGACGACGGCGATGGCCGTCGTCGTCTGCCACATGTGGGCGCTCACCACCGCGTCGCTGTTCCCGGG
>DATLFQ010000195.1:0-6069 GCA_035540915.1 Acidimicrobiales bacterium
GCGGTGAAGGTGTCCTTGGCGTCGACGCCGAACAGCCCCTCGTCGGAGTCGTCGACGAACAAGTCCTCGTCGGGGCTCTCGTCCGACCGGCGGATGGCGAAGCCCACGTCGCCGGTGGCCGAGCTGGCGTGGATCTCCACCTCGTCGCCCTCGCGCAGCTCGACCACGAAGGTGTCGCCCTCGGTCTCCAGGCTGTCCAGGACGCCCTCCAGGCGATCGCCGACGCGCAGCCGCCGGCCCTGGTCGACGTCGTCGTATCGGCCGAGGGGGACCGACGACGTGTAGGTCATCGTCCGCGTGCCGAGACGGGGGCCCCCGACCAGCACCATCGCGTAGGTGTCCTCGGGGAGCTCGAACTCGAACACCCCCGGGGCGACGGCCTCGTCGGCATCCAGTGACTCGTCGCCGAAGCCGAAGCCGCCGTCGTCGTCGATCGCCGAGTTGACCATGTCGACGTACGCCTGGTTCTGGAAATAGGCCTCGCCCATGAGGCCCACGACGAGCACGGACGGCTCCACGTCGGCGGGCAGCAGGTCGAGCCGGACGGTCTCGGGCTGGTCGCCGGTGCGCAGGGTGAGGATCTGGGGGGCCCCGCCCTTCGGCAACCGGATGGTGCCGGACGTGGCGCCCCCGTCGGGGAAGGGGGCGTAGTCCTCGACGTCGCCGCCCAGGATGCGCTCGATCGACGAGCGGGTGTCCTCGCCGGACAACGCGAGCGCGAACTCGTCGGCGAAGGAGAAGCCGGACACGCCGACGACCCGGCCGTGATCGTCGACGAGGGCGCCGCCGCTCTGGCCCCCGCCGATGGAGGCGTCGGTCTGGAAGAAGGTGAGGCCGAAGTCCTCGACCGTGCGGGTGCGCGACAGGATGCCCCGGGAGATGGCGGGCTCCGGCTCGTCGTCCACCTCACCGGGGAAGCCGCCAGGAAGAGGTCGTCACCCTTGCCGCCCTCGAAGTCGGCGATGCGCAGTCGGGGCAGCTCGGTGTCGACCGGGCCGAGGACGGCGATGTCGGCCACCAGGTCGACGCCCAGCACCGGGACCGCCTCGTGGCGCTCCCCACCGCCGAACACCACGTCCACCGCGGCGAAGGGGTCGACCACGTGGGCGTTGGTCACGATGTGGCCGCCGTCGAGGAGGATGCCGCTGCCGGAGCCCAGCGCCGTCTCGATGAAGGCCACCGACGGGGCGACGCACTCGAGCACCGTCCGGGCCGCCACCGGCCCCCCGTACCGGCCGCACCCGTCGCCGTCGTGGCCGGTCAGGTCGAGGGCCACCGTGGCGGTGCCGCCGGTGAGGACCAGGCCGGCGGCGAGACCCAGCGCCAGCACGGACCGGTTCATGCCGGGGGTCCTCGGCACCGCCGCGTCGGAGTTGAGCCGTCCGCTCCGCTGGTGCACCCGGCCACACTGGCACGATGGCGCCGTGGGCGCCCTGGATTCCCTCGTCGAGCTGCTGGACCTGGAGCCGATAGAGCTGAACCTCTTCCGGGGCCCGGCCACACGGGCCGAGGGCGAGGGGCGTCACCGGCGGGTGTTCGGCGGCCAGGTGGCCGCACAGGCGCTGGTGGCGGCAGGGCGGACGGTGCCCGACGACCGGCCCGTCCACTCGCTGCACGCCTACTTCCTACGGCCGGGCGACCCGACCCGGCCGATCCTGTACCAGGTCGACCGGATCCGGGACGGGCGGTCGTTCACGACCCGCCGCGTCGTGGCCGTCCAGGGGGGCCAGGCGATCTTCAACCTGGCCGCCTCCTTCCATGTGGCCGAGGACGGCTACGACCACCAGCGCCCGGCGCCGGCGGCGCCCCGCCCCGAGGACCTGCCGACGTTCGGCGAGCGCATGGCCCCCTGGGCCGACCAGCTGGGGCCGTGGTACTCCGAGCCCCGACCGCTGGACCTGCGCTACGTGGACGACCCGCACCTCGCCCGGGGCCGTGGGCCGCGCCCGCCCTGCGAGCAGGTGTGGGTGCGGGCCGACGGCCGCCTGCCCGACGAGCCGCTGCTCCACGCCTGCGTGGTGACCTACGCGTCGGACATCACGCTGCTCGACTCGGTCCTGCTGGCCCACGACGCCACCTGGGCCGACCCGGGCCTCTTCGGCGCCAGCCTCGACCATGCCATGTGGTTCCACCGGCCGTTCCGGGCCGACGAGTGGCTGCTCTACGACCAGGAGAGCGCGTCGGCGGCCGGGGCCCGCGGCCTCGGTCAGGGCCGCATCTTCACCGTTGACGGGGTCCACGTGGTTTCGGTCGTGCAGGAGGGCCTCCTCCGCCGCCGCCCCCGCGACGAGGCCCCCCGTTAGCGTTGGCCGTGTGCACCGCGGCACCCCCCCGCCGAACTTGGCGCCATATCGCGCGCCCTGGCGCGCGATATGCACACCGGTTCGGCGGCCCCGCGCCCTCCTGGCCGCCATGGCGCTGGTTCTGGTGGCGGCCGGCTGCGGGGGCGGGGACGACGAGGGCGGCGCGCCCCCGTCGTCGAGCGCGACCACGGCCGATCAGGGACCGTCGACCACCGGGCCGTCCACCACCGTGACGGCGGCCGATGCCCCCACCACGACCCGGCCGGAGGCCGCGCCCGATCCCGCCGTCGCCACCTTCGAGAGCGCCGGCACCCGCCTGGCGGTCACCGAGGTGGCGACCGGCCTGGACACGGTGTGGTCCCTGGCCTGGGACCCCGAGGGCCGGCTCTGGTTCACCGAGCGGGGCGGGCGGCTGACCCGGCTGGGCGAGCAACCCCGCACCGTGGCGGGCGTGGCCGAGTCGGGCGAGGCCGGACTGATGGGGCTGGAGATCGACGGCCGGGGGCGCGTGTTCGTCATGTACACCGGGGGCAGCGACAACCGGGTCGTCGAGATCCGACCGGACGGGTCGCAGCGGGTGCTGGTGAGCGGCATCGCCAAGGCCGCCATCCACGACGGCGGCCGGATCCGCTTCGGTCCCGACGGGGCGCTGTACGCCAGCACCGGCGACGCCGGCGACACCGACCTGTCCCAGCAGCGCGACAGCCTGAACGGCAAGGTCCTGCGCATCGACCCCGACTCCGGCGGCCACCGCGTCTACAGCCTGGGCCACCGCAACATCCAGGGCCTGTGCGTGGCCCCGGGCGGGCGGTTCCTGGCCACCGAGCACGGGCCGGCCCAGGGCGACGAGGTCAACCAGATCACCGACGGGTTCAACGGCGGCTGGCCCGACCGGGTCGGCAACGGCCTGCGCAACTACACGCCGACCATCGCCCCCTGCGGTTGCGCCGTCTACGGCGCCGACCTGATCGGCGCCTGGAAGGGCTCGATGCTGTTCGTGACACTGAAGGACGCCGACCTGCACCGCCTCACCTTCGGTCCCGACGGCTCGGTGACGGGTGACGAGGTCCTGCTGGACGGGCGCTTCGGCCGCCTGCGCGACGTCGCCGTCGGCCCCGACGGCGCCGTCTACCTGGCCACCTCCAACCGCGACGGCCGCGGCTCACCCCGCCCCGGCGACGACCGCATCCTGCGCATCGCCCCCGCATGACCGCTCGCCCCCCTGCGAACTTGGTGCCATATCGCGGGCCAGGGCGCGCGATGTGCACACTGGTTCGGCCGATCGCCGCCGCCCTGGCCGGGATGCTGGCCCTCGGCGCCTGTGGCGGCGGCGGCGGTGACACCGCGGCGCCGACCACCACCACCGCAGGACCGGCGCCGACCGAGGCGCCCTCGACGACAGTGAGCCCGACGACCGGGGCCCCGCCGACCACCGCCAGAGCGGCTGCGCCGACGACCACGCCCGCGCCACCTGTGACCACGGCCACCACGCGGCCCTCGCCGGCGGGTGTGACCGCCCTGCCGGCCGGCGACCCGGCCTCGGTGGCCGCCGCCCTGGCGGAGGCCGAGCCGGCCCTGCGCGAGCCCGGCACCACCCCCGCCCAGTTCGAGCGGCTGGGCAAGGCGCAGCAGGTCGCCTACCGCCAGCTGGTCGCCAACCCGGGGTGGCTGGAGGACGTGCTCCGCCGGCTCCCGCCGGCGCTCGGCCCGGTGGTGCGGGCCAACGTGGTGGCCGGCAGCGAGCTTCGGGCGCTGACCAAGCCCCGCACCGAGCTGCCCCCGTGGCGCATCGTGGCGCCGGCGCCGGCCGACGAGCTGCTCGGCTACTACAAGGAGGCCGAGGCCCGCTACCGCGTGCCGTGGGCGTACCTGGCCGCCATCCACCTGACCGAGACGCGCATGGGCCGCATCCGGGGCACCAGCACGGCCGGAGCCCAGGGGCCCATGCAGTTCCTCCCGGCCACCTGGGCCCAGTACGGCGAGGGTGGCGACATCAACTCCAACCGAGACGCCATCATGGCGGCGGCCCGCTACCTGGTCCGCAACGGCGCCCCCGACGACATGGCCAATGCGCTGTTCAACTACAACCGCAGCCAGCGCTACGTCCGAGCGGTGACCGAGTACGCCCTCCTCATGCTGAATCACGAGGGCGCCTACCGCGGCTACTACCACTGGGACGTCTACTACCGGCTGGTCGACGGTGACCGGCTCCTGCCGGTGGGCTACTCCGGGTAGACCTCGATCTCGGTCGCCTTGACCGACAACCACACCGGCACGCCCGGGCCCAGGCCCAGGTCGGCCACCGCGGCCGACGTGACCTCGGCGACGATGGGCAGGCGGCCGCCGACCCGCACCCGTGACCGGGTGCCCTCGGGGTCGACGGCCTCGACCCGGCCGGCCCACACGTTGCGGGCGCTCCCATCGGGCGCGGCCCGGTGCAGTGCCACCGAACGCGGGTGCACGACGGCCAGCACCGGCCCGTCGGGACAACCGCCCGCAGCCGCCACCACCAGCTCCGCACCTCCCTGCACGAAGACCCGGTCTCGCGCGACCCGGCCCCGGAACAGGTTGACCCCCACGAGGTCGGCCACGTAGGGCGATCGCGGCTGCCCGGTGAGGTCGGCCAGCGACCCCTCCTGCACCACCCGGCCGGCCTCCATGACGACCAGCCGGTCGGCCAGCGCCATGGCCTCCACGGGGTCGTGCGTGACCAGGACCCGGGCCCCGTCGTAGCCGGCGAGGTGGCGCCGGACGTCCCGCCGGGTGGCGGCGCGGCTGGTGGCGTCCAGAGCCGACAAGGGCTCGTCCAGCAGCAGCAGCCGCGGTTCGACGGCCAGGGCCCGAGCCAGGGCCAGCCGCTGGGCCTCCCCGCCCGAGAGCCGGGCCGGGCGGGCGGCGCCGCGCTCGCCGAGGCCGACCCGGTCCAGCCAGTGGCCGGCCCGCCGATCGGCGTCGGCCCGACGCATCCCGCCGGCCCGCAGCCCGAAGGCCACGTTGTCGCGGGCCGAGAGATGGGGGAACAGCAGCTGGTCCTGGAAGACCATGGCCACCGAGCGACGCTCCGGCGGGACCCACGACCCGCCCGGCGCCTCCTCCAGAACCACCCCCTCGAGCACGACCCGGCCCCGGTCGAGGGGCACCAGACCGGCCAGCGCCTGCAGCAGGGTGGTCTTGCCGGCGCCGTTGGGGCCGAGGACGGCCACTGTCTCGCCGGGTGCCACGGACAACCGGACCGCCAGATCCAGCGGGCCGCAGGCCAGCTCGACCTCCGCCTCCAGGCCGGTCGCCGTCATCCCCGCAGCGGCCCGAGCCAGTGGTCGCGCAGGAGGACGAGCACGCCCACCGAGACGGCCAGCAGGACGAGGCTGAGCACGACGGCGCCGTCGAGGCGGCCGGCCTCCAGCTGGAGGTAGACCTCCAGGGGCACGGTGGTGGTGCGGCCCGGCGTGTTGCCGGCGAAGGTGATGGTGGCGCCGAACTCCCCCAGCGCCCTGGCCCAGGACAGCACCGCCCCGGCGATCAACGCCGGCATGGTCAGGGGCAGGGTCACGCGGCGGAACACAGTCCACCCGCCCGCTCCGAGCGTGCGGGCGGCGTCCTCCAACCGGGCGTCGGCGCTGCGGAAGGCGGCCTCGGCGGTCAGCACCAGGAAGGGCAGAGCGACGAAGGCCTGCGCCACCACCGCGCCGGCGGTCGTGAACGCCAGCCGCACGCCGAACCACTGGTCGAGCCACTGGCCGACCAGGCCGCGCCGGCCCAGTGCCAG
>DATLFQ010000196.1:0-2794 GCA_035540915.1 Acidimicrobiales bacterium
TCCGCTTCGTGCGCCGCCTCGAAGCGGGCGAACAACCCGCGTACGCGGTTGTGGTCGGCGGTGAGCAAGAGCAGTGCATCCATCGTTCCTCCAGAGCAGGACTCGCGTGGTCGGGGTCAGCGGGTGCGGCCGCGGAACACCGACCAGCCGCCGGGGCCGACGGCGGCGGCGGCCACCAGCAGGAGAATGCCGAAGATGATCTGGCCCTGGAGCAGTTGGACGACGCCGATGACGGCGAGGATGACGGCAATGATCCAGAGCACGGTCGCGTTCATGGCCGGAGCGTACCAGGGTGTCCTGGTTCACCCGTTCGCCGGCGGCGTGCCGTCGCCCGGCTCCCAACCGGGGCCGGGGACGGCGGGGCTGACCGCCCGGACTGGGGGAAGAAGGGCGCCGGTGCTCCCGGGTGGCCCAGGCGAGACACCCACCGCTCGTCTTGCACGCCCGATTCGCTCATGCGACCGCCCGACGGAGTCGGCG
The DNA here is from genome assembly GCA_035540915.1 of Acidimicrobiales bacterium. Taxonomy (GTDB): domain Bacteria; phylum Actinomycetota; class Acidimicrobiia; order Acidimicrobiales; genus DATLFQ01. The sequence continues at coordinate 481 of DATLFQ010000196.1, forward strand.
GCGGGGACTGGCTAGGCGGCGAAGCGAACGGGCAGGTCGAGCAGGCCCCGCAGCGTGAGGCTGTCGCGGTGGCGCGGTGGGGAGCCGGCCAGCTCGATGGTGCCGAAGCGGTCGAGCATGCGGTCGAACACGATCTGGCCCTCAAGGCGGGCCAGGGCCGCCCCGAGGCAGAAGTGGATGCCGCCTCCGAAGCTGAGCGGCGGGCCCTGGTCCCGGCCGATGTCGAGCGCCTCGGGGTCCTGGAACCGGGCCGGGTCCCGGTTGGCGGCGCCGAGCATCGCCAGGACGACGCCGCCCGCCTCGATCGTGGTGCCCCCGATCGACAGGTCCTCGTAGGCGGTCCGCAGGGCGATCTGGACCGGACTGTCGAAGCGCAGCAGCTCCTCGACCGCCGCCCGCGCCAGCGAGCGGTCGGCCCGCAGCCTTGCGAGCTGGTCGGGGTGGCGCAGCAGGGCCAGGAGGCCGTTGCCTACCAGGTGGGTGGTCGTCTCGAAACCGGCGGCGAACAGCAGGATGGTGGTGGAGATCAGCTCGTCCTCGGTCAGCTGGTCGCCCTGGTCCTCGGCCTCGATCAGCTTGCTGAGCAGGTCGTCGCGGGGGTGGGCGCGGCGCTCGGCCACCAGGCCGGCGAAGTAGGCGGCCAGCGCCGCGTCGGCGGTCGTGGCGGCGGCCAGTGCATCGGGGCTGACGGCCAGCTCGAGGACGGCCGTCACGTCCCGGACCAGCGGCCGTAGGGCCGGGCGGTCGGCGGCCGGCACGCCCAGCATCTCGCCGATGACGGTGACGGGGAGCGGGAAGGCCAGCGCGTCCATCACGTCGACCTCGCCCGCGCCGAAGCCGTCGAGCAGCTCGTCGACCAGCGCCACGATCCGGGGTCGGAGGCTCTCGACCGTCCGGGGCGTGAAGGCGCGGGTCACCAGGCCCCGCAGGCGGGTGTGGTCGGGCGGGTCGGTGGTCAGCATGTTGGAGCGGTCGTTGCGGAACCGCGCCTCGGCCGCCTGCTGGGCCGGGCTCAGCCCGGGTGTGCCGGCCAGGCCCGAGAAGTCCTTGCCGACGCCGGGGTGGCGCAGGAGCTGCTGGCAGTCCTCGTAGCGGCTGAGGGCCCAGAAGCCCAGCGCGCTCCGGTGGACCGGTGCCGTGGCCCGCAGAGCGGCGTATCGCGGATAGGGGTCGGCGCGGCCTTCGGGCGTGGCCACCAGCTCCACGAGGAGACCGTCGGGGTCCAGGGTCGAGGCGGCGCTCATGGATCCACTCCTACCAGCCCGGGGTCGCTATGGCGTGTCGGTGGGCGATGATGGCGCGGTGACCCGTGACCGGCTGGTGATCGGCGACGAACCGCCGGTCTCCGACGAAGAGCTCGCCCTGCTCGCCCTGGCGGGCGACCCCGACCAGCCGGTGCCCGCCGACGCCGTCCCCTTCGACCCCAACCACGGCGGCGACGGCCACCTCCTGCCGGCCTGGTACATGCCGGCCGCGGCCTGGGGCGACCGGCCGGTCGGGCGCGGGCGGCGGGCGGTGGTCTTCGGGGTGGTGGCCGCCTTCCTCGGAATCGAGGCCGCCGGCCTGTGCAGCACGTACGGGCCCATCCTGCCCGGCTGACGTCACGGTCAGCGCCACGACCCAGACGTGGAACGCGGCCGCCGGCAGGATCTCGGCCAGCGGCCCGACCGACCGCCGCGACAGCGCCACCCCCACGGCGCAGGCGGCCGCCTCCAGCCAGAAGAGGCGCTTCGCCAGCCGCCGCAGCCGCCCCGGGGGTTGGGCGACGACGAACCGCCACATCAGGACCGGCAGCGACACGCCGAGGGTGAGCGCGGCGACGGTGTGGACCCGTTCCGCGGCGGGGCTGCCGTGGATCGGGACGACTGCGGCAACGAGCTGGCCGGCCAGCCCGGCCAGCATGGCGACCGAGAAGCTGCGGCTGGTCCGGTAGCGGGCCCGCAGGTGACCGTGGAATGCCACGAGCAGCAACGCGCCGCCGGCCAGACCCGCCGAGAACAGGAGGGCCCCGGCCGGGTCGGCGGCCAGCCAGCTGAGCGGCCGTCCGCCCAGCAGGGGGAAGCCGCTTCGCACGGTGGCCGCCCCGAGCGTCGACCACAGCACGGCCACCGCGGCCAGGCCGGTGAACCGGGAAGGCGATCGCGTCACGATTGGTCTACGGCGCGGCCGGGCCGGTGGTATGCAGCCCCACAGGCGTTCGAGCCGCTCACCGCCTGCGAGGAACCTGGCCAGCTGATGAACAAGCTCTGCGCACGGAACCGGGTCGAGATCCTCATGTGGGCCGACGACGGGTCGCCTGCGGAATCCAGGTCAC
>DATLFQ010000197.1:0-3095 GCA_035540915.1 Acidimicrobiales bacterium
CGCTTCGTCGCCTTCGACTCCATCGCCAGCAACCTCGTCCCGGGTGACACCAACGGTGCCAGCGACGTCTTCGTGCACGACCGCCAGACGGGCACCACCACGAGGGCCAGCCTCACGGCAGACGGGTCCCAGGCCTTCGGCGGCAGCTTCTTCCCGGCGCTGAACGCAGACGGCCGCTTCGTCGCCTTCAGCTCGGAGTCCTCGACCCTGACGCCGGGCGACACCAACGGCGCTCCCGACGTCTTCGTGCACGACCGCACCCTGCCTGCCCCCGCGGCCACCGGCTACCGGCTGGCCGCCGCCGACGGCGGCATCTTCGCCTTCGGCGATGCCGCGTTCCTCGGCTCCACCGGCGGGACCCGCCTGGCCCAGCCCGTCACGGCATCGGCCACCACGCCCAACGGCCGCGGCTACTGGCTGGCGGCCCGCGACGGCGGCGTCTTCGCCTTCGGCGCGGCCGAGTTCTTCGGCTCGGCGGCGTCCCGGCGACCGCCGGCGCCGATCGTCGCCATGGCTCCGACCGTCGGTGGCCAGGGCTACTGGCTGGCCGGTGCGGACGGCCGCGTCTACGACTTCGGCGACGCCGTCCTGCGCAGCCCGGCCGCCGGCCTCCGCCTGGCTGCGCCCATCGTCGGCATGGCCGCCACTCCCTCGGGCAACGGCTACTGGCTGGTGGCGGCCGACGGCGGCGTGTTCGGCTTCGGCGACGCGCGGTTCTTCGGTTCCACCGGCAACATCCGCCTGGCCCAGCCGATCGTCGGCATGGCGCCGACGCCGTCGGGAAGCGGCTACTGGCTGGTGGCCGCCGACGGCGGCGTCTTCGCCTTCGGCGACGCCCGTTTCCTCGGATCCACCGGGGCCATCCGGCTGGCCCAGCCGGTCGTCGGCATGGCGACCAACCTGTCGGGCCGCGGCTACTGGCTCGTGGCTCGCGACGGCGGCGTCTTCGCCTTCGGCGACGCCCGCTTCTTCGGCTCCACCGGCGCCATCCGCCTGAACCAGCCGATCGTTGCCATGACCCCTGCGTGAGTTACGTAGGCTCTCGCCTCCGAGGAGGGGTGCGAGAGCGGCCGAATCGGACGGTCTCGAAAACCGTTGTGCCCCATGGGCACCGTGGGTTCAAATCCCACCCCCTCCGCGCAGCCGGCCCCGGTCCTCGGACCGGGGCCGTGCTCGTGATCGGGTTCGTCGCCGCGTTGGCCGTCGGCCCGGTCGCCCGGCCGGTCGGCGCCCAGGGCGCCGGTTCGGCGCAGCGGGCGTCGGTGCGCGTGACGGCGAACTACCGACTCGGCGCCGACCCCGCCAGCGCCCGGGGCCAGGACGTCCCGGGGCTGGCTGTGAACCCTGCCGACCCACGCCATGTCGTGGCGGTGACGGTGGACGCGCTGAACGGCGAGTGCGAGCACCACGTGAGCTTCGACGGCGGGCTGACGTGGCGCAGCGGCCTGCTGCGGGCGCCCGCCGGCTTCCCCGAGCCCGACGCAGGGCTGCCCGCGCCGCTGTGCATCGCCGGATCGGCGATGGACGGCAGCATCGAGTTCGGCTCCGGCCTCAACGTCTACACGACGTTCGCGGCCCGGCGAAGCCCCGTCGAGGGCCTGTCGGTCCTGGTGGCCCGCTCGACCGACGGGGGCCGGAGCTACCAGCCTGGAGTCGTCGCCATGGCAGGGGGCGTGGGTGGCCCTGCCTGGTCCAACCCGGAGCTGGACGTCCAGCCCCTTCCCGGGGGTGACCGGCTGTACGTGGGGGCACGCCGGGGATCTCCGGCCCCGCCGGTGGTCAATGTGGCGACGAGCGCCGACGGCGGGCTCACCTGGGGCCCGCCGGTGGATGCCAGCGCCCCCACGCCGGGGGCCTTCTTCGAGGAGTCCGCCCCCGTGGTCGCTCCCGACGGCCGGGTGCACATCGCCTGGCGCAATCCCGGGGCCAACGGGTCGATCGGCGTGGGCACCTCGGTCGACGGGGGAACCACCTGGACCCGCGTGGCGGCGGCCCGGGTGAGCGACGTGCCCGCCGGCACCGACGCCTCGCGGCCCCGGATGGCCGTCGACCCCCGCACCGGTACCGCCTACGTGGTGTACATGGCGGGCCTGGGCGCCGACGACGGCCGCCAGGACCACTTCATCAGCGCCAACGCCGACATCCTGCTCATCCGTTCGATCGACGGCGGCTCGACGTGGTCGGCGCCACTGCGGGTCAACGACGACGAGCGGGGCAACCTCGTCTCCCAGCGCCAGGCCCGGGTGGCGGTGGCTTCCAACGGCCGCGTGGACGTCACCTGGCAGGACCGCCGCCACGGGTACCGATCGCCGACCAACGTGCACCTCGGCAACGGCGAGGCCCGCCTGGGTGACACGTACTACGCGTTCTCCACCGACGGCGGCGTCAGCTTCTCCCCCAACCGGCGCATCAGCGACCGGTCGACGAACAACGACGTCGGTATCGACTACCGCGCCGGGACCTACCAGTTCTTCGCCCCCACGCTGGCACCCGCCGGAGAGGACGCGGTGCTGTTCGCCTGGATGGACTCGCGCGAGGGCGACGTGGACGACGACAACCAAGACATCTACCTGGCCAGGCTCGACCACAGGGTGCCCGGCGGCCCGTTGCCGGTACGCCGGGTCGAGGCAGCGGGCTCGTCGGAGCTTTCGGTGGCGCTCTCCCGCCTCGGCTACGCCGGCGGTGCCGAGGCCGTCATCAACGTGGGCTTCACCAGCCGTCCGGCCAGCCGCACCGTCATCGTCGACTCGGCGGACCCGGCTGCGGCGATGGTCGGCTCGGTCCTGGCCCGGGCCCACCTGGCCAGCGTCATCGCCGCCCCCGGCGGCGCCCTGACCGCCGAGCAGCGGGCGGAGCTGGGCCGGATCCGCCCGATCGGCGCCTTCCTCCTGGGCGACGAGGACGCGGTGGGACGATCGGTCGTCCATGACGTCGCCTTGGCGGGCGTGGCCCGTGACCAGATCACCCGGGTGGCGCCGTCCACGGTGGCCGAGCTGGCGTCGGTCGTGGCGCTCTCGCTGGACCGCCGGCGCGACACCCAGCGGGCCGCCGGCCAGCCGGCCTTCGACGCCGTGGTGGTGGCCAACCCGGCCAGC
>DATLFQ010000198.1:0-29353 GCA_035540915.1 Acidimicrobiales bacterium
ACGGCGTCGCCGGGCCGGCGGTCACCGAGGGTGGTGCGGGCCAGCGTCTCGGCCACCACGTCCACGCCGTACCAGCCGTCGCCGATGTCGACCACCGTGAGGCAGCACCCGTCGAGGGCCACCGAGTCGCCGACGCGCAGGTCGTCCAGCACCGCGGCTGCCTCGACGGTGAAGCGCCCGCCGTCGCGGCTGCGCACACGCCCGAGCTCCTCCACCAGCCCGGTGAACATCAGCGGGTCGGCTCCAGCTCGACGCGCAGATCGTCGCCAAGACGGGCCACGTCCACGATGCGGCCGCGCCAGGCGCCGGCGATCGTCGCGGCGCCCGGGCCGGTGAACAGGGGCCGGCCGTCGTCGCCGCCCAGCAGCGCCGGGGCCAGGTGGAGCACGTAGCGGTCGACCAGACCGGCGGCGTGGAACTGGTGCGCGGTCGCGGCGCCGCCCTCGATGAGCACCTGCAGGATCCCCCGGCGGCCCAGCTCGTCGAGCACCTCGCCCGGCTTGCCGGCCAGCTCCCAGGCGGGGTGCACCCGGGCGCCGGGTGGCGCCTGGCCCAGCACCACCCGGCGGGGGTCTGGTCCGGGATGGTCGCGCACCGTGAGCGCCGGGTCGTCAGCCCGCACCGTGCCGGCGCCGACCAGCACGGCGTCGCTCTCGGCCCGCAGGCGGTGGACGTCGCGACGGGCCGCCTCGCCGGTGATCCAGCGGCTGGTGCCGTCGGGGGCCGCCGTCCGGCCGTCGAGGGTGGCGGCCAGCTTGAGCACCACCCACGGGCGCCCGGTGGTGCGGTGCGTGAGGTACGGCCGCAGCTGGGCGGTGACCTCGGCGGCCCGGAGCCCGACCTCCACCGTCACGCCGGCGGCCCGCAGCGCGGCCAGCCCACGGCCCGACACCCGCGGGTCGGGGTCCTCCAGCGCGGTCACGACGCGGGTGACGCCGGCCGCCGCCACGGCGTCGGCGCACGGCGGTGTCCGGCCGTGGTGGGCGCACGGCTCCAGGGTGACGTACAGCGTGGCGCCGGCGGCCCGGGGGCCGGCGGCGGCGAGGGCGGCGGCCTCGGCGTGGGGCCCGCCGGGCGGCGCGGTGGCGCCCTCGTGCCGGGTCCCGTCGGGCGCGACGACCACGGCGCCGACCCACGGATTGGGAGCGGCCGACCGGCGGACGGCGGCGGCCAGCGCGATGGCCCGGTCCATGGCCGCCTCGTCGCTGGCGCTCACCGTGCCGATCATGGCCGAACCGCGTGGGTGACCGGGCGGTTTCCGGTCAGGTGGCAGACCGGTTCGGCGACAGCGGCCGGCGCGCCGGGCCGGTTCAGTGCGCGGTGGGCTCGCCGGCGAGGAGGGCGAGGGCGTGGGGCAGCACGTCGAGGACGGCGCCCAGGCACTCGACCGCGCCGGAGGGGGACCCCGGGGTGTTGAGGACCAGGCAGGTGCCGATGGTGCCGGCGGCGCCGCGAGACAGCCGCCCCAGGGGGTTGACCAGGCGCATGGCCTCGGCCAGCCCGGGGGCGGAGCGGTCGAGGACGGCGAGTGTGCCCTCGGGGGTCAGGTCCCGCGGCCCGAAGCCGGTGCCACCGGTGGTGACGATCACGCCCGCGAACCCGGCGGCCAGGTCGGCCAGGGCGCCGGCCACCGACTCGGCGCCGTCGGCCACCACCCGGCGCTCCTCCAGCCGGAAGCCGTTGGCGCCCAACAGGTCTGCGACGGCCGCGCCGGACCGGTCCTGGCGGGTACCGGCCACCACGCCGTCGGAGACGGTCAGCACCTTGGCCCGCAGCTCCATCGGCCGGAGACTACCGAGGAGCCGTGGTGGGCCACCCGGCCCGGGTGTGGCGCAGGTACCACCCCAGCTCGTCCCCGGCGACGGCGCAGTCGACCAGCGGCCGATTCGCCCCTGATCTCCGGTGAGCAGACACGCACCGATACTCAGCTGCCCTAGTGGCGCAGGGCAAGGACGTACATGCCGTCGGTGCCGGCGGCCTGGGGCAGCAGCCGGGCACCCCGGCCGAGTGGCTCCCAGGGCGGCCCGGGCGGCGGCAGCGGGACCAGGTCGGGACGGGCGGTGGACAACCAGCGGTCCACGCCGGCCGTCTCGGCCAGGGTGAGGGTGCAGACGCTGTACACCAGCACACCGCCGGCACGGACGGTGACGGCCGCCGCTTCGACCAGTTGCCGCTGCAGCACGGCCAACCGGTCGACGTCGCCGGGCTGTACCCGCCAGCGGGCGTCGGGTCGGCGCCGCAGCACGCCCAGACCGCTGCACGGCGCGTCGACCAGCACCCGGTCGAGGGAGCCGGCCCGCAGTGGCGGCGACCGCCCGTCGGCCACCACGACGGCGACCGACGATGCTGCGTCGCCCAGCCGGGCGGCGTTGGCGGCGACCAGGCCGGCTCGCGCCTCCGACACGTCGCCCGCCACCACCAGGGCAGCTCCCCCGCCGGCCATGGCGGTCGCCTTGCCGCCCGGGGCGGCACACAGGTCGGCGACCCGATGGCCGGGCTGCACGCCGACCAGGGCGGCCACGGCCTGCGACGCCCCGTCCTGCACGTACCCGTCGGCCCGCACGGTGACGGGAGGCGGCTCGTTCATCTGCGCCATCGCGGCGGCCGCCGCGTCGGCGCCGAGGTCGGCGGCCAGGCGCTCGGCGATCCAGTCCGGGTAGCTCAGCCGGGTGGCGTCGTCGGGCCAGGGCGGGGGCTGGGTGGCCACCTTGCGCAGCACCGCGTTGACCAGGCCCCGGGCCCGCTCGGGTGCCTCGCTGACGGTGGCCGAGACGGCGGCGTGGGCCGGCGTACCGAGGAAGGCGAGCTGATAGGCGCCCAGGCGCAGGATGGTGCGGACCGGGGGCTGGACGGGGCGGGCCAGGAACCCGTCGACCAGGTGGTCGCAGGCGCGGCGCATCCGGGTGGTGCCGTAGACCAGCTCGGTCACGAAGTGGCGGTCGCGCTCGGCCAGGCCGCTGGCGGCGAGCAGCGGTGGCAGCACCAGGTTGGCGTAGGCGCCCTCCTCGATGCGGTCGAGCGCCCGGGCGGCCAGGCCGCGAGCGGTGGTCGTCACGGAGCCAGCGGTCGGCCGGACGCGACGCCGGCCCCGCGGGCCCAGTCGGCCGCCGCCATGCGGGGCCGGCCCTCGGGCTGGACCTCCAGCAGCTCCAGGGGGCCGGTGGCCGTGGGCACCGAGACGCCGTCACCGGTGACGCGGTGTGCGCAGGCGCGGTGCACCTTGAGGCGGCGCCCGCCGGCGGTGGTCCACGCGCCGCCGACCCGCACCACCCGCTCCAGCTCCTCGGCCGGGCGCGCCCAGTCCAGCAGCAGGTCGTCCTGCTCGATCTTGGCTGCGTAGGTCGCCTCGCCCTCCTGGGGGCGCGGCGGTGACAGGCCGCCGGCCAGCTCGTCGACCAGCAGGGCGGTCCCCAGCTCCACCAGGCGGTCCCGCAACGCGGCGGCCGACTCGTCGGGGTCGATCGCCACCGGCTCGCAGCGGTGGACGGGGCCGGTGTCCAGCCCGGCCTCCAGGCTCATCAGGCACACGCCGGTCTCGGCGTCCCCGGCCAGGATGGCCCGCTCGACCGGGGCGGCGCCCCGCCAGCGGGGCAGCAGCGAGAAGTGCAGGTTCACCATGGGCACGGCGTCGAGCACGTGCTGCTTGATCAGCCGGCCGAAGGCGACCACCACGCCCAGCTCGGCGCCGGTGTCGAGCACGTCGTCGACACGGTCGGTGACCGGCAGGCCGGCCGCCAGCGCTGCCTCCTTGACCGGGCTGGGCGACAGGGCCGGGCCCCGGCCCCGCCGCCGGTCGGGCTGCGAGACCACCAGGGCCACCTCGTGGCCGGCGGCGAGCACCGCTCGCAGCGGGGGCACGGCGGCGGCCGGGGTGCCGAGGAAGACCAGGCGCAGGGGGGAGCTCCGGCTCCGGCTCGCGCTCGCCGCTACCGGCTCGGCAGGCCGAGGTCGCGGGTACGCAGCCTGCGCATGGCGTCCCGGCGCTGGTCGTCGTCCAGCCGCTCGAGGAGCAGGTGCCCGTCGAGGTGGTCGACCTCGTGGAGGAAGACCCGAGCGAGCATGTCCTCGGCGTCCACCACGAACTCGCGACCGTCCAGGTCGGTGGCGGTCAGCACGACCCGGCGCGGGCGGACGATGGGCCAGAACAGCCCGGGCACCGACAGGCACCCCTCGTCGTAGGTCCACTCACCGGCGTGGCCGGCCAGCGAGGGGTTGACGGCCACGCCCGGGCCGGCGCCGTCGCCGATGTCCCACACGAACATCCGCTTCTGGACCCCCACCTGGTTGGCGGCCAGGCCGACGCCGGGCGCGTCGTACATCGTCTCGAGCATGTCGTCGACCAGCCGGCGCAGCGGCGCGTCGATGTCACCGACCGGGACGGTGGCCTGGCGCAGCACCGGGTCACCGTGGACCCGGATGGTGTGGATGGCCATCGGCGCCGAGGCTACCGCCCGCGCCGAACCGGACCGGCGACGCGGCTCGGCGCTCCAGGGACCGGCGACGGTCACGACGGGCCGGGTGAGCGGCCGGGAGGCGGCGGAGCCGGAGAACCCGGCGTCGGATGGCGCGCCAGGGCACGATCGGCACCAGGTTCGCAGGGGTGGAGGGTCAGACCCGGGCGGGGTCGACTTCGATGCGGACTCGGGACGAAGGGCGGGCGGTCGTGGCGAAGGCGGAGGAGAGGATCTGGTGGTCGGGGGCGCGGACCAGGAAGCGGTTGCCGTCGGGGCCGAGGACCTCGACCGTGCCTGGCAGCGCCGCCACCAGCTCGGCGGCGCCCGGGCCCGAGACGAGCGCGAGGGCGACGGCCGGTGGCAGGCGCAGCTCGGTGCGGCGGGCCGCCTCCGGCCCGCTGGAGCGCCCGGGGTCGGCGTGCACCGCGCCCGCGAGCACCTCGTGGCCCGGGACCCGGGTCTGGACCAGCAGCTGGCCCCCCGCGTCGCGGGGACCGACGGCGCGCGCCGCACGGGCCAGCAGGGCCAGCGCCTGCTCGCCGGCCCGGAAGCGCGGCGCCAGCAGTTCCTGGTCGAAATCCAGGAACGCCACCGCCCCGCCGTGCCAGCGCGCCGGCAGGCGGTGCAGCAGCGCCTCGGTCCCGACCAGCACCCGGCGGTCGGGCACCCGCTCGGTGGCCGCGCTCACCTCCTCCACCTCCGTGCCGGCGAGGGCGGCCAGTTCCTCGGCGGCCCGCGAGATCCCCACCCGGAGGGTCTTGAGCCGCTGGGCGCCGCAGGCCTGGCAGACGAGCGGGCGGGCCAGGCCGCAGCGCCCGCACGAAAGCGCGGCCGCGTCGCCCTGCTGGACGGCGCCGCCGCAGGCCTCGCACCGCGTCAGCTCGCCGCAGGCGGCGCAGGCCAGCAGGCGGGCCCGCCCCCGGCGGTTCAGGATGCAGGCCACCGGGCCACCGCGGCGGAGAAGGTCCACCAGACGGCCCGAGTAGAGGCCGGCCCGGGGGTCCTCGCGCCGGCGGTCGACCACGACGACCGGCGGCCACCCGGCCCGCTCGACGTTGCGGGACAACGTGATCAGGCGCCCCCAGGCCAGGTGCTCGGGCGTGGGGCACGCGGACACGAGGGCACAGGGCACGCCGGCCCGGGCCGCCCGCTCGGCCGCCACCCGCCAGGCGCTCCACGTCGGCGCACGCTCCTCCTGCAGGGCTTCGTCGTGGGCGTCGACCACGACGGCGCCGGCCAGCGCCGGCACCGGCGCCCACGCCGCGGCCCGGGCGCCCACCACCGTGCAGCCGCCGGCCGCCGCCCGCGCCCACTCGGCGGGGACGTGCGCCACCGCCGCGCCGAGCCGCCGCAGGCGGTCGACCACGTCGGCGGCGCTGGCGAGCGACGCGGTGACCACCAGCACGGCGCCCCGGGCCGCCATGGCAGCCACCAGGTCCATCGGGTCGGCCGCCGGTGGAAGGCGCACCACCGCGCGCCCGGCCCGGACCACCTCGTCGAGCAGTTCCGACGGCGCGTCGCCCGGTGACGCGCCCGCCGGGCGGGGCGGCAGCCCCCGTACCAGCGTCGGCGGCGACGCCGTCCGCAGGAACGCCGCCCGTGGCCCGGCCCACCGGAAGGCGGCCCACGCGGCCAGCTCGACCAGCTCGGCCGGCGGTCCCTCGCCGGCGACACCGGCCAGGGGCAGGAGCCGCACCCCGTCCGGGGGAGACACCACGTCCTCGACGACCCAGCCGCGGACGCGCCGCCCGTGCAACGGCACCCGCACCATCGTGCCGACCCGCACCCGTGCCGCCAGATCCTCCGGGACCAGGTAGTCGAACGCCTTGTCGAGGGAGCGCGCGTCCGGCAGGACGCGCACCACCCGCCGCCCTACAGGTTCAGGGCCGACTTCATCTCCGCCACCCGGGAGAGGGTCTCCCACGTGAACTCCTTCTCCGACCGGCCGAAGTGCCCGTAGGCGGCGGTGCGCCGGAAGATCGGGCGGCGCAGCTTGAGGTCGCGGACGATGGCGGCCGGCCGCAGGTCGAAGACCTCCTGCACGGCGGTGGCGATGCGGTCGGGGTCGACCTCGGCGGTGCCGAAGGTGTCCACCATGACCGAGACCGGCCGGGCCACGCCGATGGCGTAGGCCACCTGGATCTCGCAGCGCCGCGCCGCGCCGGCGGCCACCACGTGCTTGGCCGCCCAGCGGGCCGCGTAGGCAGCCGAGCGGTCCACCTTGGTGGGGTCCTTGCCGGAGAAGGCACCACCTCCGTGGCGGGCGGCGCCGCCGTACGTGTCGACGATGATCTTGCGCCCGGTGAGGCCGGTGTCGGCGTGGGGCCCGCCCAGCTCGAACCTGCCGGTGGGGTTGGCCAGCACGCGGATCTTGTCGCCGGCGAACTGGGCCGGGAGCATGGGGTGGATGACGTGCTCGATGAGGTCGGGCTTCAGCAGCGTCTCCAGGTCCAGGCCGGGCTGGTGCTGGGTGGAGATGAGCACGGTGGTCAGCGCGACCGGCCGGCCGTCCTCATAGGCCACCGTGACCTGGGTCTTGCCGTCGGGCCGCAGGTAGGGCAGCACGCCGGCCTTGCGCACCTCCGACAGGCGCTGGGCCAGCCGGTGGGCCAGCCAGATGGGCAGCGGCATGAGGTCGTCGGTCTCGTCGCAGGCGTAGCCGAACATCATCCCCTGGTCGCCGGCGCCTTGGCTGTCCAGGTCCTCCTCGCTGATGTCGCCGACCCGGCTCTCCAGGGCCTGGTCCACGCCCTGGGCGATGTCCGGCGACTGCGGGTCGATGGAGGTGATGACGCCGCAGGTGTGGCCGTCGAAGCCGTAGGACTCCCGGTCGTAGCCGATCTCGCAGACCGTCTGGCGCACCAGGTTCGGGATCTCGACGTAGGCCGTGGTGCTGATCTCGCCGGCCACCACCACCAGGCCGGTGGTGAGGAGCGTCTCGCAGGCGACCCGGCCCATCGGGTCCTCGGCCAGGATGGCGTCCAGGACGGCGTCGGAGATCTGGTCGGCCATCTTGTCGGGGTGGCCCTCGGTGACCGACTCGGAGGTGAACGTCCAGGTGGTGCTCATTGGTCGCTGCTCATTGATCGCTGTCTCCCCATGATCTCGACGACCGCGTCCAGGACGGCGCGCGCCACCTCCCGCTTGGAGGCCAAAGCTACAGCCTGCTCCCGGCCGTCCACCCCGAGGATGACGACGCGGTTGGTGTCGGAGCCGAAGCCGGCCCCGGGTTGACTCACGTCGTTGCCCACCACCAGGTCCAGGCCCTTGGCCGCGAGCTTGGCCCGCGCCCGGTCGACCGGGTCGCCGGTCTCGGCGGCGAACCCCACCACCACCTGGCCGGGCCGCCGCCGGCGACGGCCGAGGTCGGCCACGATGTCGGCGGTCGGCTCCAGGACCAGCTCCGGCGGGCCGTCCGCCTTGGCCAGCTTGGCCGGCGACGGCGCCTTGGGCCGGAAGTCGGCGACGGCGGCGGCCATGACGACGACGTCGGCCGCCCCCGCGCGCGGCAGCACCGCCGACTCCATCTCGGCCGCGGTGCTCACCCGCACCACGTCCACCCCCGGGGCCACCGGCTGGTCGGCCGTCGTCACCAGGGTGACCGTGGCACCCCGGCCGGCCGCCTCGGCGGCCAGCGCATGGCCCTGCTTGCCCGAGCTGGCGTTGCCCAGGAAGCGCACCGGGTCGATCGGCTCGCGGGTGCCGCCCGCGGTGACCAGCACGTGGCGGCCGACCAGGTCGCGGCCGCGGGCCAGGACCGCCTCGACGGTGGCGACGATGTCGGCCGGGTCGGCCAGTCGGCCCGGGCCCCGGTCGCCGCCGGCCAGCGCGCCGGTGGCCGGCCCGACCACGTGCACGCCGCGGGACCGCAGCCGGGCCACGTTGTCGACGGTGGCGGGGTGCTCCCACATCTCGGCATGCATGGCCGGGCACACCACCACCGGCGCGGCAGTGGCCAGTAGCGTGGCGGTCAGCAGCTCGCCGGCCAGGCCGGCCGCGTAGGCCGCCAGCAGCGACGCGGTCGCCGGCGCCACCACCACCACGTCGGCCCCCCGGCCGAGCTGCGTGTGGCCGATCGGCTCCGGCCCCTCCCACAGCGACGTGCGGGCCGCCTCGCTGGCCACGGCGCTGAAGGTGGCCGGCCCGACGAATCGGGTGGCGGCCGGCGTCATCACCGGTTGCACGTGCGCACCGAGCTCGACCAGCCGGCGGCAGACCTCGACCGCCTTGTAGGCGGCGACGCCGCCGGACACTCCCAGGACCACCCGGCGGCCGGCCAGCGGGCCGGGCCGGGCCGCGGTCATCCCGGCTCGCCGGCTCCCTCGGCGGCTGGGGCGCCGGCTCCGTCGGCCGCCGCCTCCTCGCTTCCCTCGGGCGGCCTCGGCACGTAGGTGATCTTGTCGGCCGCCACCTCCTCCAGCGCGATGGACAGCGGCTTGCGGGCCACCGAGGTCACCTGCGGCGGCACGATGGCGCCGAGGCCCTCGCCGAGCTGGTTGAAGTAGGAGTTGATCTGGCGGCCGCGGCGGGCCGACAACGTGACCAGCGTGAACTTCGAGTCGACCTTCTCGAGGAGCGTCTCGATGGCCGGCTCCATCATGGTCGGTCGGGTCAAGGGCACGTCAGTCTCCTGCCGGTGGATTGCGGTGGGCAGCCAGTATACCGGCCACCTCCTCGGTGGCCCGGGCCAGGTCGTCGTTGACCACCACGTGGCGGGCCAGCCCCCGGCCGGTGCGCTCCTCCTCGACGGCCAGGGCCAGCCGGGCGGCGATGGCGGCCTCGTCGTCGCCCCGCGCCCGCATCCGGGCCGCCAGCGCGTCGGGCGACGGCGCCACCACCAGGACCAGCACCGCCTCGGGATGGCGGTCCAGCACCTGGCGGGCGCCGTCCAGGTCGATCTCCAGGACCACGTCGGTGCCCGGCGGCGGGTCGGGCCACGGGGTGCCGTAGAGGTGGTGGTTGGCGGGCAGCTCGGTCCACTCCAGGAAGCCGCCCGCCTCGACGGCGGCCAGGAACGACTCCCGGTCGACGAAGGTGTAGGCGTCGGCCGGCTCGCCCGGGCGGCGGGGCCGGGTGGTCCACGAGCGGCTCAGCCACAGGTCCGGGAAGCGGCGGAGCAGGGCGTCGACCAGCGTGCCCTTCCCGGCTCCGCCCGGGCCGGAGACGACGAGGATCAGGACTTGTCGAACTGCTGGAGGAGCGCCTTGCGCTGCTTGTCGCCCAGGCCCTGCACCCGGCGTGACTCGCTGATGCCCAGCTCCTCCATGAGCCGGCGGGCCTTGATCTTGCCGAGGCCGGGGAGCGACTCGAGGATGACCAGCACCTTGGTCTTGCCGACCACCTCGTCGCGTTCGCCCTGCTCCAGCAGCTCGGCCAGGTTCATCGACCCCATCTTCAGCTTCTCCTTGAGCTCCGCCCGTTGGCGGCGGGCGGCGGCCGCCTTCTCCAGGGCGGCCTGGCGCGACTCGGGAGTGAGTTCGGGGGGCAGCGGCATGTTCGGCACAGTACCGCCCTAGGCGTTCGTGCGCCTTTCCAGTTCCAGGCCCGCGAGCAGGTCGGCGGCGGCGCCGGGGCGGTCGGCCGCGCCCGTCACGGCACGGCCGATCACGAGCAGATCGGCGCCCGCGGCCAAAGCCTCCGCGGGGGTCGCCGCACGAGCCTGGTCGTGTCGGGCGGCGCCGGCCGGACGGATGCCCGGCACCACCTTCACCAGCCGCGGCGCCAGCTGGCGGGCCTCGGCCAGATCGGACGCCGCGCACACGATCCCGCGGCAGCCGCCCTCCAGCGCGACGCGCACGCGGTCGCGCACGACGCCGGCGGGCGCCTCCTCGTCGCTGGTGAGGACGGTGACGGCCAGCGCCGTCGGCGGCGCCAGGTTGGCGTTGGCGGCGCCCACCGCCAGGCCCTCCACGCCGGCCCGGAGCATGGCCGTGCCGCCGCTGGCGTGGAGCGTGAGGTAGGACGCGCCGAGGGCACCGATGACCTGGGCCGCCTTGCGGACGGTGGTCGGGATGTCGTGCAGCTTCATGTCGAGGAACACCCGGTAGCCCGCATCCACCAGCTCGATGACCGCGTCGGGCCCGGCTGCGGTGAACAGCTCCAGGCCGATCTTGGCCACGCCGAACCACGGCCGCACCTCCCGGGCGATGCGGGTGGCCTCCACCAGGTCGTCGACGTCCAGCGCGATGGCCAGGCGGCTGCGGACGTCGGAGCGGCTGCGGCGCTCGTTGTCGGTCGTGGCTGAGGCGATCATGGCTGGGCGGCTCCAATCAGCTCGGCGACGCGGGGCACGTGATGGCGGTGGCACCACTGTGCCAGTTCGTGCAGGACGCGGCCCGGGGCCCGGGGGTCGGCGAAGGTCGCCGTCCCCACCTGCACCGCACTGGCACCGACCAGCAGCAGCTCGACTGCCTGCTCGGCGGTGGCGACGCCGCCGACGCCGACGAGCGGTGCGCCGGGAAAGGCGGCGTGGCACTCGGCCACGGCCCGCACCGCGACCGGGTGGAGCGCAGGGCCGGACAGCCCGCCGCCCCCGGCGCCCAGGCGGGGCCGTCGGCTGACCGGGTCGACGGCGAGGCCCCGCAGGGTGTTAACCAGGGTGAGCGCCTCGGCCCCGGCGCCGAGCGCGGCGCCGGCGATCTCCACGATGTCGGTGACGTTCGGGCTGAGCTTGGCCCACCGGGGTCGACCGGCGGCCTCGGTGGCCGCCACCGCCTCCGCGGTTGCAGCGGCCGAGTGGGCGAAGACCGTCCGGTGGACGTTGGGGCAGCTGAGGTTGACCTCGACGGCGGCGACCTGGCGCGGCGCGCCGGCCAGCATGGCCGCCGCCTTGGCGTAGGCCTCGGGAGAGGTGCCCCAGATGCTGGCGACGACGGTGGCACCGGTGGCGAGCAGCGCCGGCAGCTCGTCCTCCAGCCACGCCTCGACGCCCGGGCCCTGCAGCCCGACGCTGTTCAGCATCCCGCCGGGCACCTCAACCACCCGGGGCGCCCGGTTCCCGGCCCAGGGCTCGGCCGACAGCGACTTCACCACCACCGCGCCGAGCGAGCCCAGCGGCACGTACGCGTCGAGCTCCGCCCCGTGCCCCGCCGTACCCGACGCCGTCATCACCGGGTTGCTCAGCACCACGCTCCCGACCCGCGTGCCCAGGTCCACTCCCGAGTGCATAGGCGTCGAAATCCGACGCCTATGCACTCGAAAGCGCCGCCCGATCACAGGTCGAGGCGGAGCTGGTCGGCGGCGAGGTGCTCCTGGAGGGAGAGGACCGAGAGGCCGTGGCGGCCCCAGTCGGCGATGCCGGCCGCCGCGGCGCGGGCGGCGGCCACCGTGGTCAGGCAGGGGACGTTGTGCACGGTCGCCGCGGTCCGGATGGAGGCGCCGTCGGCCCGGGGGCCGCGGCCGCGCGGCGTGTTGACCACCAGCTGGACCTTGCCGGCCGCCAGCAGCTCGACGGCCGACGGGGCGTCACCGTCGTCGCCGACCTTCGCCACCACCGTCTCGACCGGCAGGCCCCGCTCCTCCAGGTAGGCGGCGGTGCCTGCGGTGGCGGCCAGGGAGAAGCCCAGCTCGACGAACCGGGTGGCGGCGCCGAAGCCGGCCGCCTTGTCCCGGTCGGCCAGCGAGAAGAACACCGAGCCCGACTCCGGCAGGCGGGCGCCGGCGGCGATCTGGCTCTTGGCGAAGGCCAGGCCGAAGGTGGCGCCGATGCCCATCACCTCGCCGGTCGAGCGCATCTCGGGGCCCAGCAGGGTGTCCACGTCGGGGAAGCGGTCGAAGGGCAGCACGGCCTCCTTGACGCTGACGTGGCCGCCGGTGGCGGGCGGGCGCAGCAGCCCCTCCGCCCGGAGTTCGGCCAGCGTCGCCCCCAGCATCACCCGGGCCGCCACCTTGGCCAGGGGCACGCCGGTGGCCTTGGACACGAAGGGCACCGTCCGGCTGGCCCGGGGATTGGCCTCGATGACGAAGACCTGGCTGCCCTTGACCGCGAACTGCACGTTGAGCGGACCCTGCACGGACAGGGCGTCGGCGATGGCGCGGGTGTAGCCCTCGATGACCTCGACGACGGCGTGCGGCAGGGTCTGGGGCGGGATGACGCAGGCCGAGTCGCCGGAGTGGACGCCGGCCTCCTCCACGTGCTCCATCACCGCGCCGATCAGCACCTCGCCGGCCCGGTCCCGCACCGAGTCGACGTCGACCTCGATGGCGTCCTCCAGGAAGCGGTCGACCAGCACCGGGCGCTCGGCCGACAGGCCGCCCTCCCGGCCCAACGAGCCGAAGCCGGCCAGCTCGGCCATGGCGGCCGCCAGCCCCTCGTCGTCGTACACGATCTGCATGGCCCGCCCGCCCAGGACGTAGGAGGGCCGGACCAGGGCCGGGTAGCCGATGCGCTCCACGATGGCAGCGGCCTGGGCCAGATCTCCCGCGGTACCCCCGGCCGGCTGGGGGATCTCCAGCCGGGCGCACAGCGCGTTCCAGCGCTCCCGGTCCTCGGCCAGGTCGATGGACTCCGGGCTCGTGCCGAGGACCAGGCCGGCCGGGAGCCGGCCGGCCAGCTTGAGGGGCGTCTGGCCGCCGAGGGTGACGATGACGCCTTCGAGCGTCCCGCTGCGCCGCTCGGCGTCGACGACGTTGAGGACGTCCTCCAGCCCGAGCGGCTCGAAGTAGAGGCGGTCGCTGGTGTCGTAGTCGGTCGACACCGTCTCGGGGTTGCAATTGACCATCACCGTCTCGAAGCCGGCGTCGCGCAGGGCGAAGCTGGCGTGGACGCAGCAGTAGTCGAACTCGATGCCCTGGCCGATGCGGTTGGGCCCCGAGCCGAGGATCACCACCTTGCGCCGGTCCGAGGGGCGCACCTCGTCGGCGTCCTCGTAGGTGGCGTAGTGGTAGGGCGTGGCCGCCTCGAACTCGGCGCCGCAGGTGTCGACGGTGGCGAAGGTGGCGCCCACGCCGGCCGCCAGGCGGGCGGCCCGCACCGCGGCTTCGTCGCTCCCCCACAGCCAGGCCAGCTGGGCGTCGGCGAAGCCCAGGCGCTTGGCCCGCCGCCAGGCGCGGCGGTCCAGGGCGGCCGGCCCGCCGGCCTCGGCCAGCAGGGCCCGCTCCTCCACCACCTGGAGCACCTGGTCCAGGAACCACGGGTCGACCCGGGTGGCGGCGGCCAGGCGCTCGACGGTGACGCCCCGGCGCAGCGCCGCCTCCAGCTGGAACGGCCGGTCCGGCGTGGCGATCGCCGCCCGGCGCACCAGCTCGTCGGTCGGGATGGCGTCGAGCTGGCTCTCGGCGGGGTCGCAGTTCAGCCCGAGCCGCCCGTGCTCGAGCGAGCGCAGGGCCTTCTGCAGGGACTCGGGGAAGGTGCGGCCGATGGCCATCGCCTCGCCCACCGACTGCATCCGGGTGCCCAGGACGCCTGGGATGGCCGGGAACTTCTCGAACGCCCAGCGGGGCACCTTGGTGACGACGTAGTCGATGGTCGGCTCGAAGCAGGCCGGCGTCTTGCGGGTGATGTCGTTGGTGATCTCGTCGAGGGTGTACCCCACGGCCAGGCGGGCGGCGATCTTGGCGATGGGGAACCCGGTGGCCTTGGAGGCCAGGGCGCTGGACCGGCTGACCCGCGGGTTCATCTCGATGACCACCATGGCCCCGGTCTCGGGGTCGACGGCGAACTGGATGTTGGAGCCGCCGGTCTCCACGCCGATGCGGCGTATGCAGGCGAAGGCAGCGTCGCGCATGGCCTGGTACTCGACGTCGGACAGGGTCTGGGCCGGGGCCACGGTGATGGAGTCACCGGTGTGCACGCCCATGGGGTCGACGTTCTCGATGGAGCACACGACCACGCAGTTGTCGGCGCGGTCGCGCATCACCTCCAGCTCGTACTCCTTCCAGCCGGCGATCGAGCGCTCGATGAGGATCTCGCCGATCGGGCTGGCGGCCAGGCCGATCGCGGCCAGGGTGGCCAGCTCGTCCTCGTCGGCGGCGATGCCGGTGCCCTTGCCGCCGAGGATGTAGGAGGGCCGGACGATGACCGGGTAGCCGACGTCCCGCCCGGTGACGAGCGCCTCGTCCAGGGTGTGGGCGAAGCCCGACGCCGGCACGGCCAGGCCGATCCCGGTCATGGCGGCCTTGAACTGCTCGCGGTCCTCGGCGGTGGCGATGGCCTCGGGCCCGGCGCCGATCATCTCTACGCCGAAGCGCTCCAGCACCCCGCGCTCGTGAAGGGCCATGGCCAGGTTGAGCGCGGTCTGGCCGCCGAGGGTGGCCAGCATGGCGTCGGGCCGCTCGCGCTCCACGATGGCGGCCAGCACGTCGGGGCTGAGCGGCTCGACGTAGGTCCGGTCGGCGAAGTCCGGGTCGGTCATGATCGTGGCCGGGTTGGAGTTGGCCAGGACCACCCGGTAGCCCTCCGCCTTCAGGGCACGGCAGGCCTGGGTGCCCGAGTAGTCGAACTCGCAGGCCTGGCCGATGACGATGGGGCCCGACCCCACCACCATCACCGTGGCGATGTCGTCCCTACGGGGCACCGGTCATCAGCTCCCGGAACTGGTCGAACAGGTAGCGGGCGTCGTGCGGCCCCGGGCCGGCCTCGGGGTGGTACTGGACGCTGAAGGCGGGAACGTCGCGGCAGCGCAGCCCCTCGACCACGCCGTCGTTCAGGTTGACGTGGGTGACGTCGGCCGCCGGCACCGATCCCTCGACCAGCGCGTAGTTGTGGTTCTGGCTGGTGATCTCGACCGCCCCGGTGGCCAGCTGGCGCACCGGGTGGTTGCCGCCGTGATGGCCGAAGCGCAGCTTGTAGGTCTCGCCCCCGAGGGCGGCACCGAGCAGCTGGTGGCCCAGGCAGATGCCGAACACCGGGACCCGGCCCAGCAGCTCGGCGATGGCCTCGACCGGCCCGGGCAGCGCGGCCGGGTCGCCCGGCCCGTTGGACAGGAACACGCCGTCGGGGCGGCGCTCCAGCACCTCGGCCGCCGGCGTGGCGGCCGGCACCACCTCCACGGTGGCCAGCTGGCCGAGCTGGCGGAGGATGGCCCGCTTGATGCCGAAGTCGTAGGCCACGACGTGCAGCGGGCCGTCGCCGACCGCGTAGGGCACCCGGGTCGTCACGCCGGCCACCAGGTCGACGCCGTCGGTCCCCGGCTCGGCCGCCGCGGCGGCCTTCAAAGTGACCTCGTCGGCGGTGCCGAAGGCGCAGGGCATGGCCCCCGCGTCGCGCAGGTGGCGGGTCAGCCGGCGGGTGTCGACGCCGGCGATGCCGGGCACCTTGTGGCGGACCAGGAACGGCTCCAGGCCTTCCGCCGACCGCCAGCTGCTGGGCCGCCGGGCCAGGTCCCGCACGACCACGCCGCGGCAGAAGGGCCGCCGGCTCTCGTCGTCGGCCGCCGCCACTCCGTAGTTGCCGATGTGGGGATAGGTGAAGGCGATCACCTGCCCGGCGTAGGAGGGATCGGTCAGCACCTCCTGGTAGCCGCTCATGACCGTGTTGAACACCGCCTCGCCGGTGGCCACGCCGCCCGGCGCCTCGGCGCCCACCGCCTCGCCCTCGAACACCGTCCCGTCGGCGAGCACCAGCAGCGCGTCGGCCCGGCGGCTCACCGGCGGGCCTCGCCGTCGACGATTAACGGCTCGCCCTGGAAGACCGTGTGGCGGACCCGGCCGGTCAGCTTGCGGCCGGCCCACGGCGTGTTGCGGCTGCGGCTGGCCGACGCGGCCGCGTCCACCACCCAGGTGGCGGCCGGGTCGACCACGCACAGGTTGGCGACGGAGCCCGGCGCCACCGGGCCGCCCTGGTCGTCGAGCCCGGCGATGGCGGCCGGCTGCCAGGACAGCAGCGCCAGCACCCGCTCCACCGGCAGGTCCAGCTCCGTGAGGCAGACGGCCAGGGCGGTCTCCAGACCGAGCATCCCGGGCGGCGCCTGGTCGAAGGGCAGCTCCTTGGCCTCCTGGGGATGGGGGGCGTGGTCGGTGGCGATCGCGTCCAGGACGCCGCCCGCCACCGCGGCCCGCAGGGCGGCCACGTCGGCCGCCGACCGCAGGGGCGGGTTGACCTTGAACACCGCGTCGTAGGACGCCACCTCGGCATCGGTCAGGACGAGGTGGTGGGGGGCCACCTCGGCGGTCACGGCCACCGAGCGGGTGGCCTTGGCCCGGGCCACCAGCTCGGCCGAGCCGGCCGTCGACAGGTGGAGGAGGTGGAGGCGGGCGCCGGTCAGGCGGGCCAGGGCGAGGTCCCGGGCCACCATCAGTTCCTCGGCCTCGGCCGGCGCGCCGGGGACGCCGAGGCGGCTCGACCATTCCCCCTCGTGCATGGAGGCGCCGGCGGCCAGGGCGGCGTCCTCGCAGTGCTGGGCCAGCGTCACTCCGAGCGCCGTCGAGTACTCCATGGCCCGGCGCATCAGCGCGGTGTCCTGCACGCCCGAGCCGTCGTCGGTGAACAGCCAGACGCCCGCCGCGGCCATCTCGCCCATCGGCGCCAGCCGGCGCCCGGCCCGCCCGACGGTGATGGCACCGGCCACCGCCACCTGGCACAGGGACCCGGCGGCCAGGCCCAGCACATGGCGGACCACGGCGGCGGTGTCAATCGGCGGCTCGGTGTTGGGCATGGCGACCACCGCGGTGTAGCCGCCCAGGGCAGCCGCCCGGGAACCGGTCTCCACCGTCTCGGACTCCTCGAAGCCCGGCTCGCGCAGGTGGGCGTGGAGGTCGACCAGCCCGGGCGCCACCAGGCAGCCGGCCGCGTCCAGCGCCACCGCGCCGGCCGGCGCCTCCAGCCCCGAACCGACCGCGGCGACCCGCCCGTCGACCACGAGCACGTCGGCCTCCCGCCGGCCGGTGGCGTCGATGACCGTCCCGCCCCGGACCACCAGCGCGTCGGGCGGGCTCACCCGGCGCCGCCCAGGAGCAGGTACAGCACGGCCATGCGGACTGCCACCCCGTTGGCCACCTGCGCAGTGATCACCGATCCGGGCAGGTCGGCCACCTCGGCAGCGATCTCCACGCCCCGGTTGAGCGGGCCGGGGTGCATGACCAGCGCGTCGTCGGGCAGCAGCGCAGCCCGCCGCCGGGTCAGCCCGTAGGCGGCGGTGTACTCGCGCAGCGACGGCAGCAGGGCCTCGGTCATCCGCTCCGACTGCATGCGCAGCAGGTAGACGACGTCGGCCTTGGCCAGCACGCCGTCGAGGTCGTGGCTGACCGTCGCCGGCCACCCGGCCAGGCTGGGCGGCAGCAGCGTGGGGGGCGCCACCAGGGTCACCTCGGCACCCAACGCGCTGAACGCCAGGACCCCCGATCGGGCCACCCGGCTGTGCTTCACGTCTCCGACGATGGCGATGCGCAGGCCCTCCAGCGATCCCCGGCGCTGGCGGATCGTGTAGCAGTCGAGCAGCGCCTGGGTGGGGTGCTCGTGGGCGCCGTCGCCGGCGTTGACCACCGAGGCGCCGACCCAGCCGGCGACCTGCCGGGGCACGCCGGCCGAGCCGTGGCGGACCACCAGGGCGTCGACGCCCATGGCGTCGATGGTCTCGACGGTGTCGCGCAGGCACTCGCCCTTCTTGACCGACGACGACGCCACCGAGAAGTTCATGACGTCGGCCGACAGCCGGCGGGCGGCCGTCTCGAACGACAGCCGCGTCCGGGTGGAGTCCTCGTAGAACAGCGACACCACCGTCCGCCCCCGCAGGGCCGGCACCTTGGGGATGGCCCGGGCGCTGACCTCCACGAAGTTGTCGGTCACCTTCAGCACGGCGTCGATGCCCTCCGCACCGAGGTCGGCCACCGAGAGGAGGTGGGTCGGTGCGGTGGTCACCGGCTCACCACCGAGCCGATGGACACGCCGGCCTCGCCCACGTCGACCATCTCGTCACGGCGGGTGGGCAGGTTCTTGCCCACGTAGTCGGGCCGGATGGGCAGCTCGCGATGCCCCCGGTCCACCATCACCGCCAGCTGGACGGCCGTCGCCCGCCCGTAGTCGTTCAGGGCGTTGAGCGCGGCCCGCACCGTCCGGCCGGTGAACAGCACGTCGTCCACCAGGACCACGGTCAGCCCGTCGAGGGGGAAGCCGATGTCGGTGACCGCCTCGGGGACCAGCGGGCGCAGGCCGATGTCGTCGCGGTAGAAGGTGGCGTCGAGGCTGCCGAGCGGGACGGGCTGTCCCTCGATCCGCTCCAGCTCGGCGGCCAGCCGGCGGGCCAGGGGCACCCCGCCGGTCTGCAGGCCGACCAACGCGACGCCGGCCACACCGTGGTTGCGCTCGACGATCTCGTGGGCGATGCGGGTGACGGCCCGCCGCAGGCCGTCAGCCGACAGCACCTCGGCCCGGGCAACGAAAACGCCCCCGTTCGGGGGCGCCAGTGCTCGCTCGCGCTCGGCCATCGGCTCTCCTACCGTGCAGGCCTCACGGGACCCGCTTGACGGTCGCCGCCAGGGTAGCAGCGGCGCAGCCCGGCCCGGTGCGAGCGGTGATGCCGGACGCGCCCCACGCTGCCGACGAGCGGCGCGGGTCGCGGCTGCGCCTCACCTGGGCGGGCGGTTCGGCCGGGGTCCGAGGCGGCACGTCACGCCGTTCGCACCTCGGCGGCCACGCTGGAGAGGACGCCGTTGACGAAGCGGCCGGAGTCCTCGGTCGAGTAGGACTTGGCCAGCTCGACGGCCTCGGAGAGGACGGCGCCGACGGGCGTCTCGGGGTGGGCCAGCAGCTCGAACACCGCCAGCCGAAGGACGTTGCGGTCGATCACCGGCATGCGCTCCACCGGCCAGCCGACCGAGAAGCGGGCCAGCAGCGCGTCGATCTCGGCCAGCCGCTCCCCCACGCCGCGCACCAGACCGGCCGCGAACGCCTCGGGCGCCACCGGCAGGTCGGCCAGCACCTCGGCCGGCCCGAGGTCCTTGGCCTCGGCCTCGTACAGCAGGGACAGGGCCCGTTCGCGGGCCAGGCGCCGGGGGCCGGCCGGGAGCTCGTCCCCGCCGTCGGTCAACCGACGCGGGTGAGGTACTCGCCGGTCCGGGTGTCGACCTTGATGCGCTCGCCCTGCACAACGAACAGCGGCACCTGCACCACCAGGCCCGTCTCCAGGGTGGCCGGCTTGCGCGCCCCCGAGACGCGGTCGCCCTGGACCCCCGGCTCGGTCTCGGTGACGGTCAGCTCCACCGCGGCCGGCAGGTCCACGCCCACCACCTCGTCGCGGTAGAGCTGCAGCACGGCCGAGTCGCCCTCCTTGACGTACCGGGCCGAGGTGCCGAGGGTGCCGGGGTCGACGGTCAGCTGGTCGTAGGTGGTGTTGTCCATGAACACGTAGGCGTCGCCGTCGCGGTAGAGGTACTGCATCTCGCGCTTGTCGACGATGGCCTGCTCCAGCTTCTCGTCGGCCCGGTAGGTCCGGTCGATCACCGCGCCGGTGCGCACGTTCTTCAGCTTGGTCCGCACGAAGGCGCCGCCCTTGCCCGGCTTGACGTGCTGGAACTCGACCACCGCGAACAGGCCCTCGGGGAGGTCGAGGGTCATGCCGTTGCGCAGGTCGTTGGTCGAGACACTCACTGCAGTACCAGCTCCTTGGGCGACATCGTCAGCGGCTCGCAGCCGCTCTGGGTGACCACCACGGTGTCCTCGATGCGGACGCCGCCGTGCTCGGGGAGGTACACGCCGGGCTCCACCGTCACCACGTGGCCGGCGGCCAAGGTATCACCGCTGGTCTTGGACAGGGTCGGGGCCTCGTGGATGTCCAGACCGACGCCGTGGCCCGTCGAGTGCGAGAACGCCTCCCCCCACCCGGCGTCGTCGATGACGTCCCGGCACACCTGGTCCACCTCCACCGCCGGGCGGCCGGCCCGCACCGCGGCCACGCCGGCCCGCTGGCTCTCGGCCACGACCTCGACCATGCGGGCCAGGGTGGGGGACGCCGGCGGTCCCAGGCAGACGGTGCGCGTCATGTCGGAGCAGTAGCCGCCGACCACGGCGCCGAAGTCGACGACCACCAGCTCGCCCGGCCCGATGGCCCGGTTCGAGGGCCGGGCGTGCGGCTTGGCCCCGTTCGGCCCGGAGGCCACGATGGTCTCGAAGGAGTTCCCGCTGGCGCCGGCCCGGCGGATGGCGAAGTCCAGCGCCATGGCCAGCTCCACCTCGGTGGTCCCGGCCACGACGGTCGGCAGCACCGCGGCCAGCGCGGCGTCGGCGACGGCGGCGGCCGCCCGCATCCGGTCGATCTCACCGGCGTCCTTGACCCGGCGCAGCTCCTCGACAACGCCGGTGGTCGGCACCAGCTCGGCGGCCTCGAACCACTCCTCGGCGAAGGTGCGCTGGCGGGCCCAGGTCACGCTGGTGGCCTCCAGCCCGAGGCGGGCCACGCCGCCGGCCGCCCGGCCCAGCCCGTCGCGCTGCTCGGCCACCGGCCCCACCACCACATCGGCGTCGACCCGGGCGGCCGCCAGCTGCTCGGCCGACTGGTACCGGTAGCGGCCGTCGGTGGCCAGCACGACCCGGTCGGGCAGGACCAGGAGCAGCCCGGCCGAGCCGGTGAAGCCGGTGAGGTAGGCGATGTTCGCCAGGTTGGTGACCAGGAGCGCGTCGCAGCCCGCCTCGGGCAGCCGCTGGCGCAACCGGGGCAGGCGGCCGGCCACGTCCATGGGGGCGAGCGTGGCGAGATCGATCACTGTGAGGCTCCTTCGGGACGGGCTTGGAGCAGGCGGGCGACCGCCTGCACGGCCAGCTCGTAGCCGAGCGGCCCGAAGCCGGCGATGGTGCCCGCCGCCACCGGGGCCACCACCGAGGTGTGGCGCCAGGGCTCCCGGGCGGACGGGTTGGACAGATGCAGCTCGACGACCGCGCCGTCGAAGCACGCCAGCGCGTCGGCCAGCGCCCACGAGTAGTGGGTGAAGGCGGCCGCGTTGACGATGATGGCGGCGCAGCGGCCACGGGCCTGCTGGACCAGGTCGACCAGCTCGCCCTCGTGGTTGGACTGGTGGTGCTCCAGGCGCAGGCCGGCGGCAGCGGCCACCCGGTCGGCGGCAGCCACGTGGTCGTCGAGGGTGGCCGTCCCGTAGATCTCCGGCTGGCGGCTGCCGAGGAGGTTCAGGTTCGGTCCGGAGAGCAGCAGCACCACCGGCAGCGGGGCGGTCAACCGGCCATCCCCGCCAGGATCGCCTCGGCCTCCTCGACGGACACGCCGGGCACCACCTCCACCCCGTCCCAGCCGTCCAGCACGAAGGTGAGCCCCGCCGACGCCTTCTTCTTGTCGCGGCCCATGAGCTGCAGCAGCAGGCCGGGGTCGCTGCCGGCGGGCAGGGTCGACGGCAGCCGGTAGGCGGCCACCACCTCCTCGTGGCGGGCGGCCCGGGCGGCGTCGATGCGACCCAGCCGCCGCGCCAGTCGCGCCGCGAAGACCAGCCCGACGGCCACCGCCTCGCCGTGGCGCAGGCCGTACCCGCCGGCCGTCTCCAGCGCGTGGGCCAGCGTGTGGCCGTAGTTGAGGACGGCGCGGCGGCCGCCCTCGCGCTCGTCGGCCGAGACCACCGCCGCCTTGATGCGCACGCACGCGGCGACCCGCTCGTCCAGCGGCAGTTCCTCCAGGTCGGCGTCGTCGCCCAGGAAGTGGTACTTGGCCACCTCGCCGCACCCGCTGCGGTATTCCGCCTCGGGCAGGGTGGCCAGGAGGTCGGTGTCGCACAGCACGGCGGCCGGCTGCCAGAAGGCGCCGACGAGGTTCTTGCCCTCCGGCAGGTTGACGCCCGTCTTGCCGCCGATCGCCGCGTCGACCTGGCCGAGCAGGGTGGTCGGCACGTTCACCACGGCCACGCCCCGGTGGTAGCAGGCCGCTGCGAAACCGGCGGTGTCGGTGACGACGCCACCGCCGACCGCCACCACCACGTCGCGCCGCGTGAGGCCCCAGCGGGCGAACGCCGAGCACAGCTCCTCCACGGTGGCCAGCGTCTTGGCCCGTTCCCCGTGGGGGATGGCGAACACGTGGTGCTCCACGCCGGGGTCGACGTGGGCGGGCAGGCCCGCCTGGGTGACGACGGCGGCGCGGGCCACGCCGGGCGGGAGCACCGAGGCCAGGCGCTCGCGGGCGCCGGGGCCGACGACGACGTCGTAGGCCCGATCGGCCAGGGGGACGGGGACGGTGATCAGGCCGGGCACGACAGCTCCTCCACGATCCGGTCGACGGCCTGGTTCACCGTCACGTCGTCCACGTCGATGACCACCTCGGCCAGTTCGGCGTACACCGGCCGGCGCTCCTCGTCCAGCCGGGCCAGCGCGCCAGCCGGGTCGTCGCCCAGCAGGGGCCGGCCCTCGCCCCGGCCCACCCGGGCGGCCAGGGTGGCGACCGCCGCCCGCAGCCACACCACCAGCCCCGCCTCGGCCAGGCAGCGCCGGTTGTCGGGGTCGAGGACGGCGCCCCCGGCGACCGAGACCACGACCGGCTCGTCGCCGCCCACCGCGGCGGCCAGCGCCGCCTTCTCCTCGGCGCGAAAGGCCGCCTCGCCGTCGGTGACGAAGATCTCCGGCACGGTCCGGCCCGTCCGCTGCTGGACCTGCTCGTCGCTGTCGAGGTAGGCCCAGCCCAGCCGGGCCGCGAGGGCCCGCCCGACCGTCGTCTTGCCGGCCCCCATCATCCCGATCAGCAGGACGCGGGAGCTCACCGGACCGACGATACGCGCGGGCGCGCCGGATCGTTCAGCCCGAGTACCAGTCCAGCAGCGGACCGCCGGCCACGATGGCCACCAGCGCGCCGGTGACCAGGAAGGGCCCGAAGGGCAGGCTGTCCTTGCCGCTCCTGCGCCCGGCGGCGACCAGCACCACGCCGACGAGCGCGGCACCCAGGAACCCCAGGAACAGGCCCAGCAGCACCCGGCTCAGGCTGAGCCAGCCCAGCGCGGCACCCAGCAGGCCGGAGAGCCGGACGTCGCCGAAGCCCAGGCTGGCCGGGCTGGCGAGGTGGACGAGGAACATGCCGGCGAACCCGAGGGCGCCCCCGAGGGCGGCCCGGCCCAGGTCGCCCCCCCGGCCGTCGACGGCAGCCGCCACCACCAGCAGGGCGGCCATGGCGAACAGCGTCGGGTACAGCACGTGGTTCGGCACCAGGAAGTGGCGCAGGTCGATCACCGAGATGGCCACCAGCCCGGCGGCCAGCACCAGGAAGGCCGGGAGGGCGGCGTCGGCGCCGAAGCGGGCCGCCAGCGCCCCGAAGACCGCGGCGGTGGCCAGCGGCCCCACCGGCGACCGGTACGACACCATGGCGGCCGCGCCGCCCGCGTCCAGCCGGCGGCGCAGCCGGGGCCCGAGCGGCTCGTCGGGCGAGGCCGTGTCGATCACCACCGATACGAAGCCGCCCACCGCCAGCCCCAGCGCGGCGCACCCCACCACCAGCGGCCCGTTCACCGGCTCGCCCGGTCACACCGGCGCCGCCGGCCCAGCTGGCGCCGCCTCCGTGCAGTTGACCGGCTCACCGCGGGGTGTTCTCGACTCGAGCGGGCTCGGGCGCAGCGGCGGGCGGGCGACCGCGGCCCTCCAGCGCCCGGCGGGCGCCGGCCCACAGGGCGTCGACGGGGGCTGCCTGCCCGGTCCACAGCTCAAAGGCGAGGGCGGCCTGGTGGACCAGCATCCCGACGCCGTCGCGCGCCACTGCGCCGCGGGCGGCGGCCGCCTCGACCAGCGCGCCACCCGGGTAGTTCAGGTCGACAACCACCTGGCCGGCGCCCAGCCGGTCGGGGGGGAAGGCCAGGTCGCCCGGCCGGCCGGCCAGACCGAGCGACGTGGCGTTCACCACCAGCTCGGCCGCCTCGACCTCCTCCGGCCCGCCGGCGCGCGCCGGCCGACCGGCCAGCGCCACCAGGGCATCGGCTCGCGCCCGGTCGCGGCCGGCCACCACGACCACCTCGGCGGCGCCGGCCCCCACCAGCGCCAGCACCACGGCCCGGCCCGCGCCGCCGGTGCCGCGCACCAGGCAGCGCCGCCCGGCCGGGTCCAGCTCCTCGTCCCGGCGCAGCCAGGCGACGAAGCCGGCGCCGTCGGTGCTGTCCCCGACCAGGTCGCCGCCCGCCGGCACCACCGTGTTGACGGCGCCCAGCGCCGCCGCCGTGGGCGACAGGCGGTCGACGAGGGCGGCCACCGCGTCCTTGTGCGGCGTCGTCACCGACAGACCGCCCAGGCCCAGCGCCCGTACCGCCGCCAGGGCGCCGCCGGCACCGCCGGCGGGCACCGCGAAGGCCACGAAGACCCAGTCCAGCCCGGCCGCCTCGAAGCCGGCGTTGTGGATGGCCGGCGAGACGGAGTGCCCGATCGGGTCGCCGATGACGGCAGCGACGCGGGTGGCGCCTCCGGGCCATGCCACTCAGCGGACGCCGGCGCGCTCGGCGGCGGCGATGTTGCGGCTGTGCTCGGCGGCCGTCTCGCCGAAGGCGTGCCGACCGTCGGGGGCGACCACCACGTAGTACAGCCACGGCCCGGGAGTGGGCGACACGGCCGCCTTCAGCGAGGCCAGGCCGGGCGCTGCGATGGGCGTCGGGGGCAGACCCTTTACCTGGTAGGTGTTGTAGGGCGACTGGACCTCCAGGTCCTCGAACAGCACCCGCAGCCCCCGCTCGCCGGTGCGGCCCAGCGCGTAGATCACCGTGGCGTCGACCTGCAGCAGCATGCCGGCCTTGAGGCGGTTGTAGATGACCCTCGACACCATCCCCCGCTCCTCGGCCAGCTTGGCCTCCCGCTCCACGAGCGACGCCACCACGATGGCCTGGTACGGGTCCACCAGCCCGCCCTGCACCACGTCGTCGATCCCGGCCTCGGCCGCCTTGGCGTCGAAGGTCGACACCATGCGGCGCAGGATCTCGGCCTCGTCGTCGTCCTTCTCGATGTTGTAGGTGTCGGGGAACAGCAGGCCCTCCAGGTTGGTGCTGCCCGCCGGCTGGTAGCGCGAGCGGACCTGGCCGCTCTGCGCGGCGGCCAGGAACGCCTCGGCCGACCGGCCGGGCAGGGTGGCCACCCGCTCGGCGATCTGCTTCAGCGTCAGGCCCTCGGGGACGGTGAGGCGGTCGAACTCGGCGGCCGGCCCCTTCTCCAGGGCGGCGATCACGTCGTCGAACGACGACCGCCGCCGCAGTTCGTACTCCCCGGCCTTGAACTCCTTGGCCCCCTTGGTGCGGACGTACAGCCGGAAGGCCGACGCGCTCTCGATGATGCCCTCGTCCTCCAGGATCGACGCGATGCGCTGCACCGACGAGCCCTGCGGCACCTCGACGGCCACCTCCTCGCCGGGCGGGCCCGAGGGGTTGCTCTGGCTGCGGAACCAGGCGAAGCCCGCCGAGGCCGCACCCAGGGCGAGGATGACGACCACCCCCAGGGCGATCAGCGCCTTCTTCCCCCCGCTCACGCCCGACCCCCCGCGTCCAGCCAGGCCTGCAGCATGACGGCGGCGGCCACCTTGTCGACGACCGCCTTGCGGGCGGCCCGGCGCACGCCGGCAGCCACCAGCGCCTGCTGCGCACTGACGGTGGTGAAGCGCTCGTCTGCGGTCCGCACCGGCAGGCCGACGACGGCCGCCAGCACCGCCACCTCCTCCCGCACCGCCCGGGCGGCAGGACCGTCGCCGCCCGACAGCGAACGTGGCAGCCCGACGACCACCACCTCGGCTCCGACCTCGGCGGCCACCTCGGCGATCCGCCCGTGGTCGTCCGCGATGTCGCCGCTGCGGTCCAGCACCGAATGCGGCGAGGCGATGGTCCCGGTCGGGTCGCTCACGGCCAAGCCGATCCGGCGGGTCCCGAGGTCGACGCCCAGCGCTCTGGCCACCGGCGTGCCGACGCTCACGCGATGCCCAGCCCGGCGCGGGCCGCGGCCAGCGCGGCGTCGATCCCGGCGACGTCCTTGCCGCCGGCCTGGGCCACGTCGCCCCGGCCGCCGCCGCCGCCGCCCACCTGGCGGGCCGGCTCGGCCAGCAGGGCGGGGGCGGCGAGGTCGCCGCCCGGCTCCACTGCCGCCACCAGGGTCACCCGGGTGCCGTCGGGCGTGCCGACCAGGACGACCGCCCACACGCCGGGCTCGTTGCGCACCGCCAGCGCCAGGTCGCGCAACTGGTCGGGCGGCAGCCCGTCCCGGCGGGCGACGACGGCGCCGGCGACCGCTGCCGCCGCCAGCGAACGCGCGTCGCCCGACGCCGCCTGGGTGCGGACCGCCTTCAGCTCCGCCTCCAGCGCCCGCTGGCGCTCCAGCAGCCGCTCGACGGCGCCAGGCACGTCCTTGGGGTCGGCCCGCAGCAGCGAGGCGGCCCGGCCCAGCAGGCGGCCGTCCTCCTGGTAGCGCTCCAGCGTGGCCGTGCCGGTCAGCCCTGTCACCCGGCGGATGTTGGCGCCGATGGAGGACTCGCTCACCACCGTCACCGGCCCGATCGTGCCGAGGGCGTCGACGTGGGTGCCGCCGCACAGCTCCCGGGAGTGGGCGCCGGCCTCGACCACCCGGACGGTGTCGCCGTACTTGTCGCCGAAGAAGGCCAGCGCGCCCAGCCGCTCGGCCTCGGCCTTCGAGGTCTCGAAGACCCGCACCGCCTCGTTGGCCAGGACCTGGGCGTTGACCATCTCCTCGATGGTGGCCAGGTCGCCGGCGCCCACCGGACCGAAGTGGCTGAAGTCGAAGCGCAGGTACTCCGGGCCGACGAAGGAGCCCTGCTGCTTCACGTGGGGACCGAGCACCTCGCGAAGCGCGGCGTGCAGCAGGTGGGTGCCGGTGTGGTTGCGGCGGATGGCCTGGCGCCGGCCGCCGCCGACGACCGCCTGCACGGGCTGGCCGACCCGGAACTCGCCCTCGACCATGCGCACCAGGTGCCGGTGCAGCCCGGGCAGGGGTGCGGTGGTGTCCAGCACCTCGGCGCGCCCGGTGTCGCTGGTCAGGGTGCCGGTGTCGCCCACCTGGCCGCCGCCTTCGGCGTAGAATGGGGTGCGGTCCAGGAACACCTCGACCCGCTCGTCGGCGGTCGGCAGCACGGCCAGGACGGTGGCGACCCCGTCCACGGCGCCGTAGCCGGTGAACACGGTGCGGCCGTGCTCGTCGACGAGTTGGCGGTAGGCGTCCAGGCCGCCGGCCGACACCACCTCCTTGCGGGCCGACGCCCGGGCCCGGTCGCGCTGCTCGGTCATCGCCGCGTCGAAGCCGCGCCGGTCGACGGTGACGCCCCGCTCGGCGGCGATCTCCTCGGTCAGCTCGATGGGGAACCCGAAGGTGTCGTGCAGGCGGAAGGCCACCGGCCCGCTGACGGCGCCCCCGGCCAGCTCCTCGTCCAGCAGCGCCGTGCCGGTGCGCAGGGTCTGCCAGAAGCGCTCCTCCTCCCGGGCGACGGTCGTGCCAACGGCGTCGGCGTCGCGGGCCAACTCGGGGTAGGCGCCGGCCATCACCGCGACGACGTCGTCGAGCACCTCGGTCAGGAACGGCCGCTCGATGCCGAGCTGCCAGCCCCGGCGCACGGCCCGGCGCACCACGCTGCGCAGCACGTAGCCCCGGTCCTCGTTCGACGGGGTGACCCCGTCGGCCACCAGGAAGGCCATGGTTCGGGCGTGGTCGGCCACGATGCGCAGCCACGTGTCCTGGCGATCGTCGGTGCCGTAGCGGCGGCCCGAGATGGACTCCACCCGCGCGATCAGGGGCCGGACCAGGTCGGTGTCGAAGACGGTGGGCACCCCCTGCAGCAGCATGAGCCAGCGTTCGAGCCCGGCGCCGGTGTCGATGTTGCGGGTCGGCAGGTCCGTGAGCGAGCCGTCGCCGTGGCGGCTGTACTGCATGAACACCAGGTTCCAGAACTCGATGTAGCGGTCGTTGGCCCCGTGAGCCGGACCGCCCGCGTCGCCCCACTCGGGGCCGCAGTCGTAGTGCAGCTCGCTGTCGGGGCCACAGGGGCCGGTCTCGCCCATCTGCCAGAAGTTGTCCTTGTCGCCCAGGCGCTGGATGCGCTCGGCGGGCAGCCCGACGGTGTCCCGCCAGATGGCCTCGGCGTCGTCGTCGCTGTCGTGGACGGTCACCCAGATGCGGTCGCCGTCGAAGCCGGCCACCTCGGTGACGAACTCCCAGGCGTAGGCGATGGCGCCTTCCTTGAAGTAGTCGCCGAAGCTCCAGTTGCCCAGCATCTCGAAGAAGGTGAGGTGCCGGCGCGTCCGGCCCAGCTCCTCGATGTCGTTGTGCTTGCCCGACAGCCGCACACACTTCTGCACCGACGTGGCCCGGGGCCACGGCGGCGCCTCCTCGCCCAGGAAGTACGGGACGAACTGGTTCATGCCCGAGTTGGTGAACATGGGCGCCGTCGGATGGTGGGGAACGAGGGGCGCGGAGGGGACCGCGTGATGGCTGCGCTCGACGAAGAACTGCGTGAAGGCGCGGCGCAGTGAGTCGGCGTCCATTGCCCGCGAGCCTATGCGGGCCCACCGGCGCCATCGATGAGAGCCGTTCTCCTCGAGGTGCCCGACCACTCGAAGAGCGCCGGCGCACGGGCGCCGACCGCTGGGACGAGATGGGGACGGGTCTGCAGTGGTCCCCTCACCGGGCGGGCGTCATCAGCGGTTCGTCCACCGCTTCGCCGTCGTCCCCGGGCCCGCCCGCCGAGGCGCACGGCCTGGTGGCGTCGCACGAGACCAACCTCCCCCGGCCGGGACCACCTCCCAGGACTACAGCGTGCCCGGGACCAGGTGCTGGAGCCGGTCGCGGCCGACGCCCTCGGCGCCGTCGATCGGCCGTGCTGGACGTCTCTTCCGGACCGCCGAACGGCCGGCCCTCCTGGTCGGGTGGGACGGTGGGTCGGCGGAGATCACGGGCGAGGCGCGCCCCCGTCCGGCGGCTGGCTGAGCGCCCGGCGCAACTCGGCCTCCCGCTCGCGCATCGCCACTCGGCCGTCGGCCAGCGCAGCGCGGACGTCGGCCTGCAGGGCGCGGGCCGCCTTGGCCAC
>DATLFQ010000199.1:0-7860 GCA_035540915.1 Acidimicrobiales bacterium
GGTCGGGGTCGCTCGGGGAGCTAGCTCCCGCCGCCCTCCTCGGCGATGCCCGGGGCCGGGGCCTGAGGCGGCGCCTCGGGGTCGGGCCACTCGCCGCCGCCGGCGACGGTGGCCCGGCCGGTGGTCTGCTGGGCGACAACCGAGGTGTCGCCGTCCTCGTCCTCCAGCGGGACGCTGGTCACCCGCTTGTCGGTCTCGGCGGGCGGGGTGGGCGCGGTTTCGTCGGTCACCGCGGGTAGGTACCCACTGCGCGGGAGGTCAAGTCCCCGGCCGGAGGCGCCGACAACCCCAGGGTGCC
Organism: Acidimicrobiales bacterium; assembly: GCA_035540915.1. Lineage (GTDB taxonomy): Bacteria > Actinomycetota > Acidimicrobiia > Acidimicrobiales > DATLFQ01. The sequence goes on from DATLFQ010000199.1 coordinate 299, forward strand.
TGGCGTCCTCCGGCGGCGCGCCGCCGCCGCGCTCGTTCTCATCGTCGCCATCGTGGGCGGGGCGGCCGGCCTCGCGGCTGCCCCGGCGGCGGCCGACGAACTGCCGGCGTTCCGGCGCATCCACTTCCCGGTCGAGGGCCGGGTGACGTTCGGCGACGACTACGGCGACCCCCGCAGCGGCGGCCGGTCGCACGAGGGCAACGACCTCATGGGGGCCAAGCTCCAGCCGCTGCTGTCGGCGGTCGACGGGCGGGTCACGTCGGTCCGACTCGAGGCCGCCGGGCTGAGCGGCAACATGGTCATCGTCGCCGACGCCGAGGGCTGGTCCTACCGCTACATCCACCTCAACAACGACTCGCCCGGCACCGACGACGGCGCCAACCCCCTGGAGTGGGTGGTGGCCGCCGGCATCACGGTCGGCGCCAAGGTGACCGCCGGCCAGGTGCTCGGCTACATGGGCGACAGCGGCAACGCGGAAGGCACGGCGCCCCACCTGCACTTCGAGATGCGCCGGCCGGACGGCACCGCCGTCAACCCCTGGACCAGCCTGCGCCTGGCGTCGAGCCAGCCGGCCGGTCCACGCTGCGCCTACCCCGACAACCCGCCGGCCGTGCCCCGCCCGCAGTCGGCGGCCGGCTACTGGGTCCTGGGTGGCAGAGGCGAGGTGTGGCCCTTCGGGGCGGCCGCCTTCCACGGCTCGGTGGCCGGGATGCGCCTCACCCGCCCCATCGTCGGCATGGCCGCGACGCCGAGCGGCAAGGGCTACTGGCTGGTCGCCTCCGACGGCGGCATCTTCGCGTTCGGCGACGCCGCCTTCCACGGGTCCACCGGCGCCATCCGGCTGAACCGCCCTATCGTCGGATGGCCGCGACGCCGAGCGGCAAGGGCTACTGGCTGGTTGCCTCCGACGGCGGCATCTTCGCCTTCGGCGACGCCGCCTTCCACGGGTCAACCGGCGCCATCACGCTCAACCGCCCGGTGACGTCCATGGCCCCCACCGCCACCGGTGCCGGCTACTGGCTCACCGCTTCGGACGGCGGCATCTTCGCCTTCGGCGACGCCGCCTTCGCCGGCTCGGTCCCCGGTCTCGGAATCGACACCACGGTGGTCTCCATGGCGCCGACCGGCCGGGGCGGCTACTGGCTCCTGGCGGCCGACGGAGGGGTCTTCAGCTTCGGCGACGCCGTCTTCCGGGGCTCGGTACCCGGGCTGGGCCTGTGCCGGCCCCCTGCCGGTGGGCGCCTGGTCGCCACGCCGGGCGCGGGCGGCTACTGGGTGCTCGGCGGCGACGGCAGCGTGTGGGCCCTCGGCGACGCGCCGTTCCACGGCAGCGTGACCGCGGCGGGTGCCAGCCGGGGCCCGGCCATCGACCTCGCCGTCGTGCCGGGCGCCCCGACCCCGGCCCGCTGACCCACCGCCGGGGCGACCCGGCGCATGGCGCCCGTCGCCACCGGTGCGCTCAACTGGGGTTATGGCCCCCGGCCCGGTTCCCGAAGTGGCTCCCGCCGACGCTCACGGGCGGGCGCCCGAGGCGGTCCTGCTCGACGTGCGGGAGGACGACGAGTGGCAGGCGGGCCATGCGCCGGGCGCCCTCCACATGGCGCTCGGCACCCTCGGGCTCGAGTACGGCCGGCTCCCCGAGGACGCGCCCATCCTGTGCGTGTGCCGCACGGGCAGCCGGTCGGAGCGAGCCGCCGCCGCGCTGCTCGGTGCCGGCTACGACGCCCGCAACGTGGTCGGCGGGATGAAGGCGTGGGCCGCCGCCGGGCTGCCGGTGGTCACCGACGGAGGCGGGGCGGGCGCGGTGATCTGACAGCCGTCGGCACGACGGGGTCAGCTCGTCAGGGAGGCCAGAGCCCACACCGCGGCCACCAGGCCGATGGCGATCATGGCGAGGCTGCGGGCGGCCGGCGCCCGGGGCAGCTCGTCGGCCCTCGGGGTCGCCGGCGGCCGCACCAGGGCCAGCCCGTGGCCGACGACGAGGGCGGCCCCCATGGCGAGGACCAGCAAGGGGAGCAGGTTCTCACCGAGGAACACGTCGACCTCCGCCTGCCACGGAGCTCACGCTACCGCCGGGGCCGGGCTAGACCTCCGAGTAGCGGGCGGCGCACATCCACTCGGCCGGGCGCCATTCGCCGCCCGCCGCCTGGAACCGGTCGAGGACGTCGTCGGCCGGTGTGCGACCCCGGGCGACGTAGCGGTCGGCGTAGGCGGCCACCGCGTCGACCGTGGCGGTGGACACGCCCAGCCGGCCCAGGGCGTGCGTCGCGGCCGCGAAGCAGGCTCGGGCGACGCGGTCGCCCACGCCCGGCCGGAACGAGCGCTCGGCGATGCGCGCCGCGGCGCCCGACAGGTCCAGCTCGGATCGGCGCGTCGGCATGGACCGGCCAGCGTTACACGGTCGGTCCGCCGGTCGTGACCCGGCTGCGGCGGTAACGCCCGACGAGGGCGTTGGTCGAGCTGTCGTGGCCGAGGGCCGGCTCGGCGTCGGCCACCAGGTCGGGGAGGATGCGCCGGGCCAGCGCCTTGCCCAGCTCCACGCCCCACTGGTCGAAGGAGTTGACACCCCAGACCACGCCCTGCGTGAACACCTTGTGCTCGTACAGCGCCACCAGCCGTCCGAGCACCCGGGGCGTCAGCCGGTCGGCCAGGATCGTCGTGGTGGGGTGGTTGCCGGGCATGCGCCGGTGGGGCACCTGGACGGCGGGAACGCCCTCGGCCTCCGACTCCGCGTCGGTGCGCCCGAACGCGAGCGCCCCGGCCTGGGCGAACAGGTTGGCCACCAGCGTCGGGTGATGGTCGGCGACCTCGTGGTCGGGGTGGCAGAACCCGATCAGGTCGGCCGGCACCAGCCGGGTGCCCTGGTGCAGCAGCTGGTAGAAGGCGTGCTGGCCGTTGGTCCCGGGCTGGCCCCACACCACCGGGCCCGTGTCCCAGCCCACCGCCCGGCCGTAGCGGTCGACGGACTTGCCGTTGCTTTCCATGTCGAGCTGCTGCAGGTAGGCCGGGAAGAGGGCCAGGTGCTGGCTGTAGGGCAGGACGGCGTGGCTCTGGGCGCCGAAGAAGTTGGCGTACCAGACCCCGATCAGGCCCAGCAGCACGGGCAGGTTGTCGGCCAGCGGGGCGGTCCGGAAGTGGGTGTCGACGTCATGGAAGCCGGCCAGCATCTCCCGGAACCGTTCGGGCCCGATGGCCACCATCACCGACAGGCCCACCGCCGATCCCATCGAGTACCGCCCGCCCACCCAGTCCCAGAAGCCGAACATGTTCTCGGGGTCGATGCCGAAGCGGGCCACCTCGGCGGCGTTGGTCGACACGGCCACGAAGTGCCGGCCGACGGCGGCGTCGTCTCCCAGCGCGCCGGTCAGCCAGGCCCGGGCGGCGGTCGCGTTGGCCAGGGTCTCGGCGGTGGTGAAGGTCTTGGAGCACACGACGAACAGGGTCTCGGCGGGGTCCAGGTCGGCGGTGGCCTCCCACAGGTCGGTGCCGTCGACGTTGGACACGAACCGCGCCCGCCGCGCCCGGTCGCTCCAGTCCCGCAGCGCCTCGCAGCCCATGGCCGGGCCGAGGTCGGAGCCGCCGATCCCGATGTTGACCACGTTGGCGATCGGCCGGCCGGTCGAGCCGGTCCACCGTCCGTCACGCACCCGGTCTGCGAAGTCGGCCATGCGGTCGAGCACCTCGTGGACGCCCGGCACGACGTCATGGCCGTCGAGGACGATGGAGGTGTCGCGCGGCGCCCGCAGGGCGACGTGCAGGACGGCGCGGTCCTCGGAGGTGTTGATCCGGCGGCCGGCGAACATGTCGTCGATGGCGGCCGGCAGGCCGGCCCGCCGGGCCAGCGCCACCAGGAGCCGCAGCGTGTCGGTCGTCAGGCGGTGCTTGGAGTAGTCGACGTACAGTCCGGCCGCCTCGGCCACGAGCGTCGTGCCCCGGGACGGATCGGCTTCGAAGAGGTCCCGCAGGTGGACGTCGCGCAGCTGGCGGTGATGGGCGGCCAGCGCGGCCCACTCGTCGGTCCTGTCGATCGGGATGGGCACGTCGGCTGCGGGGAGGTCGGCCACCGGGACAGTATCGATCGGCGGCGGAACGACCGGGCACACCGGCGTCGAGCAGCACGGTTCGTGCCCGCCGCCCGCGCCGTGCTGTCGGACCAGCGCACCCGCTCGCGGGGCACGCGAGCCGTCACTCCAGCTCGGCGGCCACGGCGATGGCCAGGGCCAGGAGGACCCGGTCCAGCCAGGCGTCGAGGCCGGCGAGTTCGGTGCCGGGCGCGCCGGCGTCGACCGCGAACGCCAGGCCGGTTTCCTCGGCCCGAAGGGCGACGACGGTCGGGTCGGCGTCGAGGGGATGGGCGTCGAGAACCAGGCGCTCGGCCACAACCCGCCCGTCGCCCAGCGGCACCCGCACCGCCGGCCCGTCCACCACCGCGGTTGACAGGTCCGACTGCCAGGCGACCGCCGGCCGGCGGCGGTACCGGCCGAGGGCGTCGGCCAGCGCGGCCGGCAGCCGGTCGGCCAAGGCCGCCCCGGTAGCCGCCCGGTGTTCCCAGCGGGCCAGCGCGGCCGCCTGGGCGGTGGAGGCCCCGGCGGTGGTCGAGAGCCGCTCGACGGCGCCGGCCAGCGCCGTGGCCCGTCGCTGGACGCCGGCGACGACCGCCGCCGGCTCCGGCTCCCGCCCGCCGGCCACCACGTCCGCACCGACCAGCGGGAGGCCGCCGGCCGCCGTCGACACGGCGCTGGCGAGCACCCAGCCCACCCGGCGGTTGCCGTCGGCGAAAGGCCCGATGTGGGCCAACGCGTGCAGCACGAACCCCGCCCGGCTGGCCGGATGCAGGGCGGCGAACGCGCCCCCGGCGAGGAGTTCGGTGAGCCGGCCCATCTCGGCGCCGAGCCGGTCCACCGGCACATGGGCCAGCCACGAGCCGTCGCCGAGGCGGACGTGGTTCGGATGGTGCTTGTAGTCGCCGTGGGCCAGCACGTGGTCCTGGTGGCCGGCCGCGGTGTGCACCGGGGAGGTGGCCTGCGGGCCGCAGGCGGTGGCGTGGGCGGTCCGGATGGCCTCCTCCGTGATCGGGCCCGGCCCCGCGGCGGTGGCACCGTCGATGGCCCGGGCGACGGCCACCACGTGTGGCTGCCCGCCCGGCCCGAGGTCGGCGGGCGTCATGGTGCCGCCCACCAAACCGAGGACCACCGCCTCGTCCAGCGCGAACAGGCCGTCGGCCGCACCGGCCGAGTAGGCGGCGGCCAGCCGGCATCCGCGCTCGACCATGGCGGCCCACGCCGGTGCCCGGCTGCGGATGGTCGCCACGCGGCCGCCGGCCCGCTGCCAGCCGTCCTCGTCGACCGCCACCGCCGCCCAGGCGTCGAGCCCGGCCAGTGGCCGGTACAGGGCGTCCGCCTCGTCGGAGAGCACGGTGCCGGTCATCGCTGCCATCCGGGGGAGCGACCCCCGCCCCTCCGGCGTGGGACCGGAGGGGCGGGGGTCACCGCAAGGGCCCTGGCCCGGGACGATACCGGCGAAGTGTCGGTTGCTACCAACTTCGGATAGTTCGCCGGGTCATACCGAATCAGCGCCGCGAACGGCGGCGGGCGAGGAGCCCGACGCGGTCGCCGACGACGATCAGGACGACCGCCGAGGCGATGGCGACCAGCGAGCCGATGATGTTCAACTCGAACACGTCGCCGGTCCCGAGTGCGTTGGCCACCACCCCGCCGATCACCGAGCCGACCAGCCCCAGCCCGACGGTCCACCCGAAGCTGAGGTGCTGGCGGCCCGGCACGATCAGCCGGGCCAACATGCCCACCACCAACCCGAAGACGAGGAACCCGATCATCTTGCCGTCCTTGCTCTGAATGCTGGCCGGTGGTGCGCGCGATTGTCCCACGCCGGGCGCCGGCTCGCCCGCCCCGCCGGGCGAGGAGTTCGCCACCGGGCCGAGGTCACCGGTCCACCCGCTCTGGCGAAAATGCTACGGCCGCCGGAGCGGTCGGCCCTCGCCGCCGGAGGCGCCGGCGGTAGGTTGGCCCGATGCGCAGGCGGCTGCCCACGGGCAACGCCGCGCTTGTCGCCGCCGTCGCCGGGGCGGGGTCGGTGGGCGTCGCGCTGCGGTTGCGCGAGCTGCTGAGCCGCCGATCGCTGTGGCTGGACGAGGCCATGTTGGCCAACAACATCGTGCGTCGGGACTGGTGGGCGCTTGCCGAGCCGCTCGACGACAACCAGGGCGCCCCCGTCGGGTTCCTGTGGGCTCAGCGCTCGGTGATCGAGCTGTTCGGCAACAACGAGTACGCGCTCCGGGCCGTCCCCTTCGTCGCCGGTGTCGCGGTGCTCGGGCTCACCTACCTGCTCGCCCGGCGCGTGCTGCCGGCGTGGGCCGGGCGAGCAGGTAGGTGAGCCCGGCGCGTGCTGCCGGCGTGGGCCGGTGCGGTGGCCGTCCTGCTGGTCGGCCTGTGCCCGCCGCTGGTGCGCTACTCGACGGAGGTCAAGCAGTACTCGCTCGACGTGGCCTTGGCCCTGCTGGTTTCGTGGCTTGCGCTGCGGGCTCTCGACGAGGCCGAGGCGGGCGGGGGCTCCCGTCGGCTGGCCGCATGGGCGGCGGCCGCCACGGCGGCGGTGTGGCTGTCGCACTACGCCCTGTTCGTCGTCGCCGGGACCGGAGCGGTGCTGCTGGCGGCGTCCGCGGGGCGCCGCCGGATCCAGGCGGCGGCCGCCGCCGGGCTGGCTGCGGCCAGCTTCGGGGGCGTCTACCTGCTCAGCCTGCGCGACCTGCGCGGCAACGACGTCCTCGTCGACTACTGGGCGGCCGGCTTCCCACCCGACGGTGCCTCGCCGGCCGGCGCCGCGTCGTGGTTGGCCGGGCGGCTCGGCGCGCTGTACCAGGCCACGGCCGGCTTCCGACCGGCCGTCGTCGCGGGAGGGCTCTCGATCGCCGGCGTCGCCGTGCTGGCACGTCGAGGCGGCCGCCGGGACCTGGCTGTGCTGCTCGCCCCCGTTGCGGTGCTCGTCGCCGCAGCGGCCGTCCACGCCTTCCCGATGACCGGGCGCCTGGTGCTGGCCGTTGCGCCCGTGCTGGTGATCACCACCGTGGCGGCGACGACGAGCACGTTGCGTCCAGTCGCCGTCGCCGGTGCCGTCGCCGTGGTGGTGCTCGTCGGCGGATGGGCGGGGCCGGCCGCCGACGTCGCCCGCTCGCCGACGACCATCGCCGAGATCCGGCCGGTGCTGGAGGTCGTCGCCGAGCGCGCCCGGCCCGGTGACCACCTCTTCGTCCACGACGTCACCGAGCCGCCGGCCCGCTACTACGGCGCCCTGCTGGGACTGCGGCCCGAGCGGCGCCTGGTGTGGCAGCCGACCGGTCCCGCCTGCGCCGACGGCCGGGAGCGGTCGGCGGTGGCGCCACCGGGCGGGTCCACGCGCGCCTGGGTCGTGTACGCGTACCGCCTCTCCGTCCGCCCGGCCGACGAGGCGGCCATGGTCTTCCGCCGCCTCGACGGCCTGGGCCGGCGGGCCACCACCATCACCCGCCCCGGTGCCGCCGCCGCCCTCTACGACTTCGGCCGCCC
>DATLFQ010000200.1:0-24220 GCA_035540915.1 Acidimicrobiales bacterium
ATCGAGGTCGGTTCCTCTGGCGAGGTCGCGGATTTCGGCTGCTCCGATGGGTTCATCCTCTCCGTCCTGCAGGACGGAGAGGATGAACCCATCGGAGCAGCCGAAATCCGCGACCTCGCCAGAGGAACCGACCTCGATCCGCCCGAGCAGCTGCTCGATCGCGGCCAGGCGCTTGCGATGGACGATTGCGGCAGGGCCGATGCCCTCGTAGGTGCGCGCATGGGTCCTCGGGGCGGATGGGGACCCGGCCATCCCCGGAGCGTATCGGACGATCTGCGGGCGGCCCGGCGCCGGCGGCGGCGAGCTTGGGTGCCCGTTGACCGGCTCACGGCGTGGCCGGCAGGCTCGGTCGCGACGGGCGCCTATGTTGAGCGGGAACACGTGCGAGCGGGCGGGAGATGACCGGAATGGTCGAGCACGGGACAGCGTGGCAGCGCGCCAGGACCACACGACGTCGGCTGATGCTCGCGGCCGTGCTCCCGACCATGTTCCTCGTCGCCGTGACCGGCGACCGAGTCGACCGGCCCGCGCGGGCCGACGACGCTGCCGGCGGGCGCGCCAACGAGGGCCTTCCGGGTGCCGGCGACGAGTTCCCGGGGCCCGGGACGGTGGGCCACGCCGCCGACGTGCCCGGGCGGCACAAGCCGGCCGCGCTCCGTGTCCACGAAGGCGACCTCGTGACGGTCCGGGACGGCCAACGCGTGCAGGGCCTCGACATCACCGGAGCGCTCGTCGTGCGACACCGAGGTGTGGTGGCCACCGACTTCCGCGCGAACTCCGTCTCGGTGGCGAGCACCGACGGAACCGCGTCACAGGCGTCCGCCGAGCTGCGTTGGTGCACGGTCGGCGTCGCGACCGGCAACACCAGCACCTACAACGCCGTGGGCCTCGGCAACTTCTCGATTTACCGCTGCGATCTGTTCGGCGCCGTTGACCTGGTCAAGATCCGGCACGGGTACGCGCGGATCCAGGAATCATGGCTCCATGATCCGGTCCAGTGGGCCTCGGACCCGGGCCAGGGCGGCGCTCCCTCGCACGTGGACCTCGTCCAGACCTCGCTGCAGGGCGACGTCGCCAGCATCGTCATCACCGGCAACCGCTTCGACGCCTGGGCCTTCAGGCCGCCACAGCGGGCGGGCGACACCTACGGCGACATCGACGGCAGCCGGACGTCCACCGGCTACATCTCGATCCTCCAGCACCAGACCGCCTTCGCGATCGACCGGGTCCACGTCGAGGGCAACCGGTTCGACGGTCCGGCCTGGCGCTGCTTCTACGTGATCCATGACGGTGGCGGTGGCCCGGCCGAAACCCGCATCGTCGGAAATGTCCTGGTGAGGAACTTTCCGGAGGTCTGCCGCGAGGCAACGCTCAGCGCCACGACACCGTCGGCGATCGCATGGGGGGGCAACGTGGACGAGCACGGCGTCGAGGTCACGGCCGCAGGCACGAGGTTGCCCTGACCGGTCCCGTATCCTGGCGTGTGGCCCGAGACGCTCGCGGACGGAGTGAGGCGCAGTGGACCTGAGAGAGCTTCGGCTCGCCCTCCGCCGGCACTGGCTGCTCGCCCTTGCCGCCTTCGGATTCTGCTTCGTCCTCGGGCTCGCCGCCGCCTTCCTGCCCCAGAAGCGGTACGCCAGCAACGCCACCATCTTCGTCGAGCCGATCGTCGCCGGGGGCGGCGGGGGTGTCAGCCTGCCCCAGCAAGCGAACTTCGTGATCCCGGGCTTCGTGGAGAGGATCCAATCCAGGAGCATCCGCGTCCGGGCCGAGGCCCTGGTGTCAGAGCCGCTGCGTGAGGTTCCCGTCGGCATCTCGGCACAAGCATCGGCCAGCGTTGTGCGGGTACGGGGCGAGAGCCACAACCCGGAAGCCGCGGCCGAATGGGTGAACGCCCTCGTGAGCCAGGCCATCGCGGAGAACGACGCGCGGTCGTTGATCAGGGCGACGGTCATCGACCCGGCGTCGGTCCCGACGGAGGCGTTCGACCCGCGACCGCGGCCCATCGTCCTGGGCGGGGCGGTGTTCGGGCTGATCGCGGCGATCTTCGCCGCCCTGCTGGCCGCCCGGGTCACCGAGGCCCTGGACAGCGCCGAGGCGATCCGTCGCCGCCTCGGCACCACCGTTCTCGGCGAGATCCCCAGCATCCGCCAGCTCCGCCGGGACAAGCAGTCGTTCACCGAGTTTCTCGGCCAAGCGCCGCCGGGCCTGGTCGAGGCGTTCCAGGGGCTGCGCACGAACGTGGAGTTCCGCCTGGCCGGGGCGGTGAACCCGTCGATCGCGGTGGTGTCGTTCGGTCCGGGCGAGGGCAAGTCGACGGTCGTGGCCGGCCTCGCATGGGCCTTCGCCGCCGTCGGCCGCCGGGTCTGCGTGGTGGACGCCAACCTGCACCGGCCCGTCCTGCACGAGCGGGTGGGCGGCGCCATGGGGCTCGGGCTGTCCGACCTCGGCCAGGAGGACGCCCTCAACGCCGTGCAGACCACGGCGACGGCCAACATGGAGTTCATCCCGGCCGGCCTGCCGGCGGGCCACCCCGCAGACGTGGTCGCCATGACCCTCCCCCGGGTGCTCGGCCAGCTCCGCGCCCGCAACCGCCTCGTGCTGGTGGACGTGCCACCGGTCGAGGGCGTCGCCGAGTCCGCCTTCATCGTCGGGGCCGCCGGTTACGCGGTCGTGGTCGTCGACGCCGGCCGGGTGGAGCTGCCGACCCTGACGACGGTCGTCACCCGCATCCAGGAGTCCGGGGCGGTCCTGCTCGGGGTGGTCCTGAACCGGGTCCCGGCCCGGCGGGCCCGTAAGCGGTCGGTCTACCTCGATCGGGCCCCCCGGCCCCGCCCGGCCGTCCCCGAACCGGCCGCCCATGCCGTCGCCGACGGCCAGTCGTGAGCCGGTGGTCGAGTCAGGGCAGTCAGCTCGCCCGATGCCTCGCTCGCACCTCGTCGTAGACCGCCGTGGTGCGCCTGGCGATCTCCGCCCAGGTCGGCACCGTCCCCGCAAGGCGGGCGGCGCCGGCGGCAATGGCGCGGCGCCGGTCCGGGTCGAGCATCTCCTCGATGCAGCCGGCCAGCCCGTCGGCGTCGTCGACCTCGAAGAGCAGCGCGTCTTCGCCGTGCGTGAGCAGCTCGGCGAAGCCGCCGATCCGGCTGGCGATCACCGGCAGCCCCTCGGCCAGGGCGACACCGAGGCTCGAGCTGGCGTCCACGTCGCGATAGGGCAGCACGGCCACGTCGGCCTCGGCGAAACACGCTGCCACCTCGCCGTCGTCCAGGAAGCGGGGCGACCACCGCACCTGGCCGGCGACGCCCAGTTCCTGCGCCTGGCGGTACAGCGGCTCCATGTCCATCAGCGGCGACCCGGCGATGTGGACCCTCACGCGTCGCCGCTGCGGCTCGCCCATCCGGGCCAGCGCGGACAGCAGGACGTCGACGCCCTTGTAGGGGCGGATGCGGCCGAAGACCAGGAGGCGGACGTCCTCCCCGTCGCCGTCCTCGTCCCCTTCCCCGGCTCGACCGCCGGCCGTCGCCGAAACCGGAGCCATCTGGCCGAGCGGAACCACCGTGATCCGCCCGAGCTCCAGGCCGGCGGAACCGAGTTCGTTCCTGCTGAACTCGGTGTGGACCACCAGGTGGTCGGCGGCCGCCAGCGCCCGGGAGGTCCCCACCGTCTGGAGGGCGGACCGGGCCGCGTCGTGCATGGGGGTGGTGTCGTGCACCGTCAGCACGACCGGTGCCCACCGCCGCATGGCCAGGAACGCCAGCCGGTCGACCACGGGGACCACCAGCCACTGCACGTGGACGACGTCGGGACGCTCCGCCCGGACGCGCCAGGCAAGACGGCCCAGGTCGACGACATGCTCGAGGACCTTCGCCGGCCCTGCGAGCGGCGCCAGGCGCGTGCGCCGCAGGCGCTCCGAGACGGCGTAGAAGAGTCGGCGGACCCGGTGCGGACCGGTGACGTCCACCTCGTCGGCTCGGCTCGGCCGGCACATGAGGTCCACGTCGTGGAGCGCCTGCAGGGCGGCGCACAGCGGGGCGTCGTACTGCGGCGTGAACAGCGACGGGTCGACCACGAACACGCGCACGACGGGCAAGCGTACCGACGCGACTCTCCGACTCGTGGGCCCAGGGCAGGCCGATGAGGTCGAATGCGATGCTGGTGGCCGCGGCGGGCGGCGGGACGCTTCTGTGGCTGTGGTTCGTCGGGCTCGAGCGGCGAGGCCGACGGGGCGCGGTCTTGGGGGTCGTGCTGGGCGTCTTCCTCGCCGAGGCGCTCCTGAACACCTCGGCCGCCAACGTGCCGCCCGGGATCTTCCGCCCGAGCTTCGCCGGCCAGGACTTCCGGGCCCCCGACGTCGTCCTGCTCCTCGCCATCGCCGCTCGGGCCATGACCGCCAAGGTGCCGCGCCGCATCAGCGGGACGGCCCTGGCCTGGGGTGCCTTCCTGCTCTGGTACTCGACGGCGGCCGTGGTCGGCCTGTTGTACGGGCGCCAGCTCGACCAGATCCTGTTCGAGGCCAAGGCGGTCTTCTACATCGGGGGCGCCATGGCGCTCGTCGCCGGCACCGACGTGGCAGCGCTGGTACGACGCCGCGCCGCGGCCCGCTGGACGGTCCCGCTCGGAGTCACCGCGGCCGGCGGCATCATCTGCGGGCTGACCGACACCGCCTTTGCCGTCAATTTGCCCGGCGCGCCGCTCGACCAGGTGGGGTCCCTCAACAGCGACGCGGCGACCGTCCTCGTGGCCTTTGGCGCCGTCGCGTTGGTGGTGGAGCTGTGCCGCCCCCATCCCCGTATCTCTGTCGGCGTCGCTGCGCTCGCCATGATCCTGTCCCCCATCGGCGGCGAGCAGCGCGGCTCGTTCCTCGGCCTCGGCGTCAGCGCGGGCGCCATGCTGCTGGTCGTCATCGGCCAGACGTGGCGACGCCGGGCCCGGACCACGCCGACCGAGGCCGGTCTGGTCCTGGCCGGCATCGGGTTGGCCATCGGCCTCGGGCTCGTGGTGGCCGGGCCCGGCGTCGACGTCGGCCAGCGGCTGGAGGACACGTTCCTCGGATCGGGAGAGGAGCGCACCGCCGACACCCGCACCGACCTCCGCGCCGAGGCGATCGACGTGATCAGGGACCGGCCGTTCCTCGGCGCCGGACTGGGGACCCGCCTCACCTTCTTCGACGTGACGACCCTGGAGCATCGGGGGGCGTCGCCTCACAACGTCGCCGTGGACGTGACCCTGCGGTCTGGCCTCATCGGCCTGGCGCTGCTGACCGTCGCCCTGGGGATGACGTCACTCGACGCGGTGCAGGTCTACCGACGCCATCGCGACAGCCGGGTCGCCGCCCTCGCCCTGGGGTGCCTGGTGGCCCTGGCCGGCATCCTGGCCAAGGGGATGGTCGAATCGGTGTTCGACAAGTTCCGCATCGCCATCGCCGTCGGCCTGCTGTGCGGCGCCATCGCGGCGTCGGCGCGATCGTTGGCTCAGGGGCGTCCGGTCGAGGCCACCGGCGGCGATGATGGCGGCGGCGGGTCGGCCCCCCGGCCCGACGAGGGGCCGGGCGACGACCTGCGGCTCAGCCGGCGGGCCAGCGACCGCACCCGCCGGCGTTCGGTCGGCGTCGCACCGGTGCCCAGGTACACGCCGACGTAGAGGGCGAAGGCGACGACCGACGCAGCAACGACCGCCACGCGCCCGTCGAGCACGCCGCGAACGGCGAACAGCGCCCCGGCGGTGACGGCGGCTGCCGGAAGGTGGGGGACGAGGCTGGCCCGGGCGAGCGAGCCCACCCTGGTGCCGGTGACGCGGCAGGCCCACAGCGTCATGAGCGGCAGGTTCACCGCCGTGACGCCCACGACGGTGCCCAGGGCGACGCCGGTCGGCCCCAGGGGGCCGACGAGGAGCACGGACGCCACCAGGTTGACGGCCGCCTCCGCCGACTGGATGCCGGCGTAGGTGCGGGCCTCCCCCTTGCCCACGAGAACGGTGGCCGCCGACATGCTGAGGCTGCGGAGCCCGAGCCCGAGCGCCAGCACAAGGGCCACCGAAGCGCTGGTGGCATAGCCCTCGCCGACCCACGCCTCGACCAGCGGGGCGGCGAGGATGGTGAGGATCAGCACCGAGGGCAGCGCGGCGAGGAGCACGACCCGGGTACCCGTCGAGTAGAGCTTGGCGACGCGGTCGTGGTGGCCGTCGGCATTGAGGGCCGACACCTCGGGCATGAACAGCGTGGCCAGCGGCCGCACACCGCGGTCGCAGAACAAGGCGAGCTTCGATCCGACGGCGTAGAGCGCCACGTCCCGCAGGGGGCGCATGGCGCCGAGGACGACGAGGTCGACGCGCATCGTCACCAGCTCCGCCGCGTCCCGGACGAGGAACCACCCCGAGAGCCTGGTGGTGAGGCGGAGACGGGATCGTTGCACGTGCTTGCGCCGCAGCTCGAAGCCGGGCACCAGCCGCCGGACCAGCCGGTACCGAAGGAGCTGCGACAACAGGCTGACGCCGGTGGTCGCCAGGGCGAGCCCCACCAGGCCGCCGCCGTTGAGGACGACGATCACGCCTGCGACCGCTGCACCGACCACGTTGAAGGTGTTGACCAGGCCGAGGAGGTCGTAGCGCTGGTAGCCACTGAGGACGCCGCCGAACGTGTCGCCCGGCAGGGCCAGGCCGATGTTGATGGCGAGTATCAGGAACACGATCGTCGTCTCGTCGGTGAGGGCGTCGGGGACGTCGAACCAGCTGGCCGAGAAGACGGCGATGACCACGCCGGTCGCCATGGCCAGCACACCCAGCCCGGCGAGGACGAAGAAGCTGGTGTTGATCGTGCCGATGACGCGTTCGTCACGCCGGCCGGCGTCCTCGGCCACCAGCTTGGAGGTGGCGATACCGAAACCGAGGTGGAAGATGTCGAGGTAGAGGATGACGCTGCCTGCGAGAGCCCAGACGCCGAAGGCGGCGTCACCCAGCTCGTGGAGCAGGATGGGCGTCACGGCGAGCAGCGAGAGCATCCGAGCCACCGTGGAGCCGTAGTTCGCGACCACGTTCCTGGCGAAGTTCGGTGGGAGCCGGTCCGGCATCGGCGCACCCGGGTCGTCGGGTGGCAGCGTGATCGGATCGGGAGGTGGCGCCGGCGTCATGGGTCGATGTGGTCGGCTTCGGTTGCGTCCCAGTGAAAGTGTACGGTCATCGGTTACGTCGGCAGAGGCCGACGAACCCGGCCACGGTGACGGTCCGGGCGTCATGGGCGGGCTCCTCCGCCTTCCACCGTCCCATCGACGAGGCCATAGCGATGCCATCGACCCCACCCCGCGTCACCGTCGGCCTGCCCGTCTACAACGGCGAGGCCTTCCTTCAGGCTGCCGTCGACTCCCTGCTCGCCCAGGACTTCGAGGACTTCGAGTTGCTGATCGCCGACAACGGCTCCACGGACGCCACCGAGGAGATCGCCCGCCGGGCGGTGTCCGCCGACGCCAGGGTCCGCTACGAGCGCAGCGAGGACAACCGTGGCGCGGCGTGGAACTTCAACCGCTGCGTCGGGCTCGCCCGGGGCGAGCTGTTCAAGTGGGCGGCGGCCGACGACCTGGCCGCCCCGAGCTTCCTCTCCGCCTGCCTGGCTGCGCTCGACGCCGATCCCGGTCTGGTGCTGGCGTTCCCCGGCACCATCGACATCGACGAGGAGGACCGGCCGCTGTGTCGGTACCGTCCGGCGCGGATCGCGGTCCAGCAGCGGCCGAGCGACCGCTTCGCCGACTGCCTGGCCCACCTCCGCCACTGCTACTCCGTCTTCGGTGTGATGCGGCGCGAAGCCCTTCGCCAGACCAGGCTGATCGGCCCGTTCACCGGCTCGGACAAGGCACTCCTGGTGGAGCTCGCCCTTCGCGGCCGCTTCCTGGAAGTGCCGGTCGAGGCGTTCCTGCACCGCCAGCACGACCGGCGATCGATGGTCGTCTACTCCCACGCAGTGGCGCGGATGGAGTGGTTCGACACGTCTCGCGCGAAGAGGATCGGTCTGCCCTACGTGCGGCTCGGGGCCGAATACGCCCGGGCCATCGGCAATGCCCCGTTGCCCCTGTCCGAGCGGGCGGCATGCGCCTCCCACCTGCTGGCCTGGACGATGGCGCACCGGCGCCAGCTGGCCGGGGACCTGCTCAGCGCCGGCGTGCAGGCGGGCCGCCGCTGGTGGGCCCGGAAACCGGCCCGGCCCGCCGGCCCGACGGGTGAGCCGACCTACGACCACGTGCCCATCCCGCTCGAGCCTCCCTCGAGCTGAAGGTGCGGGTCGCCCTTGTCAACCATCGTTCGGCCGCCTACGGGGCGCAGCTCCGGTTGCTCGACCTGGCCGAGCTGCTGCCCGAGCACGGCGTCGAGTTGACGCTCGTGGCACCGGCCGGACCCTTCGCCGACCGCTGGCGTCGTCGCGGACTGCCCTGGGTCGACGTCGACCTGCCCGCCCAGAGCGGCGTGCGGACTCCCACTGGCGGACGGCCGGGGCCGGCGGCCCTCACCCGTGAGGTGCTGGCGTCCCTCGGCGGGGCGCGGCGCCTGGTCCCGGTGCTGCGCCGCTTCGACGCCGCCCACTCGCTGCACCCCTTCGCCCACGTGCCGGTCGTACTCGCGGCTCGGCTGGCCCGCCGCCCGGCGGTCGTCGAGGTGGTGGACATCGTCTCCCCCGGCTTGGGCCGGTCGGTGCTCGGCGTGGCCCTGCGGCTGGCCGCGGCCGGGATCGCCAACAGCGAGGCAACCGCGGCGGCGGCTGGCACCCGGGCGCGGCTCCGGGTCATCCACCCCGGTGTCGATCTCGTTCGGTTCCGCCCGGGCCCGGCGGACCGTGCCGTCCGGAGCAGCCTCGGCGCGCGGCCGGGCGTGCCGCTCGTGGGGATCGTCGGCCGGGTGAATCCCGTCAAGGGGATCGAGACCGTCGTCCAGGCGGTCGCCCTCCTGGGCGAGCCCGACCGACGTCCCCACCTCGTCGTCGTGGGGGACGCTGGCGTGGGCAGTGACCGCTACCAGAAAGCGCTGGCCGCCGAGGCGGCCGCCGTCCTCGGCGACGGGGTGACGTTCGCCGGGCGCCGTGACGACGTGCCCGAGGTCATCCGGGCCCTGGACGTCCTGGTGAACGCCTCCCGAGCCGAGCCCTTCGGCCGGAGCGTGCTCGAGGCGCAAGCGAGCGGCGTGGCCGTGGTGGGGGCGTCTGGGGGCGGGATACCCGAGTTCGTCCAGGACGGCGGGACCGGCCTTCTGGTGCCGCCGGGCGACGCCGTCGCCCTGGCCGAGGCCATCGAGCGCCTCCTCGGCGATCCGGCGCTCCGCGCCGCGCTCGGCAGGGCCGGCCGCCGGCAGGCCGAGGCGCGATTCGACATCCGCGATCGTCCCGGACTGCTGGCCGAGGTGTACCGCTCGGTGCGCTGACGGCTGTGCGGGTGATCCATCCCAACGGTCCGGACCGACCGGTGTATGGGGCACATGTCACGTTCTTTCCGCGTCCGGTACGGGTTCGGGCGCTGTAAGACTGAAGCGGTGGCGCGCCAGCCTGCGCGGGCGTGGTGTGCGGCGAACCCGGGAGCGCGTCATGAAGCAGCCGTCCGTCCGTTTTGGGGTGTGGCTGTTCTTCGGCGATCGGCACCACGTTCACGAAACCTGCGACCATCGAGCTCGACTCGAGGTCGAGAGTCTCGCCGCCGCGCCACGGTTGCGGCGGGCGAGACCATGGCTGTCCGGACCATGACCGAACCCGCACCCGCATCGACGACCACCACCTCCGTCGCCATCTGCGTCATCACCTACCTGCGCCCGGTCGGTCTACGCCGCCTCCTCGAGGGCCTCGGGGACCTCGAGGTGCCGGCGGAGACCGGCGTCCGGGTGGTCGTCGTCGACAACGACCCCGGCGCGTCGGCCCGCCAGGTCGTCGACGAGGTCCGGACCGGGTTGCGCCATCCGGTCGACTACGCCGTCGAGTCGGTTCCGGGAATCCCGGCAGCCCGTAACGCAGCGGTCGACCGCGCCCGGGGCGCTGACTTCGTCGCCTTCGTCGACGACGACGAGTGGCCCGACGCCCGCTGGCTCGTCGAACTCCTGGCGACGCAGCGGGCGACCGGTGCCGACGTCGTGACCGGCCCCGTCCTCCCCGTCTTCGAGCGGACGCCGCCGGCCTGGGTGGTCGACGGCAGGTTCTTCGACCGACCCCGCCATGGCGACGCAGAGCGGATCGGCTACGCCCGCACGAGCAACGTCCTGATCCGCAGCTCGCTCTTCGACGGCGACGAGTCTCCGTTCGACCTGGCCTTCGGCAAGCTGGGCGGGAGCGACACCCACTTCTTCGCCCGGGCCCGGATGGCCGGTCGAACCATCGTCTGGGCCGACCGTGCCGTGGTGCACGAGACCGTGCCGGCCAGCCGGGTGACCACCCGGTGGCTGCTGCAGCGCCAGTACCGCCTGGGCAACACCTTGAGCCTGTGCCTGCGGCTCCTGGACCCGACGCCCCGTCGGCTGGCCAAGCGGGCCGCCCACGGCGTCGTCCGCCTGGCGCATGGCGCCGTACTCCTTCTCGCCTCGCCCGTCCGCGGGCGGGCGACCCTCGTCCGGGCCGGCCAGGAGCTGTGCTTCGGCGCCGGTCTTCTGTCCGGTCTGGGCGGTTTCACCTATGCCGAGTACAAGGTCGTCCACGGAAAGTGACAAGCGCCCGTCACCGCCGTCTGCTGTTACACGCTGTCCCACCCGTCCTGACGCCCTGTGGCGCCGGGACGCCCCTGGAGGCCCTGCCCGCATGAACCGATCGCGCCGTGGCGGCGTCGCGCTGCTGATTGCCGGCCTCCTTGCTCCCACCCTGGCCGGCATCCCGCTGGCCGGACCCGCTGCCGCAGGCATCCACCGGGCCGGCAGCGAGGTGACCTACAAGGAGTACTGGGTCCCTCACAGCCAGTTCACCGCCGGGTGCCCGGAGCATGGCGAGGAGAAGCCCGCCGGCAACGTCTTCTACTTCGAACCCGGTCCGTGCGCCAAGTCCGTCAATCTCGAGATCCCCGACAACGCGGCCAACGCCCTGAAGGCCGAGATCTACATCGACCTGTGGCGCAACCACGATGACCGGTCGGCCCGCTTCCAGGTCAACGGTGGCGTCGTCCGCACGCCCAACGTCGGCTCCGACTGGAGCCGCACGCCCTACGTCGGCGACATCCCGCTGACCGAGCTGCGCCAGGGAACCAACACCTTCACCTTCACCGCCAACAGCGGCCGCTACCACGTCCACGACATCGCCGTCCGCATCTACCACGACGCCACCCGCCCCCTCGTCGCCGGGTCCGGCTCCGACGTCGTACCGCCCGACGCCAAGCTGACCAAGATCACGGCGGGGGGCGTCGCCTTCGACCCGGCCGTGGGCGGCACCCTGGCCGTCGACGACGACAAGATCCGCTTCGACGCCACCGCCAGCGGGGCCGCATACGTGGAGTTCCACGCCTTCTACGACGGCTTCGACGAGGACGCCAACGGCGTCACCGCCGACTGGCACAGCTTCAACCGCAACAACTGGAACCCCGGCGGCCTCTCGGCCAAGGCGACCGGCGGGACCATCGGCCACCCGGGCACCGCCACCGGCACGGCGCCGACGGTCACGTGGTCGTTGCCCCACGTCCCCAACCAAGCGGGCGTGAAGTTCAAGGTCCGGGCCGTCGACGCCGCCGGAAATGTACGGGAGGCGGCGGGCGGCGTGTCGGCTGACTTCACCCTGGCCCGGTCGCAGGCCGTCGAGGTCTTCCGGGTCACCGGGTTCGAGGACGCCGGCATCTACCAGGGCGGCACGCAGCCCGACGTCGTCCACCGGACCATCGACCTGCCCAGCAACCTCGACCCGGCCTCGGTGTCGTCGGCCCTGCTGGTCGGCACCTTCTGGCAGAACCCCTTCATCTCCGTCAACAACAACACCGCCTTCACCGCCTTCGCCGGCACCGAGGACGTGTGGAACCTCTCGCTTCGCAGCCTCACGCCGTCAGAGCTGCGCCCGGGCGCCAACACGCTCAGCTACTCACACAACCCGCTCCAGTCGAAGTTCGGGCACTTCGTGGAACGGCCCGGCCCGATGCTGCTCCTCCGGCGGACCGCCCCGTCGGGGCCGCCGGCCATCATCACCGAGCCCACCGACGCCACCGTCGAGGAGGGCCAGATCGGCACGTTCTCGGCCGCCGCCACCGGCACCGAGCCCCTCGCCTACCAGTGGCAGCGCAACGGCATCGCCATCGGCGGGGCCACGTCGAGCTCCTACACCACGCCGCCGGTGACGCCGGCCGACCACGGCGCCAACTACCGCGTCGTCGTCACCAACAGCGCCGGCACCGCCACGAGCCGGGACGCCCAGCTGTCCGTCCTGCCCACCAGCGCCGGCGACGCCCCCTGGTTCGACACCCGCTGGGACTACCGGGTTCCGATCTCGGTCGGTGCCGGAGGACACGCCCGGACCGACAAGCCAGTAGACCTGATCCTCAACTTCACCGACCTGATGCGGGCCACCGACGGCGGCGCCGGCACCTTCGACCCGGGCTCGATCCGGGTGGTGGAGGTGGACGGCGCCGGCGTCGTGATCGACAACGACGTGCCGACCCAGTTCGACCCCTCGTCGAACTACAACGCCACCACCATGGCCCGGGGAAACCTCGTCTTCCTGGCCGAGGGGCCGCTGGCCGCCAACGGCGTCCGGCGCTTCCACGTCTACTTCGACAAGACGGGCAAGAGCTTCACCCCCCCGCCGGTGACCCCCCGGGTGACCCTCACCGAGGGCGCCACCGACCAGGGCCAGGCCGCCTACCGCATCGCCACCTCGCAGGGCGAGTGGTACTACCACACCAGCGGTGGCGGCTTTTCGAGCCTGAACGACGCCAACGGCAACGACTGGATCAACTGGAGCACGTCATCCGGGTCGGCGGGTGACTTCCGCGGGATCCCGAACCTGGTGCCCCCCGCCCAAGGTGGGTACTTCCACCCCGGCCGCACCACGTCCAGCACGATCCTGCTGAACAAGGGGCCGCTCAAGGCCACCTTCCAGAGCACCAGCAGCGACGGGCTGTGGCGGGTGATCTGGGAGGTCTACCCGACCTACGCCACCATGGTGACCGTCCGGCTCAACGGCGAGCACTGGTTCCTCTACGAGGGCACCCCGGGCGGCACCCTCGACACCACCAACGACACCGTCACCCGCTCCAACGGCACGACGACCTCGCTGGGCAGCTCCTGGACCGGCGACCTAGTCGGCGACGAGTGGGCCTACTTCTCCGACGTGGCGCTGAACCGGTCGCTGTTCGCGGCCAACCACACCGACGACGGCGCCGTCGACTCCTACCGACAACAGAACGGGCAGATGACGGTGTTCGGCTTCGGCCGGCTCGACCTGACGCCCTACCTGCGGGGCGTCGGCCGCCGCTACACCGTCGGCCTCCTGGACTCCACCGCCGTGGGCGCCACCGGCGCTGCGGTGCGAGCCGCCTACAAGGATCTGGCCGTCGCGGTCGGTGCGGCGAAGTTCAACGGCGTCTTCGAGGGACCCTTCTCCGACGACTTCTTCGGCACCACCTTGGACCCGCGCTGGCGCTTCGTCGACCCGCGCGGCGACGTCCAGCTGTCCCTCACCGGCACCAACGCCCGGGTCGCCGTCCCGGCCGGCCAGACCCACGACCTGTGGACGGGCCGCAACTTCGCGCCCCGCCTCCTCCAGCCGGTGACCAACGTCGGGTTCGAGGTCGAGGCCAAGTACGAGTCCCTGCCCGACGCCGCCTTCCAGTCCCAGGGCATCGTCGCCCAGCAGGACCTGAACAATCTCGTTCGCGCCGACGTCACCCACAACGGCACCAGCACCCGCATCTTCGCCGCCTCGATGGTGAGCGGCACGGCCACCACGCGCATCAGCACCACCATCGCCGGCACCAACCCCATCTGGCTCCGCCTGAGCCGCAGCGGCGACACCTGGACCGTGCGCTGGTCGTCCAACGGCACCACCTTCACGAACATGGGGTCGTTCAGCCACGCGCTCACCCTCACCGAGGTGGGCCCCTTCGTGGCCAACCACGGCACCACCAGCAGCAACGCGCCGGCTTTCACGGGCTCCCTCGACTACTTCTGGAACACCGGTCTGGCCAACCCGCCCGACGACGCCCGCCCGCCCACACCCACCGACGTGGTGGCGACGCCGTCGGGGCGCGGCGCCGTCGTCACCTGGGCCACCGCGGTGCCGGCCGACTCCAAGGTCGACTACGGGCGCACCACGTCGCTCGGGAGCGTGGCATCGGCGGCCGCCCTGGTCACCTCCCACCGCATCGAGCTCTTCGGGCTGCTGTGCAACACCACCTACGTCTACAAGGTCACCTCGACCAACGCCGACGGCACCCGTAGCTCGCCGCTGGCCACCTTCGTCACCGGCGTCTGCCCGGTCATCGCGTCCGACGACTTCTCCTCGACGACGCTGCACAGCCGCTGGTCGTTCGTGAACCCTGTGGGGGACGCCACGCTCAGTCTCACCGGCACCAACGCCGTCATCTCCGTGCCGGCCGGCGTCAACCACGACCTGTGGGCAGGGGCCAACCGGGCCCCGCGGCTGGTCCAGGAAGGCCCGGTCGGTGACTTCGAGGTGGAGGCGAAGTTCGAGTCGGCGGTCACGCAGCGCTTCCAGGTCCAGGGCATCGTCGTCGAGCAGGGTCTGGACGACTTCCTGCGCGTCGACGTCCACCACGACGGCACCGGCTGGGTGGCATTCGCCGGGCGCGTCGCGGCCGGCCGTGGCACGACGCTCGCCTCGCAGCGGATCAGCGCGCTCAGCGCCACCCATCAGCGCCTGAAGCGGACCGGCGACACCTGGACCTACTCCATCTCGGGTGACGGGGTGACGTTCAGCGAGGTGGGAAGCTTCAACACGGCCATCGATGCCGGCCGCCTCGGGCCGTTCGTGGCCACCGTCAACGAGACCGCCAGCCTCACCCCGGCCTTCACGAGCTCGGTCGACTTCTTCTTCAACACCGCGTCGCCGATCGTCCCCGAGGACGGAGGGGCGGCTGGGGACACCCGCCCACCGGTCCTCTCCGACGTGAGCGCCACGGCCGGCGCCCAGACCGCCACCGTCACCTGGGCGACCGACGAGCCGGCCTCGAGCCGCGTGGAGTTCGGCGCGACGACCTCCTACGGCGCCACCGCCTCGTCGGTCACCTTGGTGCAGTCGCACCGGCTCGACCTCGTCAACCTCGTGTGCGGCCGGACCTACCACTTCCGAGCCCAATCGACCGACGCCGCCGGCAACACCGGCAGCTCCCCCGACAACACCTTCCAGACGGCCGCCTGCCAGGGCGGGCCGGTGTCGGACGACTTCAGCAGCGGGGTCATCGACCCGAACGTGTGGACCTTCGTGAACCCCGTGGGCGATGCCGCGCTGTCGACGATCAACCGCGCCGCCCGCATCTCGCTGCCATCGGGCGTCTCGCACAACATCACCAGCAGCACCGACAACAGGGCTCCACGCCTGCTCCAGGCGTTCCCCAACACCGACTTCTCGGTGGAGGTCAAGTTCGACTCCCCCGTCACCAAGCGGTCACAGATCCAGGGGCTGATCTTCGAGCAGGACGGTGCCAACCTGGTCCGCTTCGACGCCTCGCACAACGGCACGGCCACCCAGCTGTTCGTGGGCCGCCTCGCCTCGGGCTCGCTGGCCACCCGCAAGCAGACGTCGGTCCCGCTGACCGCCCCGATGTGGCTGCGCGCCGCGCGGGCCGGGACCAACTGGAGCTTCTCCTACTCCACCGACGGCTCGACCTTCACCGACTTCCACACCATGTCCGAGACCATCGACATCCACCGGCTCGGATTCTTCGCCGGGAACCACCACCCGACGACGTCGTCGATCCCCGCGTTCGCCGCCCAGGCCGACTACTTCTTCAACACCGCCTCGCCCATCGTGCCCGAGGACGGCGGGGCGGCCGACGCCACCACCAACATCGACGCCTGGTACGGGCTGCAGCAGGTCTTCGGCAAGCTCGGCCAACCCCAGAGGTGGGTCAACGTGCTCGGCCGCATCACCGATCCCAACGGGATCTCGGCGGTGGCCTGGTCGCTGGCCGGCGGCGCCTTCCAGGCGCTCACCCTGGGCGCCGACCTCCGGCGCCTGGCCGAGCCCGGCGACTTCGTCATCGAGATCGACCGGGCCACGCTCGTCGCCGGGCTCAACAAGGTGCTCATCCGGGTTGTCAACGCGCTGGGCAGCACCGTCGACCAGCTGATCGACGTCGACTACACCCCCGACACCGTCTGGCCGCTGCCATACAACATCGACTGGAGCACCGTCACCAGCGTCGCCGACGTGGCGCAGGTGGTCGACGGCAAGTGGCGTGTCGAGAACGGCGCCCTCCGGACAACTCAGATCGGCTACGACCGGCTGGTGGCCATCGGTGACGTCACCTGGCGCGACTACGAGGCGACGGTGCCGATCACGATCAACTCCGTCGACACCGCCACCGGGTTCCGCTCCCCCAGCAACGGGCCCGGCATCGGCGTCATCCTGCGCTGGACCGGGCACATCGCCGAGGACAGCTCGCAGCCCCGGTGGGGCTTCAAGCGAGCCCTCGGCGCCATCGCCTGGTACCGCTACCGCACCGACACCCTGGGCGACCGGCTCCAGCTCACCGACGAGAACGGCGCCGTCGCCGCCGACGACACCAGCGGGCTGAAGCTGACCCCCGGCGTCCGGTACATGTTCAAGGCGAGGGCGGAGACCATCGACGTCGGCCAGGAGTACAAGCTCAAGGTCTGGCGAGCCGACCAGGCCGAGCCTGGTACCTGGAACCTCCAGACGCGCCAGGCGCTCACCGACCCCGACGCCGGCTCTCTCCTGCTCGTGGCCCACCACGTCGATGCCAGCTTCGGCAACGTCTCGGTGTCCGCCCTGCCGACCGAGGCCCCCCAGATCACGCCGGCCAGCGGCACCTACGAGGGCTCGGTCCCGATCTCGATGTCCTCGAGCACCGCCGGGGCGACGATCCGCTACACGACCGACGGCACGAACCCGACCAACACCTCCACCGTCTACACGGGGCCGTTCAGCATCTCGGCCAGCGCGACCATCAAGGCCCAGGCCTTCCGGGCCGGCCGCGACCCCAGCACGGTGAGCAGCGCGACCTACACCATCACGGCCGCGACCCGCCGCTCGACGGGGCTGGCCGCGCTGTACGAGTTCGAGGAAGGCACCGGGACGACGGTGGCCGACACCTCGGGCGTCGGCACCGCCCTGCCCCTGACCGTCGCCAACGGTTCGGCCGTGCGATGGGTCGACGGCGGACTGATCCTCGAGTCGCCCACCAGCATCACGTCGGCGGCCGCGGCGTCGAAGATCTCGAGCCCCGCCAAGACCGCCAAGGCCGTCACGGTCGAGGGCTGGGTCGGTCCGGCCAACCTCACCCAGACCGGCCCGGCGCAGATCGCCGCCATATCCAAGGACTCGAGCAACCGCAACGTGGCCCTGGGCCAGGCAGCCACCGCCTGGGACGGCCGCGTCCGCACGTCGGCGACCGCCGCCGCCGGGGCGGCGACCACGACCCCGAACGGGTCGGCCACGACCAACCTCCGCCACGTCGTCTTCGTGCGGGAGAGCGGCGGGGCGACGCGCCTGTACGTCGACGGCGTCCTGTCGGCCTCGGGCTCGGCGGGCGGCGACCTGTCGACCTGGGACACCAGCAGCTACCGCCTCATCCTGGGCAACGAGTTCGGTGGTGCCCGCCCATGGCTGGGCGAGTTCCAGCTCGTCGCCTTCTACAGCCGGGCCCTGTCGGCCACCGACGTGAGCGCCAACTACGGCGCCGGTCCATCCAACAAGGGGCTGGTCAACCGGGCGCCGAACGTGAGCGCCGGTGCCGACCAGGAAATCCTCACCACCGAGGCGGCGTCCCTCGACGGGACGGTGAGCGACGACGGCCGTCCCAACCCGCCCGGGACGACCAGCTCGGCGTGGACGGTCGTCACCGGCCCGGGCACGGTCACCTTCGCCAGCGCCTCGTCCACCGACACCACCGCCACCTTCTCGGCCGCCGGCACCTACGTCCTGCGCCTCACCGCCGGCGACGGCGCCCTGTCGGCCAGCGACGACGTGACCGTCACTGTGGTCACCGCCGACACCCCGGTGGCCACGCCGACCATCGACCCCAGCGGAGGCACCCACGCCGGCTCGGTGACAGTGTCGCTCGCCACGGTCACGCCCGGCTCCACCATCCGCTACACCACCGACGGCACCGACCCCACGAGCACCTCGACCGCCTACAGCGCGCCGTTCGTGCTGGGGACGGCGGGGGTCACCACCGTCAAGGCCCGGGCGTTCAAGTCCGGCCGCCCCGACAGCGCCATCGCCAGCGCCGTCTTCACCATCACCGAGCCGCCGCGGGTCACCGACGGCCTGCGGGCGCTGTACGAGTTCAACGAGGGAACGGGCTCCACCGTCACCGACACCTCGGGGGTGGGCACTGCGCTGAACCTGACGGTCCAAGACCCAAGCCGGACCACCTGGACCGCCGGCGGCCTGCGGGTGGACAGTGCCACCGAGATCACCTCCACCGGTTCGGCGAAGATCAGCGACGCCGTGCGGTCGAGCAACGCCGTGACCCTCGAAGCCTGGATCACGCCGGCCAACACCAGCCAGACCGGGCCGGCCCGGATAGCCGGCATCTCGGTGGACCTGTCGAACCGCAACGTGATGCTCGGGCAGGCCACGTCCGCCTACAGCTCCCGGGTCCGCACCACCACCTTGGGCAGCAACGGCACGCCCACGGTCCAGACGGCGTCGGGCGCGGTCACCACGGCGCTCCAGCACGTGGTGGTGACCCGTGACACGGCGGGCTCGTCCCGCATCTACGTCGACGGGACGCTGCGCCAGACCGGCTCCGCCGGCGGCGACCTCTCCACCTGGAACTCGACCTACCCGGTGGTCCTCGCCCGCGAGCTGACCGACAACTACCCCTGGCTCGGCACCTTCCACCTGATCGCCTTCTACGCCAAGGCGCTCTCGGGCACCGAGATCGAGCAGAACTTCACCGCCGGCCCCGACGGGACGGCCGGCGGTCCGGCCACCAACGCCGCCCCGACGGTGAGCGCCGGTGCCGACCAGGAGATCGTCCTGCCCAACGCGGCCTCCCTGGACGGCACGGTCACCGACGACGGGCTGCCGAACCCGCCGGGGGTCACCACGGTGGCGTGGACCACGGTCAGCGGCCCGGGCACGGTCACCTTCGCCAGCGCCTCGTCCACCGACACAACCGCCAGCTTCTCGGCCGCGGGAACCTACGTCCTGCGCCTCTCGGCCAGCGACGGCACCCTGTCGGCCAGCGACGACGTGACCGTCACGGTCATCGCGGCCGACACCCCGGTGGCCACCCCGACCATCGACCCCAACGGAGGGACCCACGCCGGCTCCGTGACAGTGTCGCTGGCCACCACCACCACCGGCGCCACGATCCGCTACACCACCGACGGCACCGACCCCACGAGCACCTCGACCGCCTACAGCGCGCCGTTCACCCTGGGCGAGGGCAGCCACACCGTGAAGGCCCGGGCGTTCAAGTCCGGCCGACCCGACAGCGCCATCGCCAGCGCCGTGTTCACGGTCACTGCCTCGCCCCGGGTCACCACCGGGCTGGCCGCGCTCTACGAGTTCAACGAGGGAACAGGATCCACCGTCACCGACACCTCCGGTGTCGGCACGCCGCTCGACCTGGCAGTGGCCGACCCGGCGAACGTCAGCTGGATCACCGGCGGGCTGCGGGTCAACTCCTCGACCATCATCTCGTCGGCGGCCGGGGCGGCCAAGGTTTCCGACGCGGTGAAAGCGGCCAACGCCGTGACCGTCGAGGCCTGGATCAAGCCGGCCAACACCACTCAGACCGGCCCGGCCCGCATCGCCACCATCTCCGCCGACACCCTCAACCGCAACGTGACCCTCGGCCAGGCCGCGTCGGCCTACGACGGCCGGGTGCGGACCACCACGCTGGGCGTCAACGGGTCGCCGAGCACCCAGACGGCGTCGGGCGCGGCGACCACCGCCCTGCAGCACGTGGTCATGGCCCGCGACAGCGCCGGTACGATCCGGATCTACGTCGGAGGCGCGCTGGTCCAGAGCGGCACCGCCGGCGGCACCCTGGGCAACTGGGACTCGACCTACCGCCTGGCGCTGGCCGACGAGATCGGTGGAAGCCGACCGTGGCTGGGCGAGTACCACCTGGTCGCCTTCTACGCCAAGGCGCTCTCGGCCGCAGAGGTGAGCCAGAACCTCACCGCCGGTCCCGGCGCTGCCTCGACCGCCACGTCGACCACGAACGCGGCCCCGTCGGTCAGCGCCGGCCCCGACCAGACGGTCGTGCTGCCGGCGTCGGCCAACCTGGACGGCACCGTCACCGACGACGGCCTGCCCAACCCGCCCGGAGCCACCACGACGGCGTGGACCAAGGTCAGCGGCCCGGGCACGGTGACCTTCGGCTCGGCCAGCGCCACCGACACCACGGCCAGCTTCTCGGCCGCCGGCACCTACGTCCTGCGCCTGACCGCCGACGACGGCGCCCTGTCGGCCAGCGACGACGTGACGGTGGTGGTCTCGACGTCGACGGCGAACGCGGCCCCGACGGTCAGCGCCGGGCCGGACCAGACGATCGTCCTGCCGTCGTCGGCGACGCTCGACGGCACCGTCACCGACGACGGACTGCCCAACCCGCCGGCGGCCACCACGACGGCGTGGACCAAGGTCAGCGGCCCGGGCACCGTGACCTTCGGCTCGGCCAGCGCCACCGACACGACGGCCAGCTTCTCGGCCGCCGGCACCTACGTCCTGCGCCTGACGGCCAACGACGGCGCCCTGTCCGCCAGCGACGACGTGACGGTGGTGGTCTCGACGTCGTCGACCACGCCGTCCCGGCTGGCGAACGGCGTTCAGGCCCTGTACACGTTCGAGGCTGGCTCGGGCAGCACCGTCGCCGACGTCTCCGGCGTCGGTACACCACTCGACCTCACGATCGCCGATCCGTCGAAGGTCTCCTGGCTGCCCGGGGGCGGCCTGGCCGTGAACAGCTCGACGATGATCAAGTCGGCCGCCCCGGCGGCCAAGATCACCGACGCCCTGAAGGCCAGCAACGCGCTGACCGTCGAGGCGTGGGTCAAGCCGGCGAACACGACCCAGGACGGCCCTGCGCGGATCGCCTCGATCTCAGCCGGCACATTGAACCGCAACGTCACTCTGGGGCAGTCGGCCTCCGCCTGGAACATCCGCCTGCGCACCTCCTCGGCCGACAGCGACGCCAACGGTCGCCCCGCGACCGTGACGCCCACCGGAACGGCCACGACCGCGCTGCACCACGTCGTCTACACGCGGGACGCGGCGGGCAACGTCAACGTGTACGTCGACGGCGTGCTCCGGGCGAGCGGGACCGTCGGTGGCAACCTGTCGAACTGGGACAGCGCATACCAGTTGGTGCTCGCCAACGAGACCACCGGGGATCGACCATTCCTCGGCGAATTGCACCTGGTCGCCTTCTGGAACCGGGCACTGGCCGCCAGCGAGGTGCAGCAGAACTTCTCGGCGGGCGTCTGAGCCACCCCGCCGGCCCGTCGACCCTCGACGGACCGGCGACCTCGACCTCCCGCCGACCTCTAGGGCCTGACGGAGCGGATCGCCCGGTACAGCTCCAGCGTGGCGGCCGCCTGCTGACCGGCCGGCGCGCGGTGGGGCCTGGGCAGTCGCGTCGTGAGAGCGCCGACGATGGCCTCGGTCCAGGCCGGCGCCGAGAGCGGAACCACCCGGCCCGCGTCGAACCGCGCCGTCTCGTCGGCCAGGGCGGGTGACGCCAGCACCGGCGTCCCGGCCACCACGGCGCGGTGGAGCACCGCGGAGTGGGCGCCGTGGATGTACGGGAGGAGCACGACGTCCGCCGCCGCCGCCCACGCCAGGACGTCGCGGTCCTCCAGCCAGCCCAGCCGGGCCTCGACGCCGGGCAGCGCCAGCAGGCGGTCGAGGTCGGCGAACGTGTCGGGGACCGAGCCGGCGACCACCAGGCGGGCGTCGGGCCGCTGCTCCCGGACGCCGGGCCAGGCATCGGCCACGAGGCCGATGCCCTTGTAGGGCCGCAGGAGCCCCAGGACGAGGGCCACCGGACCGGGCCCGATACCCAGGGCCGCCCGCGCCGCCTCCCGGTCTGGCCCAAGCTCGGGCGGGAGGTCGGGGAGGATCATGTGGACGGGCCGGCCAGGCGTCGACGCGATCACGCGGGCGGCGGCCGTGCCGTGCACGACGACGTGGTCGACGAGGCGCCGGAGGGCAACTTCCCGGCGGTCGGCTCGCGTGTCCTGGTGGGCGATGGCATTGTGGACCGTCCGGACGACCGCCGCCCTTCGACGGCACCAGCGGACGAACACCAGGTCGAGCGGCCCGGCCACGGCGGTCTGGAGGTGGACGATGTCCGGATCGAGGCGCCGGACGGCGTAGACGACGGTGACGGCCCGAGCGGTCCAGGAGCGGATGGTCGCCGCCCGGCGCCGCAGGGGACCCCAGCCGGCAATCTGGACTCCCCAGCGGAGGTGGGGCAGCTCGGGCGCCCCGAGCGCCCGGCCGACCGGTGCGCACAGCGCCACGTCGACGCCGTGCTGCCGTAGTCCGGCCACCAGGTTCGCGGTGTAGTTGGCGATGCCTCCACGATCGGAGCTGTCGATCATCAGCACCCGCAGACGCCGGGGGCCAGCCCGCCCGCCGGCCCCCACTGCGGAGGTCGGCGGGCGATCGGCCGCAACGAGCCGCGCCAGATTGTCCCTGCGGCGGACCGTCACGACCGAGGCCTGGCTCTTTCGCCTGAGAAGCTTCAAGAGCGACGAAGTCCAGACCACTATGGCCGTGCCCCGCATTCGCCGCTCCTTGTCAATGACGCTTCTCAGTTCACTCGGCACAACGCCTGTTGTGTAGAGAAAAAGGGCCTTTATTCGGCGCCTACGGGCGGTTCGACACCCTTGTCGGGTCTTGCGGACAGCGAGCGGGGAGGCCCCGATCGTCGAGGACGTTGGGCGGCACGGCGGCGTGCCGGTACGAGGGCCAGACGGCGGCACGCTCCCCGGGCACCGACGAGGAGCGCCCGAACCCGGCAGCGGGCACCGAAGGCGGATCGCAGTGGAGCGAGCGGCCGCCGGTAAGGGTCTTTGCCGCCGTGGTGGGTGCAGCCTTCGCACTTGCCGGCATCGGCAGCTTCATACCCGGCATCACATGGTTTACGAACGGCCCGAACTGCCTCCACAATTCGTCCACCTGTTCTTCGGGATGGGGCTCCTGGCCGCCGTGCGCAGATTCGGTCGGCGAACCCGACAGTGACGCCGAATTCTCAATCGTCAACGACGCCGACAAAATGCTGCACCTCGGCCTTTCCACCGGGATGACCGGGGTGGGGCTGCTCGGACTCCTAACCGACCGACGCCAGACCACCGCTAGCGTCGCGAGATTCGGCGCCGGATGAAAAGGAGCCCACGATGGCCTCGCGACTCAACCCGTACATCAGCTTCGGCGGCAACGCCCGGCAGGCGATGGAGTTCTACGAGCAGGTCTTCGGGGGCAGCCTGGCGCTGCACACCTTCGCCGAGTTCGGCGCGCCGGACGCACCGGGGGCGGACCAGATCATGCACGGCATGCTGGAGACGGACCGCGGCTTCACGCTCATGGGCGCCGACACGCCTCCGGGGATGGAGCACACCCCGGGCAACAACATCTCGATCAGCCTCAGCGGGGACGACGACGCCGAGCTGCGCGGCTACTGGGACGCCCTGTCCGCCGGCGGCACCGTCGTCATGCCGCTCGAGAAGCAGATGTGGGGCGACGAGTTCGGCATGTGCGTGGACCGGTTCGGCATCACCTGGCTGGTCAACATCGGCCAGCCGCAGGCGTGAGGGCCCAGCCGGGGTGCTCCCCCGCCCGTCTCGGGGGGTAGCATCCGTCATGGACTGGTACTGGGTGCTCCTCCTCGTGGTGCTGGTGCTGGCTGCCCTGGCGGCCGCGGCGGCGCTCGTCCAGAGGCGCCGGCGGGCCGGCGGCGTCGACCTGCCGGGCCGCCGCGTGCTCACCGAGCGCGGACGGGAGCTGGGCGCAGTGGCCGACGTCGAGTTCGATCCCGCCACCGGCGCCGTCACCGCCGTGCTGGTCGGCCAGACGACCGTGGCCGGCGACCGGCTGATCGGCCTGGGCTCCTACGCGCTGGTCGTCAAGGAG
>DATLFQ010000201.1:0-4238 GCA_035540915.1 Acidimicrobiales bacterium
CGCGTCGCCCGCCGCGCCCGCGCCCGCTTCCTGCGCCGGGCGCCGACCGCTGTCTCGGGTAGGTAGCGGGCCGAAACGGCCCGCTACCTACCCGAAAGCACGACGCCCAGCAGATCGGCGGCCGCCGACACGCCGCCGCCGGAGGCGGCGGCGGCGGAATCGACGGCGGCCAGGGCGGCCGGGGTGTCGAGGTCGTCGTCGAGGGCGGCCCGGACCTCGGCCAGGGCGGCCTGGCCCGGGCCGGCGGCCCGCCAGGCGGCCAGCCGGGCGGTCGCCTCGGGCAACAGGCCGTCGTGCCACTCCCACGACGTGCGGTAGTGCTGGGACAGCACGGCCAGGCGGACGGCAGCCGGCTCCCAATCCTTCAGCAGGTCGCTGACGAACACGAGGTTGCCCAGCGACTTGGACATCTTCTCGCCACCCAGGCACACCATCCCCACGTGGAGCCAGTGCCCGACGAAGCGCTGGCCGGTAGCCGCTTCGCTCTGGGCCGCCTCGCACTCGTGATGGGGGAACACCAGGTCGGTGCCGCCGCCGTGCAGGTCGATGGACGGCCCCAGCTCCCGCATGGCCAGGGTCGAGCACTCGATGTGCCAGCCGGGGCGGCCGGGGCCCCACAGCGAGTCCCACGCCGGCTCGTCGGGGGCCGAGGGCTGCCACAGCACGAAGTCCAGCGGGTCGCGCTTGGCCGGGTCGCCGGGGTTGCCGCCCCGCTCGGCGGCCAGCGCCAGCATCTCCGCCCGGGACAGGTGGCTGACCCGCCCGAACGCCGGGAATGATCCGACGCTGAAGTAGACGGCGCCGGCAGTCGCGTAGGCGTGGCCGGAGTCGAGCACCCGGCCGATGAACCCGAGGATGTCCGGGATGGCCGAGGTGGCTCGGGGCTCGCTGTACGACGGGAGCAGGCCGAGGGCGTCCATGTTCGCATCGAAGCGGGCCATCTCCTCGGCGGCCAGGTCCAGGTAGTGGACGCCGAGCTGGCGGGCCTTGCGCAGGATGTCGTCGTCCACGTCGGTCACGTTGCGTACGCACCGGGTCTGGTGGCCGATGTCGCGCAGCCGGCGCTGGACGACGTCGTAGGTGAGGTAGGTGGCGGCGTGGCCCATGTGGGCCGAGTCGTACGGCGTGATGCCGCACGTGTACATGGTGACGACGGGGCCCGGCTCAAAGGCGACGACGGCCCGGCGGGCCGTGTCGAAGAGCCGCATCACCCCGGTCGGTCGCCGGCGCGGATGCCGGTGAGCCGGAGGCCGGCCCGCGCCCGGTACCGCGCGTTGAGCTGCAGCAGCACAACCGTCATGGCCTCGACGGCGGCGGCGCCCGACAGCGAGCCGGCGTTGAGCGGCCGCAGCGCCACCATCTGCTCGACCAGGGCGGCGGTGGCCTTCCAGGCGGCCGGGTGGTCCGAACACACCAGCACGTCGCCCTCGAGCGGCTCGTCGAGCCGGGCCAGCGACCGGGCCGGCAGGTGGTGGAAGGCGGCCGCCACCAGCGCGCCGGGAACGGCCGCCTGGACGTGGGCCGCCACCGAGCCCCGCGGCAGGGCCAGCGCCACGAACTCGTCGCCCAGCCGGACCAGCGCGTTCGCCATGGAGACGACCACCTTGCCGTCGAGCTGCTTGGCCACCGACGCCGCCGTCGCCGCGGCGGAGTCCCACGGGGTCGCCACGATGACGAGGTCGGCCTCGGCCGCGCCGGCGTTGTCCCGCCCCTCGAGGGGCAGGTCCCGGTCGGGCCAGCGCTCGGCCAGGGCGGCGCACGCCTCCCGGGCCCGGTCCTCGGCCCGCGAGCCCACGACGGTCGAGATGCCGGCCGACGCCAGCCGGGCAGCCAGCCCGCTGCCGGCCGGGCCGGTGCCCCCCAGGATGCCGATCTGCATGGCGCCCGAGGCTACCCGGGGGCGGGACCGCCCTCGGGTGCCTCGGCGGCGGCCAGCTCCACGGTCAGCTGCAGTTCTTCGACGCCCCGCACCACGTCGACGACCAGCGGCACGGCCCGGTCGGCGCCGTCGAGCACCTCGTGGAGGTCGTCGATGCGGGCCACTGCCCGGCCCCCCACCGCCACCAGCAGGTCGCCCTGGCGGATGCCGGCGCGGGCGGCCGGGCTGGCGTCCTCCACGGCGCGGACCAGCAGCCCCGCCCGCGGGGGCAACCCCACCGCCTCGCGCAGGTGGCGGGCGGCGCGCGACGGCGCCAGGGCCACCCCGAGGTGCGGGCGGTCGACCGACTCGCCCCGGGCGAGGGCGCCGGCCCGCCGCCGGAGGTCGGCGTCGGCCGGCAGGGCCTGGTAGAAGCCCTCGCTGAGCCGGTTGGTGTTCAGGCCCAGCAGCACCCCGCCCGGGCTGACCACCGGCCCGCCCGAGGAGCCCTTGGGCAGGGGCGCGGTGTGCTCCAGACTGCCCCGGATGCGCCGGCCGCGAGGGCCGCGGAAGGCCCGTCCGGTGGCCGAGACCTGCCCCAGGGTGACCCGCAGACCCCGCCCCCCGGGGTTGGCCAGGGCCACGACCACGGTGCCGGGCCCGACGTCCGGCTCGGCCTCGGCCGGCCACTCGACGGCGGGCGAGCCGGCGGTGTCCACCAGGACGACTGCCAGGTCACCGTCCACGTCCACGCCGCCCACCCGGCCGCTCGACCGTCGCCCGTCGGCGAAGGCCACCGCCACCTCGGGCCCGTGCAGGTTGTGGGCGTTGGTCAGCACCTGGCCGTCGGCCAGCACCACGCCCGACCCGTGGCCGACCGCCACCACCGACGGTCCCACCTGCTCGGCCACCCGGCGGGTCACCGACTCCAGCTCCTCGATCAGGCTCATCGTGCGCTCCTCCCTGGCACCACTTGTGACTTGCAATCTGCAAGATACACGCCGGTCGACGGCATGGGGGAGAATGGCGGCGTGCCGCCGTCGCACCCGCCCCCACCCGCCTCGCCGCTGGACGCCGCCCTCGCTCGCGTCGGGGACCGCTGGGCTCTGCTGGTGGTCCACGCCCTGCTGGGCGGCCCCCGCCGGTTCAGCGAGCTGAGCGGTGCGCTGTCGGGCATCGCCACAAACGTGCTGAGCCAGCGGCTGAAGGCACTGGAGCGCGTCGGGGTCGTGGTGGCCCGGCCCTACTCCGAGCGACCGGTCCGAATGGCCTACGAGCTGTCGGCGGCCGGGCGGGAGCTGGCCGGCGCCCTGCGGTTGCTGGCCCAGTGGGGGGCGGCGGGCGGCGGCGACGAGGACCAGCTCCGCCACGCCGCCTGCGGCACGCCGGTCGAGGCCCGCTGGTACTGCCCGGCGTGCGACACCGCCCTCGACGACGCCACCGTCGACGACCCGGGGGAAGACGGCGGGGGCCTGCACTTCGTGTAGCGCCCGCTCTCTCGCCGGACCGGCGCGGTCAGCAGAAGCGGCGCAGCAGCGAGAACGGGTTGGCCGCCCGGCCGTGGCCGGGGTGGACCTCGAAGTGGAGATGGGGCGGACCGCCCCGGGCGTTGCCGCTGGTGCCGACGTAGCCGATGACCGTGCCGGCCGAGACTCGACCGGTGGCGCCCAGCCGGTCCAGGTGGGCGCCGTAGTAGGTGTTCCCGTCGTCGCCCCGTAGGTAGTAGGCGATGCCACCCAGGCTGGAGTTGTTGGCCTTCACGGTTCCCCCCACGCTGGCGACCACCGGCGTCCCGCGGGGCGCCAGGATGTCGTTGCCCTTGTGGGACCGGCCGCCCGAGCGGGGCTGGCCCCAGTCGTTGCTGAAGGCCCGCGGTCCCTGGACCGGGCAGGTCCACGGGCCGCCCGCCCCCAGGATGCGGGTCGCGTCGGGCCCCGGTGCCGCCCCGGGACGGGCGCGACCAGCGGCGGCCCGCCGGGCCGCCGCCCGGGTCTCGGCCGCCTTCTGGGCGGCGCCGAGCCGGTCCAGCTCGGTCCGGGCCCGCGCCTGCTCGGACCGCAGCTTGCCGACCGACGCCCGCTGCACGGCGAGGCGCCGGTCCAGCTCCTCCTTGTCGGCGTCGTAGTCGCTCTTGGCGACCCGGAAGCCCTGGACGGCGTCGGTCTGGACCAGGCTGACGTACCGCAGCAGGGCCCGCCGGCGGGCGGACTCGGTGACGTCGCCCGTGCCGATCCAGTGGACGGTCTCGACGCCCCGCACGTAGCGGTCGACGGCCAGCCGGCGCACCTGGGTCTCCAGCTCCCCGAGCCGGGCGCCAGTGGCGACCGTGCGGGCCTCCAGCTCGGCGATGCCGCGCTCGGCCTCGGCCAGCGCGCTCTGG
>DATLFQ010000202.1:0-3928 GCA_035540915.1 Acidimicrobiales bacterium
GCGTCGGCCGGGAGCACGACGTCGAACGGCTCGGCGCTCGCGGCAGCATGTGCCAGGAGGTAGAGGTCGAGCGCGCGCTCATCGTGGTTCGATACGAATCCGGCGAGCGGACCGGGGTCGCGGACCTTGCCCGTGCCCTGCTGAGCGAACGTCTTGCGGATGGGAACCTCGGCGCGCTTCGATCGCTCGAGGAGCGCCGCGATCGTGTCGGCCTGGGTGACCGTCGGCGGCTTCTTCGGCATGGCGCTCAGGATGGCAGCCCTCACCGCGAATGCAATGCTCAGATCACCGGCCCCAGCACCGCCCTCTTTCCGCTCAGGCGGTAGCTCTGCATGTACCTGCAAGAACCCTGAGAGCCCAACATGCGAGGCCCGTGCGAGACCCCGTTTCGTCGTTGCCCATCCAGCGGTGAGCGAGGGCCGGACGGGCGGCCACGCTTCTCTGGGGCGAGCGGTCCGAGTCGATTTTCTTCGGCGACGATCACCGTCCGAACTCGACACCGACGACGCGGGCTTGCTGCTGCCCACGGTCCCGCCGGGCCGCAGCGAGCCGATCGCTGAACCCGGCGGCGATCGCCTCGTCCAGCTCCGGGAACAGGTGGCCGTAGCGATCGAGCGTGACGTTGATCGAGGAGTGGCCCATCCGCACCTGGATCGCCTTCGGGTGCGCGCCTTCGGCGATCGCCAGGGCCACGCTCGTGTGCCTGAGGTCGTGGAACCGGCAGGCGAGGCCGGCGGCGTCAAGCGCTGGCTTGAAGTAGTGCTGCCAGAAGCTCGACGAGATCAGCGGGTTGCCCGCCTTGTTCGGGAACACCAGTGAGTCGAGGCCCGGCACGGTGAACCGCTCGACGTGGTCGGCGAGGATGGCGACGGTCTCGCGTGAGATCGTGATGAACCGGACGCCGGCAGCGGTCTTGGGCTCCTTGCGGACCCACTCTCCCGACTCGAGGCGGATGAGCTGCTCGGTGACGCGCACCTTGCCGCGGTTGAGGTCGACCTTCGCCCGTCGCAAGCCGATCAACTCTGACCACCGCATGCCGCTGTCAACGGCCAGGTAGATCAGCGCCCGGTAGCGCTCGTGGATCGCCTCGGCCAGGTCGACGGCCTCCTCCCAGGTGAGGAACACCATCTCCCGCGCCGGCACCCGCGGTGGCTGGACCCGGTCGCACGGATTGGTCGGGATCTTCTCCTTCTCGACGGCGACCTGGAGCACGCGCCGCAACACCCGGTAGTGGCGGTGCACCGACGACGGCGCGATGCCGGCGGCGATCTCGTCGTTGAGCCAGTTCTCGATCTCGTCGGCCGGGAGCCGGCCGATGCGGTACGAGCCGAACCTCGGCAGCACGTACCGGTTGAGGTCGCGGGCGTAGGTCTCCTGGGTCGACGGTGACAGCCGTCGGGCGAGCGAGAGGAACTCCTCCGCCCACGTGGCGAGTGCAAGGTCGGCGCCGGCCGGGTCGATCCACCGGCCCCGCTCGATGTCGACCTGCATCTCCCGCAGGAACCGCTCGGCGTCGGCCTTTCGGGTGAACGTCTCGGACCGCTGGCGCCCCAGCGGGTCGCGGTAGCGCGCGCGGTAGCGACCGCTGCGCTTCTCGATGAACCCCATCTCCATCCTCCTGTCGATCCCGTGGGAGCGCCTTGGGAGCGCTGTGGGAGCGAAATCAGGGGTTGTGGGGGTATCCAGCGGTCACTGACCGGCCCTGCCGGACACACCGAAAAAGCGGGCCTGACCTGCGGTTATAGCAGGTCAGCCACTTGGAGGCGGCGACCGGAATCGAACCGGTGTACAGGGCTTTGCAGGCCCTTGCCTAAACCACTCGGCCACGCCGCCCGGTGTGTCGGACGCCGGGCGATGCTAGACGGCCTCAGCCGGCCCGGAAGGTGTCGGACCAGAAGCGGGTCCGGGCGAGATAGGCGCCGGCCGCGGCATCGCCGCGCAGGCCGTAGGCGCCCTCGTAGCCCGGCGAGCAGTAGCCGTCGGGGAAGCAGTAAGGGCGGGCCGGCTCGATCTGGGTGCCCTCGTGCCACTCGTTGTAGCTGGTGACGCTGACCACGTCGGCCCCTGCAGCCATGGCGGCGAGCCACTGGGCGTCGTAGCGACCGCCGCCCTGGCGGTCGACGACGCGCAGGTCGGCCGGCTTGGTCCGCGACGCGACGTAGCCGGGCGACACCGAGGGACTGCACAGCAGGCGCAGTTGGCGGGCCAGGCCACAGATGTTGGCGAAGTCGGCCGGGCTGTAGCGCACCGCGTCGTAGGTGTACACGCCGTCGAAGCGGGCGGCGCGGGCGAACTCCACGAAGGCGCCCGAGCGGAACGAGGCGAGGTTCCCGGTCTCGGCCAGCAGGCGGATGTCGCCCATGCGATCGCGGGCGGCGGACCAGGCCGACGGCGACGACGAGGCCAGGACCGCCTCGTAGAGCCAGAACTCGCGCAGACCGAGACGGCGGAGGCGCGCGACATCGGCGACGACCCGCTCCAGCGTCCGCCCCGGGTACGGCTCCAGGTGGGCGGCGAGACGCAGCCCGTGCGCAGCTGCTGCGTCGGCCACCGCCGGCAGGACCTCGTCCTCGAACGACCCTGGGCCCCACCACGAGGTCACCACCACGTCGATCCCGGCGGCGCGCATCTCGGCCATCTGCGCGTCCAGCACGGCCGGGTCGCTGCTGCTGTACACGCCGCGGGCGGGGTAGTCGTTGGCCGCGATGTCCTCCGGCGGGCTGTGGCGGTTGGCCTCCCAGTGCCGCCACACGAAGTCGAGGTCGGGCCGGGCGTACCACGGATAGAAGAACGCGGCGGTCTCGGCACCGGCGGTGCGCAGCCGCGACGCCGCGATCGCGACCACCGGCGTCGTGAACGCGCCAGGCGGCGCGCGGCCCGAGAACGGGGCGTCGCCGAAGGCCTGGACCGAGCCGTCGCCGGTCACCAGCGAGTAGCCGAGCCCACGACTCGGCGCCGCCACGCCGACTACCGGCTGGCCCAGAGGCGAGGCGGCGGCCGAGCCCCGGAACGCTGCGTCGCCGAAGGCGAAGACGCCACCATCGGAGGCGGCCAGCCAATAGCCCCGGCCCGACGGCGTGGCGGCCAGGCCGACCACCGGGCGGACCAGCCGGAGGCCACCGGTCGACCCCCGGAACACCGCGTCGCCGAAGGCGAAGACGCCACCATCGGCCGCCACCAGCCAGTAGCCCTGGCCCGAGGGCGTGGCGGCCATCCCGACGACCGGGCTGTTCAGCCGGACGGCCCCGGTCGACCCGCGGAACACCGCGTCGCCGAAGGCGAACACACCACCGTCGGATGCGACGAGCCAGTACCCCTGGCCCGAGGGCGTCGCCGCCATCCCGACCACCGGGCGGTTGAGACGCAGTCCCCCGGCCGAGCCCCGGAACGCGGCATCACCGAAGGAGAACACGCCACCGTCCGATGCCACCAGCCAGTAGCCCAGCCCGGAGCGGCTCGACGCCGCGCCGACGACCGGCCGGCGCAGGCGCAGCTCCCCGGCCGACCCCCAGAAGCTGGCTCCCCCGAGTGCGACCACGCCACCGCTCGCGCTCACCACCCAGTGACCCGTGCTGGCCGTCACCGTCGGGGTGGGCTGCCGTGGGCCCGCCTGGGCGCCGGCGGGGACGCCCCGCCCGAACGCTCCGGGACCGGCGACCGCCCATGCCACGGCCAGGCAGGCGATCGGTGCTCGCCGGCGACTCACCGCCACAGTCTGCCCCGCCGGTTCGCCACCGCCGCCGCCGGGCAGGACCGACCACCGGATGCCGACCGCGCCCGGGCCCGCCATCGCCGCCCACCGGCTGCTGGGCGACGGCCGTGCCAGCGCCTTGATCCAGCCGGGCGGTGAGATCGACTGGTGGTGCGCGCCCGACCTCGACTCGCCGCCCCTGCTGTGGTCGTTGCTGGACCCGGCCGGTGCCCGGTC
>DATLFQ010000203.1:0-2480 GCA_035540915.1 Acidimicrobiales bacterium
GTGGGTGCCGTGGCCGATCACGTCGGCTGGATCCGGGTCCTCGCTGAAGTTCTCCGACCGGGTGACCTTGCCAGTCAGGTCCGGGTGGTCCGCGTCGACTCCGGTGTCGAGGACGGCGACGGTCACGCCGGTGCCGGTCAGCCCGGCGGCGTACGCGGCCGGCGCGCCGATCTGCCCGACGCTGCGGTCGAGCAGCAGTTGCCGCTTGCCGTCGAGCCAGACCCGGGCGACACCGGAGTTGGCCGCCAGTGAGCCCGACGCTGTACGGGCGGAACCGCCACCGGTGAGCGTCGACCAGAACTCGCCGACGCTGGCCTTGTCGGCGCGCAGCGCCGCGCCGTCGATCGCGGGTAGCTCCCGGGTGACGCGGACCCCGCCCAGCGCTCCGGCGGTGCGCCGAGCGGCGGCCGGGGAGGCGTACTGGACGAGCAGTGGGACGTCTCCGGTGGCGGCGTCGTGGTGTCCGTGCGCGATGAGTTTGGTGACGTTGAACAGTCTGCGGTCGAGCACCCCGGCGCGGATCAGCGGCTGGGCGTCGAAGGGCAGGACGTGCAACCCGTCCGGCGACCGGTAGGTGTGGAAACGCAGGCTCCCACGACCGGCGGCGGGCCGCACGGCGACGCCGCCGGTCGTGGTCACGGTGACCCGGTCCCCGGTGACGAGGGTGACGGTGCTGGTCGGGTCGGTGGCGGATCGGGCGGGGCTGCGGTCGGTGATAGCCGGTACGGGCGAAGCGGCGGCGGGCGCGGACTGGCCGATGCCGACCAGGCTGGCGGTCAGCACGGCGGCGAGCGCCGCTGCGGTGAATCTCCGGACTGGATGCAACTGAACCTCCCCCATTGGACGTCACACAGACGTCAGGGTCGTGTCGAGGCTTCAGGATTACATACTCGGTATGCACATCGATGCCCCAAAATTAGGGGCAATATGGACACGATCTCTCCGACGGCGACGGAAATCTGACTCAGCGCAGCAGGCTCCAGGCCGTGTCCGGCTTGGCTGCGGCTGGCCGTCGATGGATGGGCCAGCGCAATCACCGCAAGGTCACGAATGCGATGTCACCTACTGCCCATTTCGGGCACTGCGTCGTGCTGGCTCCGTCCAGCCACCGTCATGTCGGCAGCGAGTGGAGCCGAACTGACGTAATCCTTGGCTCGGGTTCAAGGGGTCGTCGCAACACCTGAGTTGATCAAGGGAGTTGCGATGTCTAGATCACTGCCTCGGTTCCGGCGGGTCGCGTTCTGGGACGCTGTCCGGCTGGGCATGTCGAACGAGGAGGCGGGGCGACACGCCGGGGTCACTCATCCCACTGAGCTGCGGTGGTTCGCCGAGGCTGGTGGGGTGAAGAGCAACGGACCTGAGGCGGCGTCGGGCCGCTACCTGTCGTTCGATGAGCGGGAGGAGATCGCCCTGGCCCTGGCGCGGGGTGAGTCGCAGCGGTCGATCGCGGCCCGGTTGGGTCGCTCGCCGTCGACGATCTGTCGGGAGGTCACCCGCAACAAGGGTTGGCGTGGCCCCTACCGGGCCGGACCTGCCGAGAAGATGACCAGGCAACGGGCGAGACGGCCGAAGGTCGCGAAGCTGGCCGCCGATGAGCGGCTGCATATGGTGGTGCAGCACTGGTTGACGTTGCGGTGGTCACCGGAGCAGATCAGTCTGCGGCTGGTCGAGGCGTTCCCCGACGATGAGAGCATGCGGATCTCACCGGAGACGATCTACCAGTCGTTGTACGTGCAGGGCCGGGGCGCGTTGCGGCGGGAGTTGGCGGCATGTCTGCGCACGGGGCGGGCGTTGCGGCGGCCGCGTCGGCGTGAGCGTGAGCGGCGGGGCCGGTTGTCGGACATGGTCAACATCCGGGACCGGCCGGCGGAGGTCGCCGACCGGGCGGTGCCCGGTCACTGGGAGGGCGACCTGATCATCGGCCGAAATCAGGCGTCGGCGATCGGGACGTTGGTGGAGCGGTCGACCCGGTTCTGCATGCTGCTACACCTGCCCGACGGGCGCGACGCGGTGCAGGTGCGGGATGCGTTGATCGCGGCGATCCGGACAATGCCCGAGCAGTTGCGGCGGTCGGTGACGTGGGACCAGGGCCGGGAGCTGGCCCGCCACGTCGAGGTGTCGATCGCTGCCGGGATCGACATCTACTTCTGCGATCCGCACTCGCCGTGGCAGCGGGGCAGCAACGAGAACACCAACGGATTGCTGCGGCAGTACTTCCCGAAGGGCACCGACCTTTCTGTCCACAGTGCCGAGCATCTCGCCGCTGTCGCCGCCGAGTTGAACGGACGCCCCCGCAAGACACTCGGCATCCGCACCCCCGCCGAGGCCCTCGCCGAGCTACTATCAGCCCCGCCAGCAGCATAAACACCCACTGTTGCGACGACCGGTTGAATCCGCCTGCGATGTTGGGTATCTCAGCCTCACATTGCTGAGCCCCCCGCCATCTGCTCAACGAGCAGCCGTGATCCACAGCGTCTCTT
>DATLFQ010000204.1:0-29243 GCA_035540915.1 Acidimicrobiales bacterium
AGATCACGGGCGAGGCGCGCCCCCGTCCGGCGGCTGGCTGAGCGCCCGGCGCAACTCGGCCTCCCGCTCGCGCATCGCCACTCGGCCGTCGGCCAGCGCAGCGCGGACGTCGGCCTGCAGGGCGCGGGCCGCCTTGGCCACCCCTGCCGGGCCGTAGCGGCGCACCCGGCGGCTCACCCACAACGACGCGCCGACGCCGAGGCCGGTGCCGACGGTCAACCAGAACGCCCGCTTGAACACCGGTCATCGCTCCCGGTTGCGCCGGCGGAGGCGCTGGACGGCCCGGCTGGTCCCGGCGCCGACGGCCATGGCCTTGATGACCGGGTTGGAGAACGCCATGTACGCCAGCCGGGAGCCGGCGTCGACGGTGCCGCCGATCGAGTCGGCCCGCCCGATCACGCCGTGGACCCGCTCGAGTTCCCCCCGCGCCTGGTCCAGCGTGGTCCGGAGGTCGCGCAGGAGGGGCAGCGCCTGGACCCGAACCTCCTCGACGGTGCCGCGCACGAGGCGCAGCGTCCTCGTCAGCGACGCCAGCGCGAACACCAGGGCCACCGCCAGGACGACGGCAGCCACCGCACCCATCAGCGCGGCGACCTCGCCGGCGCTCACCGCCCCT
The DNA here is from genome assembly GCA_035540915.1 of Acidimicrobiales bacterium. Taxonomy (GTDB): domain Bacteria; phylum Actinomycetota; class Acidimicrobiia; order Acidimicrobiales; genus DATLFQ01. The sequence goes on from DATLFQ010000204.1 coordinate 617, forward strand.
CCTGGCGCCGCTGCAGCATGCGTCTGCCGATCTCCTCTTCCTGGCCGTGGGACGAGGGCTCGTAGTCGGGCCGGCCCGGGCGGCCGGTACTTCTGGGATACCCGGCCGTGCGGGTCGCCGTGAGAATACTCGTAGCCGGCGCCGCAGCCGATGGGCGCCTCGGCGACCGGGGGGATGCGCTGCGCCTCGGGCAGCCCGACGAACTCGACCGGGCGGCCGCTCGGCGACGACGCGCGGCATCGGGTCGGCCATCCCAAGCTCCGGCCAGGAAAGCCCGGTGTCGTGACCGGAGCCCCGGATGGGCTTCGGACGAAGATCTACCTCGGTGGCGCACCACCGGGCCGACACCCTGGTCGAGATGGCGCGCCGGGCCGGTACCGCCGATCCCGGGGCGGCGGCCCGAGAAGCGCCGGGCCGCAGGGCCGGCGCTTCACGGTCACGAAGTCGACTCGGTTCCACCCCGACGGCGTGTCCCCTCGGCGATCTCGGCCTCCCCGCCGTGCTCGGAGGGCGAGTAGTAGCGGGTGCCTGCCAGTTCCCCGGGCAGGTGCTCCTGCTCGACCCAGCCACGGGGATCGTCGTGGGGGTAGCGGTAGCCGACGCCGTGACCGATGCGCTCGGCCGCCTTGTAGTGGCTGTCCCGCAGGTGGGGCGGCACCGGACCGGCGGGGCGGGATCGCACGTCCTCCAGCGCCTTCCAGATCCCGAGTGCCGTGCGGTTGGACTTCGGTGCCGTGGCCAGGTGGACGACCGCTTGGGCCAGGTTGAGCTGGGCCTCGGGGAGGCCGACGTACTCGACGGCGTGGGCGGCGGCCGTGGCGACCACCAGGCTCATCGGGTCGGCCATCCCGATGTCCTCGCTGGCCAGGACCACCAGGCGCCGGGCGATGAAGCGCGGGTCCTCGCCGGCCACGATCATGCGGGCCAGCCAGTACAGGCCGGCGTCGGGATCGCTGCCCCGGATGCTCTTGATGAAGGCGCTGATGACGTCGTAGTGGTCGTCTCGGCCCCAGGTCAGGGCTCGGGTGGTGCGGGCCCGCTCCACGTCGTCGAGGGTGACGCGCCGGCCGTCGCCGGCGATGGCCAGCGCCACCTCGAGTGTCGTGAGCAGGGCCCGGCCGTCCCCGTCGACGGCGTCGATGACGGCATCGGCGGCCGGCTGCTCTATGGCGCCGCCCTCGGCGTCGAGTCCGCGGTCGAGCAGCGTCGCCAGCGCCTGGCGGTCGAGGGGCTCGAGGCGGAACAGCGTCGAGCGGCTGAGCAGCGGGCCGTTCACCTCGAAGAACGGATTCTCGGTGGTGGCCCCCACCAGCGTGAGGGTGCCGTCCTCGACGCTGGGCAGCAGGGCGTCCTGCTGCGACTTGCTGAACCGGTGGACCTCGTCGAGCAGCATGACCGTCGGGACACCGCTCTCCGCCAGTCGCCGCCTGGCCCGCTCGGCGGCCTCCCGCACGTCCTTGACGCCTGCACTCGTCGCGCTGAGGGACTCGAACGCCGCGCCGACGGCCTCGGCCAGCAGCCGGGCGATCGTCGTCTTGCCCGTGCCGGCCGGGCCCCACAGGATCACCGAGGTCAGCCGCCGGGCCTCGACCAGGGCCCGCAGCGCGCCACGAGGCCCGAGGAGGTGGTCCTGGCCGACCACGTCGTCCAGGGTCGCCGGTCGGAGCCGGCTGGCCAGCGGGCCCCGGGAGCGGAGGCGCTCCTCCAGACCAGCCTCGAACAGGTCCATCACCTCCGGCCCGGACCGCGCCCACCGACCACTGCGGGAGGCTATCCCCCGGCCAGGGCCACGATCGGCTGGTTGAGGCGCACGCCGCCGGTGGACCCGAGGAAGCGGGCCGAGCCGAAGGCGAAGACGCCGCCGTCCGAGGCGACCAGCCAGTAGCCGGCGCCGTCGGGCGTGGGAGCCATGCCGACGATGGGCCGGTTGAGCTGCAGCGCCCCCGTCGAGCCGAGGAAGCGGGCGCTGCCGTAGGCGAAGATGCCGCCGTCGGAGGCCACCAGCCAGTACCCGGCGCCGTCAGGCGTGGGAGCCATGCCGACGACGGGCCGGTTGAGCGGACCGGCGGCGGGCGAGCCGAACGAGCGGGCGGTCCCGAAGGCCGAGACGGTGCCGTCGGCGGCCACCAGCCAGTAGCCGCCGCCGTCGGGCGTGGCGGCCATGGCGACCACGGGGCGGGTCGGAGGCGTGCCGGCGGCGGAGCCGAGGAAGGGCGCCGCACCGAAGGCGAACACCCCGCCGTCGGACGCGGCCAGCCAGTACCCCGTGCCCTCGGACGTGGCCGCCATGGCCACGATCGGCCGGGCCAGCCGGATGGAGCCGGTGGACCCCAGGAACCGGGCGTTGCCGAACGAGAAGATGCCGCCGTCGGAGGCGGCCAGCCAGTAGCCGCCGCCGTCGGCATGGGCGGCCGCCGCCACCACGGGCCGGTTCAAGACGAGGGCGCCGGTGGAGCCCAGGAAGCGGCCGGTGCCGAACGAGAAGATGCCGCCGTCCGCCGCCACCAGCAGGTACCCCTCGCCGGTCCGGCCGGCGGGGGATCGCAGCCCGAGCGCAGCGGCCGCGTCCACGATGCCGAACCCGTAGGTGGCGGTGTAGGCGCCCCGCCGGCCGGTGACCGGCTGGCGGGCCGTCCCGGTGATGGCGGCGATGGTGGCCGCCCGATCCAGCCCGCGAGCCCGCAGCAGGGCCGCGACACCCGAGACGAAGGCCGTGGCCTGCGAACTGCCGACGTCCTCGGCGTGGTCGGAACCGTGGCCGCAGCGCGCCCCGTCGGCGCTGGTGCCGCGCCGGACCGCCGACAGCACGTTCTCGCCGCAGGCGGGGCCCCCCGACCCGCCCGGCGCCGACACGGCCAGCAGGTCCGGCTTGCCGGGGAAGTTCGAGTAGCGGGCGTGCTGCTCGAAGCGGTCGGTGGCGGCCACGCACACGACGCCCGGCGAGGCAGCCGGGTCGCCGCAGCCCGGCGACGGATCGGCCGCCGTGCGGTTGTTGCCGGCGGCCGCCACGACCACCACCCCCGCGGCGTTCGCCCGTTCGATGGCCGCCCGGATGGCGGCCTGGCTCCCGACCGACCCGGCGGAGCGGCCGACGCTCAGGTTGATCACCTCGACCCCGCGCTCGACGGCGAAATCGACGGCCGCGGCCACGGCGGTCGCCGGCCCCACCAAGTTGGCGTCGAGGACTCGCAGCGGCATGACCGACGCCTCGGGCGCCACGCCGGCGCCGCCGCTGCCGTTGCGGGCGGCGGCGACGATGGCGGCCATGTGGGTGCCGTGCCCGTGCTGGTCGGTGGTCGCCGCCGTCCCGTTCAGGAAGTCGAAGCCGGGGACCAGGCGGCCGGCCAGGTCCGGGTGGCCCGCGTCGACGCCGCTGTCGACGACGGCCACCACCGCCCCCGCACCCCGGGTGACGGCCCAGGCCTCGGGGGCGCGCACCTGGTGCAGGCCCCACTGGCGCGCCAACAGCGGGTCGGCCACCTGGGCGAGGGCGGGCCGGGCCGGGACGGACAGCGCGAGGGCTGCCGCCGCGAGGGCGACGCTGATGGACCGCCGGCCCCGCACCGGGCCAGGGTGTCAGGTGCGCCGGCCGCGCGCACGGCTCGCGGTCGCGTGCTAGCCCGGGGGCATGGAGCGTTCCTCGCAGCCCAGCCGGGACCGGCCCCGGATGCCCGACGGCTATGGCGTCCCCGACACCGCCGACGGCCTGCTGGACTGGGCCGACGTCGAGGCCCGCCTGGTCGCCGCACCGCAGTACTGGATGGCCACCACCCGGCGCGACGGCCGGCCGCACGTCGTGCCCCGATGGGGGGTGTGGCTCGAGGGGCGCCTCTGGTACGACGGCGCGCCGACCACCGTCCACGTCCGCAACCTTGCCGCCAACCCGGCCTGCACGCTGCACCTGGAGGACGGCTGGAAGGCGGTGATCGTGGACGGCACGTCACGGCCGGCCTCGCCCCCGGGCCTGGAGCTGGGCGCCCGCCTGGCCACCGCCTTTTCAGCCAAGTACGGCGACCGCGGCCACAGACCCGCGCCGGACGCGTGGGAGGGCCCGGGCGCCGGCGGCCTGGTCACGTTCGTGCCCGGCCGGGCCGTTGCATGGTTCGACTTCCCCAACGACGTCACCCGGTTCCGCTTCCGGGACTGAGGGAGCGGGGCTGAGCGGGGCGGCGCGGCTCAGCGCCGCGGCGTCACCGAGATGCCCAGCTCGGCCAGCTGGCGGGGCTCCAGCGCTCCCGGCGCGCCGGTCAGCGGGTCGGCGCCGGACTGGGTCTTGGGGAAGGCGATGACCTCGCGGATGTTGTCCTCGCCGGCGAGAATGGCGACCAGCCGGTCGATGCCGAAGGCGAAGCCGGCATGGGGCGGGGCGCCGTAGCGGAAGGCGTCGAGCAGGAACCCGAACCGCTCCCGCGCCTGCTCGGGCGCGATGCCCAGCAGGGACAGCACCCGCTGCTGCAGGTCGGCCTGGGAGATCCGGACGCTGCCCGAACCGAGCTCCCAGCCGTTGAGGACGAGGTCGTAGGCCTGGGCCCGAACCGACAGCGGGTCGGACTCCAGGCGGTCGAGGTCCTCGGGCACGGGCATGGTGAAGGGGTGATGGGCGGCGATCGGCCGGCCGTCGTCGCCCAGCCCCTCGAACAGCGGGAAGGCGGTGACCCACAGGAAGTGCAGGCCGCCGTCGTTGACCGGCGGGCGGCCGAGGTCCAGCCGGACCAGCCCGAGGACGTGGTTGACCTTCGGCCGCTCGTCGGCCATGACCAGCAGCAGGTCCCCCGGCTCGGCCCCGAGGGCCAGCACCAGCCCGGCCTGCTCCTGCTCGGACAGCACCTTGGCGATGCCGCCCTCCACCGCCCGGTCGGCGACGACCCGAACCCAGGCCAGCCCCTTGGCGCCGTAGCGCTTGGCCGACTCGACGACGGCGTCGATGCGGGCCCGGCCCAGTTCGGCCCCGCCGGCCAGGCGGATGCCCTTGACGCACGGCGCCCGCAGGACGTTGACCGCCGTGCCCTCGAAGACGGGCGCCAGGTCGGTCAGCTCCATGCCGAACCGGACGTCGGGCTTGTCGGAGCCGTAGCGCTCGCTGGCCTCGGTCCAGGTCATGCGGGCGATGCGGTCCGGGCGCTCGCCGGTGGCTTCCTCGGTGGCGGCGGCGACCGCCTCGGATATGAAGGCCAGCACGTCGTCCTGCCCGGCGAAGGCCACCTCGGCGTCGAGCTGCATGAACTCGAACTGGCGGTCGGCCCGCAGGTCCTCGTCCCGCAGGCAGCGGGCGATCTGGTAGTAGCGGTCCAGCCCGCCGACCATGCACAGCTGCTTGAACAACTGCGGGCTCTGGGGCAGTGCGTAGAACTCGCCGGGGTGCATGCGCGACGGCACCACGAAGTCGCGAGCCCCTTCGGGGGTCGACGCGATCAGCATGGGCGTCTCCACCTCGACGAAGCCCTGCGCCTCCATCGACCGCCGCAGCGCGCTGTTGACCCTGGCCCGCAGGCGGAGGTTGCGCTGCATGCGGTCCCGGCGCAGGTCGACGTACCGGTGGCGCAGGCGGGTGGTCTCGTCGGCGTCGACCCGGTCGGTCACCGGGAACGGCGGCGGGTCGGCGGTGGCCAGCACCTCCACGGAGCAGTCGCCCACCTCCACCCCACCGGTGGACAGGGCCGGGTTGGCGGTCCCCTCCGGTCGCAGCCGCACGGTGCCGGTCACCTTCACGACGTACTCGTTGCGCAGGTCGGAGGCGTGGTCGACCACGCACTGGACGAGGCCGGTGTGGTCGCGCACGTCCACGAAGGCCAGGTGCTCGCCGTGCTCCCGGCGCCGGGCCACCCAGCCGCACACGGTGACCTCCCGGCCGGCGTCGGTGGGGCGCAGGGCGCCGCAGTAGTCGGTGCGCAGCACGAACTAGGCCAGGCGCTTCGTGACGCGGGCGACGACGTCGGCTCGGTCCAGCGGCTCGGGCTCGCCCTTCTCCTGCAACGTCCGCAGCGTGGTGCCGCCGGCCTCCACCGAGACCGCCAGGGCCGCCCCCGACCGCAGGGCCAGCTTCATCTGCGCCTTCCACGAACGCTGGCCGAAGGCCCGGTCCGCGGCCACGCCGGCGGCGCGCAGCTCGGCCGTCAGGTCCCGGGCCGCCGCCCCGCCGGTGGTGTCGATGACGAAGACCGAGGTGGTCCTGGGCGGCACCGGGAAGACGCCCTCCGCGTCGCACGCCCCCAGCACCCGCTCGATGCCGAGGCCGAAGCCGATGCCCGGCGTGGGTTCGCCGCCCAGCGCCTCGGCCAGGCCGTCGTAGCGCCCGCCGCCGCCGGCCCCGTTCTGGGCCGACTCGAGCGCCTCGGCGCAGAACTCGAAGGTGGTGCGGGTGTAATAGTCCAGGCCGCGCACCAGGGTGGGGTCGAGGCGGTAGGCGATGTGGAGGGCGTCGAGGCCCTCGGTCACCCGGTCGAAGTGTGCCCGGCAGGCGTCGCACAGCCGGTCGACCATGCGCGGGGCGTCGGCCGTGGCGGTCACGCACGCCTCCCGCTTGCAGTCCAGCACCCGGAGCGGGTTCTCCTCGATGCGGTCCCGGTGCTCGTCGCACAGCCGGTCCCGCCGGTGGGCGAGGTGCGCAAGCAGCTCGGCCCGGTAGGCGGGGCGGCAGGCGGCGTCGCCCAGGGAGGTGAGGCGCAGCGCGATGCGCCGCAGGCCGAGGTCGCGGTACAGCGACCAGGCCAGGGCGATGACCTCGACGTCCAGGTCGGGGTCGTCGCTTCCCAGCGCCTCGGCGCCCACCTCGTGGTGCTGGCGATAGCGCAACGCCTGCGGGCGCTCGTAGCGGAACTTGGGCGTGGTGTACCAGACCTTCCACGGCGTCGGCGGGGAGTGCTGCAGGAAGGCCCGCACCACCGGGGCCGTCCCGTCGGGCCGCAGGGCCAGGCGCCGCCCGTCCCTGTCGTCGAACTCGTACATCTCCTTGCGGACCACGTCGGTGCTCTCGCCCAGGCGCCGGAACACCGCGGCGTCCTCGAACATCGGCCCGAGGACCAGCCCGTACCCGGCCCGGTCGGCCAGCCCGGCGAAGCGCGCCACCACCCCGGCGTAGCGGGCGGAAGCCGGCGGCAGCACGTCGAACGTGCCGGCCGGCGCCTGGAACTGGGGCGGCACCCGCCCGACGTTAGCCGCCCTCCCCCTGCGAACTTGGTGCCATATCGCGCGCCAGGGCACGCGATATCGCACCAGGTTTCCTCGCGCGGCGGAGAAGTGTCACACCGCCGCGGGAGCCTCTCGGCATGATCGACGACCTCGACCGCCCTATCCGGGACCTCGCTGCCCGCCAACACGCGGTGGTGGCCACGACCCAGCTCCAGTCCGCCGGTCTGGGGCGGACCGCCCGCCTCCATCGCGTGCGTGCAGGAGTCCTCGAGCCGCTCAGTCGCCGGGTCTATCGCCTGGCCGGCTCGGTACCCACGCTCCAGCAGGATCTCATGGCCGCCGTCATCGACGCCGGTCCGGGCGCCGCCGTCTCCCGGGAGTCGGCCGCCGAGCTCTGGGGCCTCCCGGGGTTCGCCCCGACGCGCCCGCAGGTCACCCGCCTCCGCAGCGAGGCCCGCCGCAGGCCCGCGCTCGGCGACGTCCACGAGACGGGGCTGCTCCCGCCGGGCCACTGCTCGACCAGCGACGGCATCCCCGTGACGTCGATACCCCGGACCTTGCTCGACCTCGCCGGCACAGCCGGGTTCCCCGAGGCCCGGCTGGAGCGGGCCCTCGAGAACGCCGTCAGTCGGAGCGCCTCGGTGCTTCCGCGGTTGCGGACGCTGGTCGCCGAACTGGCTGTCCGGGGGCGGCCGGGCATCGCCCTGATGCGGGAGCTGCTCGAGGCGCGGCCGCCCGGCTACGTGCCGCCGGCGTCAGGTCTCGAGGCACGGGTGATCGCCCTGCTGGAGGAGGTGGGCATCGCCACACGCCGCCAGGTGGACCTCGGCGGCGAGCACTGGGTCGGTCGGGTGGACCTGCTCGTGGCGGACGCACCCCTGGTCGTCGAGTGCGACAGCGTCATCCATCACTGGTCGCTTCCGGACCGCCAGCGCGACGCCCGCCGGGACGCCGACCTGGCGGCAGCCGGCCTGACGGTCGTCCGCATCACCGAGGACGAGGCGTTCCACCGGCCCTGGGTGGTGGCGCCCCGGGTGGTGGCCGCCCGCCAGAGAGCCCGGGCCAGCGAACCTGGGGGGATATCGCGCGTCCCGGCGCGCGATATGGCACCAAGTTCGCTGGGGGCGCCGGCGTGAGCCGGGTCAGCGGGAGGCGCCGGGGAGGACGCGGTAGGCGTCGAAGACGCTGTCGATGCGCTTGACCGAAGAGAGGAGGGAGTCGAGGTGGGAGGGGTCGGCCAGCTCGAAGTCGAAGCGCATGGTGCTGACCCGGTCGGTGCCCACTGAGCTGGTGTTGGAGACGATGCTCACGTGGTGCTCGGACAGCGACCGGGTGACGTCGGCCAGCAGCCGGGCCCGGTCCAGCGCCTTGATCTCGATCGACGCCACGAACACGCCGACCCGGGCCCGGTCCCAGTCCACCTCGATGACCCGGTCGACCTGGCCGGCGGCGAGCGACGACGCGTTGGCGCAGTCGGTCCGGTGCACCGACACACCGCGGCCCCGGGTGACGAAGCCCAGGATGGAGTCGCCCGGCACCGGCGTGCAGCAACGGGAGAGGCGGACCAGCACGTCGTCGAGGCCCTCCACGTGGATGCCGCCGGGGGAGGTGGCGGTGCGGCGCAGCGGCCGCGGCTCCCGCACCTTGAGCGGGACCAGCTCCTCGTGGTCGCCGCCCCGCAGCTCCCGGGCCACCCGCTGGGCCACCGACCGGGCCGAGACGTGGTTGTCGCCGATAGCCGCGTGCAGGGCCTCCAGGTCGGCGTAGTTCATCTTCACGGCCAGCTTCTCCAGCACCGGGGACGCGGCCACCTTCTGCACCGGCAGGCCCTCGCGCCGCAGGGCCTTGACCAGCTCGTCGCGCCCGTTGTCGATGGCGTCCTCGCGCCGCTCCCGGGAGAACCACTGGCGGATCTTGTTACGGGCCCTCGGCGTGGCGACGATCTTCAGCCAGTCTTGCGACGGGCCGGCATTGGGCACCTTGGAGGTGAACACCTCGACGCTGTCGCCCGAGCGCAGCTTGGTGTCCAGCGGGGCCAGCCGCCCGTTCACCCGCGCGCCGATGCAACGGTGCCCGACGTCGGTGTGGATGGCGTACGCGAAGTCGATCGGCGTGCCGCCGGCGGCCAGGGTCACCACGTCGCCCTTCGGGGTGAAGACGAAGACCTCGTCCTGCTCCAGGTCCAGCTTCAGCGACCGCAGGAACTCGGCCGGGTCGGCCGTCTCCTGCTGCCAGTCCACGATCCGGTTCAGCCATGCCAGGTCGGCGGCCGGCGCGTTCTCCTTGTAGCTCCAGTGGGCGGCGATCCCGAACTCGGCCCGGTGGTGCATCTCGCGGGTGCGGATCTGCACCTCCAGCGGCTTGCCCTGCGGGGCGATCACGGTGGTGTGCAGCGACTGGTACAGGTTGAACTTCGGCATGGCGATGTAGTCCTTGAACCGCCCCTGCACCGGCATCCAGGCGGTGTGGATGGACCCCAGCGCCGCCCAGCAGTCCTTCACCGAGTCGACCAGGACCCGGATGCCGACCAGGTCGTATATCTCGTCGAACTCCTTGCCCTTGACCATCATCTTCTCGTAGATGGACCACAGCGGCTTGGGCCGGCCGGTGACTTCGCCGTGGATGTGCAGCTCGTCCAGGCGCTCGCGCACGTGCTCGAGCACCTGGGCCAGGTAGATCTCCCGCTCGGGCGCCCGCACGGCCACCATCTGCTCGATCTCGGCGTAGCGCTTGGGGTGCAGCGTGGCGAAGGCCAGGTCCTCCAGCTGGCACTTCACCTCCTGCATGCCCAGGCGGTGGGCCAGCGGGGCGTAGATGTCGAGCGTCTCCTGGGCCGTCCGGCGCTGCTTCCAGTCCGGCATGGCGGCGATCGTCCGCATGTTGTGGAGCCGGTCGGCCAGCTTGATGATCAGGACCCGGGAGTCCTTGGCCATCGCCACCAGCATCTTGCGCATGGTGGCGGCCTGCTGGGCCTCACGCGAGTCGAAGCGGACCCGCTCCAGCTTGGTGACGCCGTCCACGACGGCCGCCACCACCGGACCGAAGTCGGCCGCCAGGTCCTCGACGGTGACGATGGTGTCCTCCACCGCGTCGTGCAGGAGGGCGGCGGCGATGGTGACGTCGTCCAGCCCCAGGCCGGCGACGACGGTGGCCACGGCCACCGGGTGGTGGATGTAGGCCTCGCCGGAGTTGCGCACCGAGCCCTCGTGGGCGGCGTCCGCCCGCCGGTAGGCCCGCTCGATGACGTCGGTGGCGGCGCCGGGGTGGTGCTGCGCGTAGGCGGAGAGGACCGGCGCCAGGATCCCCGTCGGTGCCGGCGCGGCCGGGCGCCGCCACGGTAGGACCCGCTCGACCGTCGCCACGCCGCCCGCCCCCTACTCGTAGGCCAGGAGCGAGAGCACGTCGCGCCCCTCCAGCCGGGACCGCCCGCCCAGGAACGCCAGCTCCAGCACGAAGCCGAGCGCCACCACCTCGGCCCCGAGCCGCTCGACCAGGGCGGCGGTGGCCGCCGCGGTGCCGCCCGTGGCCAGCACGTCGTCCACCACCAGGACCCGGGCGCCGGGGGCCAGGGCGTCGCCGTGGATCTCCAGGGCGTCGCGCCCGTACTCCAGCTCGTACTCCTGGCGCTCGACCCGCCAGGGCAGCTTGCCGGGCTTGCGCACGGGCACGAAGCCGGCGCCCAGGCGGTAGGCCACCGGAGCGGCGAGAATGAAGCCCCGGGCCTCGATGCCCACCACGGCGTCGACCGGGCGCCCGCCGACGTGGGCGGCCAGGCTGTCGACGCAGCTGCGCAGCGCCTCGCCCGAGCCCACCAGCGGCGTCAGGTCCTTGAAGACGACGCCGGGCCGGGGGAAGTCCGGGACGTCACGGACGTGGTCCTTCAACCACCCGTTGTCCGTGCCGACGCCCCTCGTCATCGGACGAGTCTACCGCCGGACCTGCCGGCTACCTCTTCCTGCCCTTCTTCCGCGGCCGGGGCGGCGGGCGGTTGGCGGTGCCGGCCCGGGCCGGCGGGCGAACGGTGGTGGCCGGCCGGGGCCCATCGCCACTGCCGCTCGTGGCCGCCGCCGCAGCGCCGCCACCGGCCACCGTCATGCCGCCCGCCGCGGCCGCCGCGGGGGTGAGCGGCGCCACTGCTCCCTTGGCCAGGACGCGCTGCTTGATGGCGGCGTACCGGGGCTCGCGCTCCTTCAGCATGGCGAGGATGGGCGAGGCGATGAAGATCGACGAGTAGGCGCTGGCGGCCAGGCCGACGAGCAGGGCGAGCGCGAAGTCCTCCAGCGTGACCGCCCCCAGCAGGCGGCCCCCCACCAGCAGCAGCGACAGGATGGGCAGCAGCGCAGTGATGGAGGTGTTCAGCGACCGCATCAAGACCTGGTTCAGCGACAGGTTCACCATGTCGCCGTAGGTCATGCGGCCGGACGCGGCCAGGCCCCGGGTGTTCTCCTCCACCTTGTCGAAAACGACGATGCCGTCGTAGATGGAGTAGCCGAGGATGGTCAGCCCGGCGATCACGGTGGCCGGCGTCACCTCGAACCCCGACAGGGAGTAGACGCCGACGGTGACCAGGATGTCGTGCACCAGCGCGGCCAGCGTGGCGACCGCCATCTTCCACTCGAAGCGCAGCGAGATGTAGATGGTGATGGCGATCAGGAAGACGATGAGCGCGGTCCGGGCCTTGTCGGTGATCTCGCCGCCCCAGGTGGGCCCGACCTCGTTGACGCTGACCTCCCCGGGCGGCACCCCGGCCAGTTCGGCCAGGGCCGTGCTCACGTCGTCGCGGCTCCGGTCCTCGTCCAGGTCGGCCTGCACCCGCAGGGTGTCACCGCCCAGGATCTGCACCTTGGCGTCGGACAGGCCGAGCGGACCCAGGGCCTCGCGCGCCTCGCCGACCGACACGTCCGGCGCCTTCACCTCCCAGGCGGTGCCGCCGGTGAAGTCGATGCCGAAGTTGAGCTGGCGGATGCCGAGCGACAGCAGGCCGAGCACGATGACCGCGCCCGACAGCAGGAACCACAAGCGGCGCCGCCCGACGAAGTCGATGGCCGTCTCGCCGTGGTAGAGCCGCTGCCAGATGGACCGGCGGCCTCCCGGGCCGCTCACGTCGTGGCGCCTCTCGGCTCGGCGGCCAGGCCCCGGGCGACCCCCAGCCAGCGGGCCTCGGTGAACAGGCGGTTGCGCCCGAGCAGGATGACCAGCGGCCGGGTGAAGAACCAGGCCACCACCACGTCCAGGATCGTGGACAGGCCCAGGAAGAAGGCGAAGCCGCGCACCGACCCGACCGTCAGCCAGTAGAGCAGGCCGGCGCCGATGAACGAGGCCGTGTCGGCGGCCAGGATGGTGCGGAAGGCCCGGGAGAACCCTCGGTCGACCGACGCCCGGATGGTCTTGCCCGACCGCACCTCGTCCTTCAGGCGCTCGAAGTACACGACGTAGGAGTCGACGGTCACGCCGACCGAGATGATGATGCCGACGGCGCCGGCCAGGCTGAGGGCCAGCCCGCGGCTGGCGCCGAGGTACGACACGATCGACCACATCAGCGCCGCCCACACGCTGAGGCCGAGCAGCACGACCACCCCGAGGGCCCGGTAGTACAGCACCATGTAGAGCAGCACCAGGGCGAGGCCGACGATCCCGGCGGTGATGCCGGCCCGCAGCGAGTCGTTGCCCAGGCTGGCCGACACCGTCTGGACGGTCTCGGGCTCCAGCTCGACGGGCAGGGCCCCGAAGCGCAGCACGAGGGCCAGGTCCTTGGCCTCCCGCTGGGAGAAGTCGCCGCTGATCTGGCCCTCGCCGTCGGTGATCGGCTGGGTGACGGTGGCCACCGACTTCACCACGCCGTCCAGCACCACCGCCAGGAGCTGGCCTTGCAGCTTCGTGGTCAGGTCGCCGAACGGCTTGCGCCCCTCGCCGGTGGTCGAGAACTCCACCAGCCAGCGGTTGGCGGCCGTGTCGAAGTCGGCCGACGCGGTGCGGATGGCGCTCCCGGTCAGCTCTGCCGGGCCGAGGCGGTAGCGCTGGACGACCTCGCCGTCCTCGATGAGCGGCAGCACCACCTCCCGGTCGGCGACGTCCTCCTCGCGCGGCGTGGTGGGGACGGGCTCGGCCGGCGCCGGCGCCACCGTCGTGGTCGTGGTGGCGGCGGCGGCCGGGTCGAGCGTGGTGCTGGTGGCCGCCGCAGCCGGGTCGAGCGTGGTGGTGGTGGTCCCGGGGGTGGGTGGGGCCTCGGTCTCGCTGACCGGCACGCTGCCGAGCACCGGGCGGAACCGCAGCTCGGCGGTCTGGCCGACGATGTCGAGCGCCCGCTGCTGGTCCTTCACCCCCGGCAACTGGACGATGATGTTCTCGCCCTGGCGGCTGATGTCCGGCTCGGCCACGCCCAGGCCGTCCACCCGGTTGCGGATGATCTCGATGGACTGGTCCAACGTGCCGCGGTCCACGTCGCCCTTGGGGCGCAGGACCACCGACGCGCCGCCCTGCAGGTCCAGCCCCAGCTCGGGGGAGTTCCCGGCCGCCACCGTGCCGGCCAGCATGGCCAGGGCGACCAGCACGATGCCGGCCAGCGAGACGATCAGTCCCCGCCGCACCGCTACTCGTCCGGTCCGGTGTCCAGCGCCGGGCTGCCGCCGTCGCCGCCGACGCGGGCGTTGACGGCGTAGCGCAGGAAGCGCATCTCGACGCCGGGTGCGACCTCCAGGCGGGCCTCGTCCTCGTCCAGCCCGACGATAGTGCCGACGATCCCGCCCGCGGTCACGACCACGTCACCGACCACCAGGGAGGCCACCAGCTCGCGCTGGCGACGAACCCGCTGCTGCTGGGGCCGTACGAGCAGGAACCACATCAGGCCGAGGAAGAGCAGCGGGAAGAGGAGGTTGGCCACGAGCAGTCAGATCAGGGAGCAGTCAGATGGTGTCCGGGAGGCTCCGCCCGGCCGGGCCGGGAGCGAGACACCCTAGCGCGGCATCGGCCCGTGACCCTGGTCGCCGCCCTCGTCGCCTCCCTCGTCGTCTCCCAGGTGGGCCGCGCCGGGCATGTCGCGCCAGGCCAGGGCCACGGCCCCGTCTACCCCGGCGGTGCCCGCCGTCGCCCCGGCCGACTCGGCGCGGGCGAAGGCGTCGTCGCCCAGCGCCGATCTGGCCCGGGCCGCCAGGTCGGCCACCGCCGCCCGCTCGCCGGCGGGGACCGGAGCGCCGATGGTGGACCGCAACCGGGCGGCCGCCCCGAGCAGCGCGGCGGCCCGCTCGTGGTCGCCGAGCCCCACCGACGTCGCCGCCAGGCCCTCCAGCCACTCGGCGATGGTCCGGGCCGCCCGGAGGTGGCCGACCGGCGGGACGGCCCGGCGGTCGAGCTCGACGGCTGATGCCAGGTCGCCGCGGGCCCGGGCCACGCGCGCCAGGCGGAGGCGGGCCAGCGTGGCGCCGCGCAGGTCGCCGACGGCCTCGGCCAGCTCGAGGCTGGCGGCCAGGTGCGCGGCGGCGAGGTGGAGGTCGCCCCCAGCGAGGGCCAGGGAGCCCAGGTTCGCCAGCGCGTTCGCGGTGCCGGCGCGGTCGCCCAGGCGCCGGCGGATGGCGAGGCTCTCGTCGAGCAGGCGGCGGGCCCTCGGCCGGTCGCCCTCCTGGAAGGCGACGTAGCCCAGGTTGCCGGTCAGGAGGGCGATGGCGTGCTCGTCGCCCAGCCGCCGCCGCAGGGCGAGGCCATCCTCGAACAGGGCACGGGCCGCCCCGAGATCGCCCCGGTTCTCGGCCACCGAGCCGAGGTTGGTCAGGGCGGCGGCCTGCACCTCGGCGTCCCCGGAGCGGCGGCCCATGGCCAGGCTCTCCTCGTAGAGTGCGGCCGCCTCGGCCAGGTCGCCCCGGAGCGCCGCGAGGTTGCCCAGCCCGTGGAGGCCGGCGGCCACCCCTCGTTCGTGGCCCAGCTCCCGGTGGACGGCCAGGCTGGCCCGGAAGCGCGCGGCCGCCTCGGCATAGTCGCCCTGCTGCTGGGCCAGGATCCCGGCCCAGTCCAGCGCCCGGGCCCGGGCCGGCGACGGCGCGGCCGGGGCGGCGGCGGCGAGTGCCGACTCCAGCGCTCCCCGGCCGGCCGTCAGGTGACCGCGCACCTCCCAGAAGCGGCCCAGGTCGCTGGCCAGGCGAAGGGCCGCTTCCGGGCTGACCTGGGCGGCCCAGGTCAGGGCGGCCCGGACGTCGTCATGGGCCAACTCCAGCTCCTCGAGGGCGCCCGCCTGCTCCGGGCCGCCCAGGCGGCGGTCAGCTCTGGCGGCCGACTCCATGGCCCAGGCCAGGTGGCGATCGCGAACAGCCGGGCCGTCGCCCGACGCGGCCAGGCGCTCGGCGCCGTACTGCCGCAACGTCTCCAGCAGCCGGTACCGGGTGCGGGGGCCGAGTGGCTCGGCCAGCACGAGCGACCGGTCGACCAGGCCGGCCAGCAGGACCAGGACCTCGCCCGACTCGAGGTCGCCGTCGGCGCACACCTGCTCGGCCGCTTCGAGGGGAAAGGTGCCGGCGAAGACGGAGAGGCGGTCGAACAACCGGGCCTCGCCGGCGGGCAGCGCCTCGTAGGTCCAGTCGACGGCGGCGCGCAGCGTCTGCTGGCGGACGGGGAGGTCGCGGGCGCCCCCGGTGAGCAACCGGAAGCGGTCGTCGAGGTGCCCGGCGATCTCGTCCACCGACAGCGAGCGGGTGCGCGCCGCGGCCAGCTCCAGAGCGAGCGGGATGCCGTCGAGCCGCCGGCAGACGTGCGCGACCGCCGGCTCCACCGTCTGCCAGTCGACGTCGGGCCGCACCGCCCGGGCCCGCTCGCGGAACAGGGTCATGGCATCCTCCGTCGACAGCGGCGGCACCGGCCAGGTCACCTCGCCGGCGAGCCGCAGCGGCTCGCGGCTGGTGGCCAGCACCCGCACGCCCGGGGCCGACCGCAGCACGGCGGCGGCCAGCTCGGCGCTCTGGTCGATCACGTGCTCGCAGTTGTCCAGGATCAGCGTGGCGGATCGACCGGCCAGCGACGCCGCCACCGACCCCACCGGGCCCAGACCGGCGGTCTCGCGCACGCCCAGGGCGGCCAGGGCCTCCTGGGCGACCGCACCGGCCCCGGACACCGCACCCAGCTCCACCAGCACCGTTTCCATGCCGGCGGTGGCGGCACGGGCCAGCCTGGTCTTGCCCACCCCCCCGGTGCCCAGCAGCGTCAACAGGCGGCCGCCGGCCAGCAGACGGCGAACCTCGGCCAGCTCCGGGCGCCGCCCCACGAAGCTGGTCGGCTCCGGGACCACGGCGCGGGCGGCCGGCGCGCCGGCCCTCCCCGCGCCATCGTCGCGTAGCAGCCGTTCGTAGGCAGCCTGCACGGCGCCCGAGGGCGGGACGCCCAGTTCCTCGACCAGGAGCCGGCGGCAACGCTCGTAGGCCCGCAGCGCCTCGGCCCGGTTGCCGGCCGCCGAGTGGGCCGCCATGACCCGCTGGTGGGCCGCCTCCCGGAACGGCTCCAGCGCGACGGCCTCCTCGGACGCCTCCAGCGCGGCGGCGGGGTCGCCGGCGGCGAGGGCGGCGTCGGCCGCCGCCAGCAGCGCCCGGAGGTGCAGGGCCCGGAGCTCGGCCTGGCGGCGCTCAGCCCACGGGCCGGCCTCACCGCCCAGGAAGGGCCGGGCGGCGACGGCGGCGGCGTCGCCCGCCAGCTGGGCCGCGTCGCCGGCCCGCCCGGCCCGCAGCGCCTCCTCGGCCCCCTCGACCGCCCGCACGGCCCGCTCCACGTCGACCGCGACGGCGGCGGCGCCGGGCACGAACCGGTACCCGTTGGGCACCGTGGCGACCAGTGCGGCCGGCAGGCCGGCGGCCACCAGTTGCGACCGGACCTTGGACACGACGACCCGCAGCGACGTCTCCCAGGTGCGCGGCGGGTCGTGGCCCCAGAGCACGTCGGCCAACTCGTCGCGAGGCACGGTGCGATGGCGCTCCGACACCAGGCAGGCCAGCAGCAGGCGCCCGAGCCGACCCAGGCTGTCGCCGTCCAGGACGACGCCGCCCGAGGCGAGGCCGAACCGGCCCGTGAGCACGACGTCCACCGAGGCGACCGTAGCGGCCGGCCCGCCGTCTACCATCCGGCGCCATGCAGGAAGGGAGCCGCAAGGCCATCCTCGCCGCGTTCTTCGCCAACGCCGCCATCGCCGTCGCCAAGTTCTTCGGGTTCCTCGTCACGGGGGCGTCCTCGATGCTGGCCGAGTCGGTCCACTCGGTGGCCGACAGCACCAACCAGGGTCTGCTGCTGCTGGGTGGCTCCCGGGCCCGGCGCGTGGCGACGCCCGAGCATCCCTTCGGGTACGGCCGCGAGCGCTACTTCTGGTCGTTCGTGGTGGCCCTGGTCATCTTCACCCTGGGGTCGCTGTTCGCCCTCTACGAGGGGTTCGAGAAGCTGCGCCACCCCCACGAGCTCGAGTCGGTCGGCGTCGCGGTCGCCATCCTGGTGGTCGCCATCGGATTCGAGACGTGGTCGCTCGGCACCGCCATACGCGAGAGCCGGCGGTCCAAGGGCAGTCAGTCGTGGTGGTCGTTCATCCGCCACTCCAAGTCCCCCGAGCTGCCCGTCGTGCTCCTGGAGGACATCGGGGCCATGGCCGGCCTGGTGTTCGCACTGACGGGAGTGGGCCTGGCCGAGGTGACCGGCAACCCCCGCTGGGACGCCGCCGGCACGCTGGTGATCGGCGTCCTGCTGGGCGTGATCGCCGTCGTGCTCATCGTGGAGATGAAGAGCCTCCTGCTGGGCGAGGGGGCGTCGCCGGCCACGGTCGCCACCATCCGACGCATCATGGAGGAGCATCCCTCCGTGCGGCGGGTGATCCACATGCGAACGCAGCACCTCGGGCCCGAGGAGTTGCTGGTGGGCGCCAAGGTCGAGCTGGACCCGGCCCTGACGGGGGCCGGCCTGGCCAGCGCCATCGACTCCGTCGAATCGGCGGTGCGAGCCCAGGTCCCCGAGGCCCGGGTGATGTACCTGGAGCCCGACGTCTCGCAGGAACCGGTGGCCGGATGAGGCTTCGCCAGGCCGGCCTCGTCGCCGGAGCGTTCGCTCTCGGCCGGGAGCCGGCGGAACCGGGGGTCAATGACCGGTACTGCGCGTGTACGCGCCAGCGCGTCGGCCGTGTAGATCGTCAACCTGGGCTCGAGCAGCTTTTACGGGGGAGTCGTGGCTATCCGACGCTTTCGCCCGAATGGTCGGCGAACAGCCCGAGCGCCTGAGCCGGTGGCGCCAAGCCGAGGTGGCGCCAGGCGGCCGCGGTGGCGACCCGGCCCCGCGGCGTGCGGTGCAGCAGGCCGAGCTGCAGCAGGAAGGGCTCGTACACGTCCTCCACCGTCTCGGTCTCCTCGCCCACGCTGACCGCCAGGGTCGAGAGGCCGACCGGCCCGCCGCCGAAGTGCTGGCACAGGGCGGTGAGAATGGCCCGGTCCACCTTGTCGAGGCCGGCCTCGTCCACGCCGAACAAGGCCAGCCCGGCCGAGGCCGCGCCCTGGGTGACGGTGCCGTCGCCCCGCACCTCGGCGAAGTCGCGCACGCGGCGCAGGAGGCGGTTGGCGATGCGGGGCGTACCCCGCGCTCGGCCGGCGATCTCCCGGGCGCCGCCCGGCTCCAGGGCCACGCCCAGGATCGCCCCGGCCCGCTGGACGATGGTGACCAGGTCCTCGACCGGGTAGTGGTCGAGGCGGGCCACGAACCCGAAGCGGTCCCGCAGGGGGCCGGTGATGAGTCCGGTCCGGGTGGTGGCACCGACGAGGGTGAACCGGGGGAGGTCCAGGCGGATGGAGCGGGCCGCCGGCCCCTTGCCCAGCACGATGTCCAGCTGGAAGTCCTCCATGGCCGGGTAGAGGACCTCCTCGACGGCCCGCGCCAGGCGGTGGATCTCGTCGATGAACAGCACGTCGCCGTCGTGCAGGTCGGTGAGGATGGCGGCCAGGTCGCCGGCCCGCACGAGCGCCGGCCCCGACGTGATGCGCAGGCCCACGCCCATCTCGGCCGCCACGATGGCCGACAACGTGGTCTTCCCCAGCCCCGGCGGTCCCGCGAAGAGCAGGTGGTCGGCGGCCTGGCCCCGCCGGCGGGCCGCCTCGAGGATGATGTCGAGGTGGTCCTTGAGCTGGACCTGGCCGACGAACTCGGCCAGCCGGCGGGGCCGCAGCCCGACCTCCTCGGCGGCCTCGGCCGGGTCCGCAACCTGGCCGGCCAGCAGCTCCTCGCGCGGGCTCACCGGGCCCCGGCCAGCTGCTTGAGGGCCGACGTCACGAGTTCCTCGACGGTGCCCTCGTCGGGCAGGGCCCGCACCACCTGCGTCACCTCGTCGGGCCCGTAACCGAGCGACGCCAGCGCCGCCCGCACGTCGCCCCGGAGCCCGTTCGGTGCCGGTGGGTCCAGCGCCGGGCCCTCCAGGCGCGAGCCCAGCTCGAGGAGCAGCCTGGCTGCCGTCTTCTTGCCGACGCCGGGTACCGAGGTGAGGGCATCTGCGTCCTCCTCGGCCACCGCCCGCCGCAGAGACTCCGGTGCGTGCGCGGACAGGATGGCCAGGGCCAGGGCCGGTCCGACGCCGTGGGCGCCGAGCAGCGCCTCGAAGCACCGGCGCTCGTCCAGCGACCCGAACCCGTACAGGACGATGGCGTCCTCCCGCACATGCGTGTGGACGTGGAGCAGGACGGCCGCGCCGACCGGCGAGGCGCCCAGCGTGGCCACCGGCACGTGGGCGCGATAGCCGACGCCGCCCACCTCGACCAGCAGCTCGGTCGGCGGCTGGCGGTCCAGCACCTGGCCCCGCAGTGACCCGATCACCCGATCACCCCAGCGGCGGCCCGGCGCAGCGCCTCGGGCACGGCCAGGTGACACAGGGCGAGGGCCAGGGCGTCGGCGGCGTCCGGCGGGCTCGGGCGCTCGGGCAGGCGCAAGAGAGCCTGGACCATGCGCTGGACCTGGGCCTTGCCGGCGCTGCCGTAGCCGGCCACCGCCTGCTTGACCTCGTTGGCGGTGTACTGGGCCACCTGGCAGCCGGCTGCCGCCGCCGTGGCCAGGGCCAGCCCGCTGGCCTGGCCCACTGACATGGCCGTGCGCACGTTGGTCTGGAAGAAGACCCGCTCGACCACGACCACCTGCGGACGGCACTCGCCGATCAGGACGCGCAGGTCCTCGGCGAGCGCGGCCAGCCGCTCCGGGAGCGGATCGGCCGGAGGCGTGGTGAGCACGCCCGCCCGCAGGGCGACGTAGCGCGCGCCCTCCCGGCTCACCAGCCCGTACCCGCAGCGCGAGACCCCCGGATCGATGCCCAGTGCGAACACTCGTTCGGCACCATACCGCAGGGTGGTGCGGCGGTGGTGGACCGTGACGACGCGGCCCCTACAGCGCGGCCTGCACCGCCTCCACCAGCTCGTCGGTCTTCCGGTAGGTCATGCCCTGGGACGAGCGGTGGGCGTAGCGGATCACACCCACGCCGTCGACCACGAACGCCGACCGCTTGTAGAAGCCGAGCGGCCCCACGATGCCGTAGGCCCGGCCCACGGCCCTGTCGACATCGGCCAGCAGGGGGATGACCAGGTCGTTCGCCGCCGAGAACCGCTCGTGGCTGTCCAGGTCCTGGGGGCTGAGCCCCCAGACGGTCGCCCCCAACCCCGCGAACTGCCCGAGGTCGGCGCTGTAGTGGCGGAGCTGCAGCGTGCACACCCGCGTGTTGTCGGCCGGGTAGAAGACCAGCACCACAGGCCGGCCCCGCTGCTCCTCCAGGGCGTAGGGAATCCCCCCGGGCGTGCCCGGCAGCGTGAAGACCGGCGCCGGGTCGCCGACGCCGGGCCGGCTGGCCACCTCAGGCCTCGACCAGCTCGAGGACCGAGTCGGGGATGTCGAAGTTGGCGTACACGTTCTGGACGTCGTCGTGATCCTCCAGCGCATCCATCAACCGCAGCACGCGCCGGGCCTCGGCCTCGTCGTCCACGCGGAGCACCGAGGTCGGCAGGAGGGTGGCCTCGGCGCTGTCGACGGCGATGCCGGCGTCCTCCAGCGCACCCCGCAGGCGGGTTAGCTCGGCCGGCGGGCAGGTGACCTGCCAGCTCTCCCCCAGGTCCATAACGTCGTCTGCGCCGGCGTCGAGGGCGACCAGCATCAGCTCGTCCTCCTCGATGCGCTTGGGCAGCAGCACCACGCCGGTCCGCTGGAACTGCCACGCGACGGCGCCCGGCTCGGCCATCGAGCCGCCGTTCTTGGCGAAGATGCTGCGGATGTCGGCGCCCGTCCGGTTGCGGT
This sequence comes from Acidimicrobiales bacterium, assembly GCA_035540915.1. Lineage (GTDB taxonomy): Bacteria > Actinomycetota > Acidimicrobiia > Acidimicrobiales > DATLFQ01. The sequence goes on from DATLFQ010000204.1 coordinate 22,004, forward strand.
TGTCGGAGAGGCACTCGACGATGACGGCCACGCCTCCTGACGCGTAACCCTCGTAGGAGATGGCCTCGTAGCGCACCCCCTCCAGCTCGCCGGTCCCCCGTTTGATGGCCCGGTCGATGGTGTCCGTCGGCACCGACGCGTCACGGGCCTTGTTGAACATGGTGCGGAGCGTGGCGTTGGCGTTGACGTCGCCGCCGCCCTCGCGGGCCGCCACCTCGACCTGGCGGATCAGCTTGGCGAACAGCTTGCCGCGGGCCTTGTCCTGGGCCCCCTTCTTGTGCTTGATCGTCGCCCACTTGGAGTGGCCGGACATCTAGCTCGCCACCTGGTCGAGGAAGAGCCTGTGCAACCGGGCGTCGCCCGACAGCTCGGGATGGAAGCTGGCCGCCATGGCCGCGCCCTGGCGGCACAGGACGGGGCGGCCCTCCCAGCGGGCCAGCACCTCGACGCCCGGTCCCACCGTCTCGACCCGCGGCGCCCGGATGAACACGGCGGTGACCGGCCCGCCGTCCAGGCCGTCGACGGCGACGGGCGCCTCGAACGAGTCGACCTGCCGGCCGAAGCCGTTGCGGCGCACGGTCATGTCGATGACGCCGAAGCTGCGCTGATCGGGACGGCCGTCCACCACATCTCGGGCGAGCAGGATCATGCCGGCGCAGGTTCCCAGCACGGGCAGGCCGGCCGCCAGCCGCTCGGCCAGCACCGGCGCAAGGCCCGAGGACTCCAGCAGCAGCGAGATGGTGGTCGACTCGCCGCCCGGCAGCACGAGGGCCTCCACCGGGTGCAGGTCGGCCGGCACCCGCACCATGACCGGGTGGGCACCCGCCGCAGCCAACGCGGCGGCGTGCTCGCGACGGTCGCCCTGCAGGGCCAGCACGCCGACCTTCACCGGCTCACCACCCGCGGTCGGCCAGCTTCAGCTCGACCGAGCCGCTGTCGACGCCCCGCATGGCCTGGCCCAGGCCCCGGCTCACCTTGGCCACGATGGCCGGATCGCCGTAGTGGGCGGTGGCCTCCACGATGGCGCGGGCCGTGCGGGCCGGGTCGGACGACTTGAAGATGCCGGAGCCGACGAAGACGGCCTCGGCCCCCAGCTGCATGACCAGCGAGGCGTCGGCCGGCGTGGCGATGCCCCCGGCGCAGAACAGGGGCACCGGCAGGCGGCCGGCGGCCGCCACCTCCTGCACCAGGCCGATCGGCGCCTGGTGCGCCTTGGCCGCCGCGTACAGCTCGGCCGGGTCGGCCACGCCGAGCCGGCGGATGTCGCCGAGGATGGCCCGCAGGTGGCGCACCGCCTCCTTCACGTCCCCGGTGCCGGCCTCGCCCTTGGAGCGGATCATGGCCGCCCCCTCCGAGATCCGGCGCAGCGCCTCGCCCAGCGAGGTCGCGCCGCAGACGAAGGGCACGGTGAAGCGGGACTTGTCGATGTGGTGGGCCTCGTCGGCGGGGGTCAGCACCTCGCTCTCGTCGATGTAGTCAACGCCGAGGGCCTCCAGCACCTGCGCCTCGGCCAGGTGGCCGATCCGCGCCTTGGCCATCACCGGGATGGTGACGGCCGCCTTGATGCCCTCGATCAGCGCAGGGTCGCTCATCCGGGCCACGCCACCGTCGCGGCGAATGTCCGACGGCACGCGCTCCAGGGCCATCACCGCCACTGCACCGGCGTCCTCGGCCACCTTGGCCTGCTCGGCCGTGACGACGTCCATGATCACGCCGCCGCGGAGCATCTCGGCCAGCCCGCGCTTGACCCGCACGGTCCCCGTGCGCGGTTCCTCAGTGGTCCCCATGGGACCCGATTCTACGGCGGGCCGGCCCCGATCGGTCCGGGATAGCCGGCGGCGGCGCGCTCGCCGTCCTCAGGTCACCGAGGTGGCGGCGCCCGTGGGAGCGAGCGTGACCCAGGTGGAGCCCGGGGTGAGGGCCAGGGGCGCGCCCGCGCTGTCGCGGTACTCGGTGACGGCTTCGGGCGACGCCTTGGCCCACGTGCCCCGCACCGTCTGCGCGCCCGACAGCACCAACACCGGTCCCTCGCCGACCACCGCCGCAGTGGGTACCAGGTTGCCGGACTGGTCGCGGGAGCTGGTGTTGCGGTACGGGACGAACTGCACGACGACGTTGGTGAACCCCAGCTGGGCGCCGCCCTCGACGGTGTGGGCGGTCCCGTTGGTGCCCCGCCGCCAGAGCGCGGCGGCCGCGTCGAAGTCCCAATCGGCCCGTGACCGGCCCGACACGTTCACCGTCAGGTGCGTGGCCGGCGCCACGCCCGGTGGGGCGAACGGGGCCCCGCCGTCCAGGAACCGGAACAGCGGCGGTGGGGCGCCGTCGTCGGCCTGGGCGCCTGCGTAGAGGGCGGCGGTCGAGGTGAACAGGTTGGACGGCGCCCTGCGGTCCCGGCGCTTGGTGTAGGCCCGCGTCAGCTCGTCGAAGCCGACCAGCGTCACCGGCGCCCGGCGGATCAGAGCGGTGAACTGGGGGGCGCCGCCGGAGTACGCGAACAGCCCCCCGAGGGGCGACACGATGTCGGGGTCCACCGGCCGGACCGAGCGCACCGGCCCCACCGACTCGGCGTCGTTGGACTGGAACACGGCCAGGAACCGCACCTCGCCGCCCTCCACCACCTCCTCGAACACGACGTCGGCCTTTTCGAGCCCGGCCTGGGGCCGGGCCCCGGGCGCGTTGTCGATCTTGACGACCAGCGCCGGACGGCCGGCGTTGGCGCTGGCCAGCCCGGTCAGCGGCGAGAGTGCCGGCGGTGCCTCGGTGGTGGGCGTCGAGTCGCCGCCGGCGGGCCCGTCCGCACGCGGCCCCGACGCGTCGTCCCCTTCGCCGCCGCCGCTGCAGCCGGCCAGCGCCAGCAACCCGGCCACTGCCAGCGCCGCCCCCCGGCAGCCCTTCCGCATCAGCCGGCCACCTTGGCGGTGCCGGGCTGGGGCAGCTCGATCCAGGTCTGGCCGGGCGTGAGCGCGACGGGCGCACCGGCGCTGTCGAGGTACTCGGTGACTGCCTCGGCCGACGCCTTCTTCCACCGGCCCATGACGACCTTGCCGTCGGTGAACACCCAGGCGTCGCCCTCGCCGATCAGGTCGGCCTCGGGCACGGCGGCGCCGGAGCGGTCCCGCTGGCCCGTGTCGGTATAGGTGACGAACTGCACGACGACGTTGCGGGGCGCCACCTGGGCGCCGTCGGCGTCGACGTGGGCGGTGCCGTTCTGGGTCCGCTTCCAGGTGCCCGAGCCAGCGTCCCACTTCCAGTCCACCGCGGTGCGCACGTTGGCCTTGTACTCCATGCTCACGCCGGTGGTGGGGGCGGCACCGGCGGCGGCGCTCGGTTGGCCCTCGGGCCGGTAGCGGAAGAGGGCCGGCGGAGGCCCGGCCCCCTCGGGGAGCGGGTCGTACAGCTTGGGGACCGACGAGAACAGGTCGTAGGTCCGGGGCCGGCCCGGCTCGCGGCGGTAGTCGCCCGGCGAGGCGCCCTGGCCGACGTCGACCAGCGACGAGCTGGCCACCTGGGCGGCGAAGGCGGCATTGGCGCCCGAGTAGCCGAACAGCGGCCGGTTGAGCGCGGCGCCGAACAGGATGTCGGTGGTCCGGGCCGACCGCACCGGCCCAACGCTCTCGGGCTCCTGGGAGTGGAACACGGCGGCCAGGCGGGTGATGCCGCCCTCGACCATCTCCTCCAGCACGACGTCGGCCTGGTTGATCCCGGCCTGCGGCCGGCCCATCGGGGCGTTGTCGATCTTGACGATGAGGGCCGGGCGGCCGGCCCGGGCCGCCTCGATGGGCAGACCGGTCAGCGGCCCGCCGCCGGCGGCCGGCTCGGCCGGTGCCGTGGTCGAGGTCTGGTCGACGTCGGCGGCCTCGTCGTCGTCGCCCCCGCAAGCGGCGGTGACGAGCGCGGCGGCGGCCAGTGCGGTGGCGGCGGTGCGTCGGTAGGTTCGGGTCAACACGTCGGGATCAGAGCTCCCTGAGCGCCTCGATGCGCTCCTCGAGGGGCGGGTGGGTGTCGAACATGCGCCCGAGCCAGGCCGCCGCGCCGCCCGATGGCGGGCGGGCGACCGGTGACCCGATCCACAGGTGGGCGGTGGCCGCCGAGCCGGAGTGCACCTCGGTGGTGCCGTCCCGCAGCTTCTCCAAGGCGGCGATCAGCCCAGGAGGGTACCGGGTGAGGGCCACGCCGGTGAGGTCGGCCACCGCCTCCCGGCGACGGCCGACGGCAAGGTGCATCAGCCGGGCGGCCAGCGGCGTCATGGCCAGGAAGGCCAGCGCCGGGACGGCCACCACCGCAGCGGGTCCGGCGCTCCGCCGGTGCTGGTCGTGGCGATGGCCGGGCCCGCCCCGGCGCAGGACGCGCAGCCCCCAGTCCCCGACCAGGGCGGCCGTGCCCACCATGGTGACCGCCAGGGTCGACACCACGATGTCGTGGCTCTTCACGTGGGACAGCTCGTGGGCCAGGACCGCCTCCAGCTCGATTCGGCTGAGCCCCGCCAACAGGCCGGTCGTCACGACCACCGCGGCGTGGCGGGGATGGCGCCCCACGGCGAAGGCGTTCAGGCCGTCGTCGTCGACCACGTAGACCCGGGGCATCGGCAGCCCGGCGGTGACGCACAGGCCCTCGACCAGGTTGTGCAGCCGGGCGTGGGCCACCGGGTCCGCCGGCCGGGCGTGGCTGACGGCGAGCGCGACCGCGTCGGACTTCCACCAGGCAACCGCGACCAGGGCGGCCGGGACGGCCACCGCCACGAGGAGGGCCACCGGCCCGCCGCCGAGCGCCAGGCCCAGCCCGGCGACCACCGCCGCCGCCACCACCACGAAGGCCGCCGCCAGCACCACCGACCGGCGCCTGTTGGCGGCCACCTGCTCGTCCAAGGGGCGCAGTGTAGGCGGCGCCCTCCGGCGCGACCGGCCGCCGGGATGGTCCTCGGCGCCCGCCGAACGGCCCGGTCGGGCCATGTCCGGGGCGGGCGCCTCGGAGTTCGCCGCCGCCGCGGCCCAGCCGGCTCGCGGGCCGGCGCCCGTCGCGATCGAGCAGTCCCGCGGACCGGCGGCGACGGCGTCCGGATGGCCGCCATCGTCGCCTCCCTGATCGCCCTCGGCCTCGGGTTCCGCCACCGGGTCTCGATGTCCGTGCGCGCATCGGCGCAGGGCCCCATCCGGCCCGACTGACCCTTCCACAGTCGCTGCCTGGCACGTCCCCTCCGTTTCATCCGGAGGGACCGTGCCGCGCCCGGGGCCGGCCCGCTACCGTGGCCCGATGCGCCGCCGGGTGGGGTCGGTCCTCGTTGCCGCGTGCCTCCTCGCGGCAGCCGGGTGCAACCGCGGCGACGACCCCACCATCACCCCCGGCTCCCCTGGCTCCACCGTCCCGGGAAGCTCGCTCGGCACCTCACCCGGCACCGCCCCGCCCGACACCGTCGCCGGCGGCCGACCGCCGCCGATCACCGCGCCGGCGGGGACGGAGCGGGCCCACCTCACCGGGGCCCGCATCGGCGCCCGCACGGGGGGCGACCGGGTGGTGTTCGAGTTCGACCCAGTCGTCCCGGGCTACACGATCGACTTCACCACCCGGCCGGTGACCCAGGACGGCTCGGGCAAGCCGGTGGAGGTCGAGGGCGAGGCGCTGCTGGAGGTCCGCCTGGAGAACGCGGCCACCGCCCGCTTCGAGGGCGAGAACGTCGTGCTCACCTACGAGGGGCCCAAGCGCCTCGAGGGGATGAGCACCAGCGTGGTGACCGAGGCCGTGCTGGTCGGCGACTTCGAGGGCCAGGTCACCTGGGTCATCGGCCTGCGCACCAAGATCCCCACTGTCGCCGTCAGCGCCCTCGGCGGCCCCAGCCGCCTGGTGCTCGACCTCCCCGCAGGCTGACCGCCGGCGAACCGCGTGGGCGACCGGGCGGTCACCCCTGCGTCCGGTTCGCCCTGCCCGCCCGCTCAGTCCGGCCGGGCGGCCAGGACCCGCTCGTACAGCTCGACGTACCGTTCCGCCAGCCGCTCGCTGGACAGCTCCATGGCCCGCGCCTCGCCGGCCGCCACCAGGCGATCGGCCAGGCCGGCGTCGGTCAGCGCCCGCGCCAGCGCGGCGGCGAGGGCCGCCGGCTCACCCGGGGGGACCAGCAGCGCCTCGGCGCCGGACCGGGCCACGTTGCGGTAACCCGGAAGGTCGCTGGCCACGATCGCCGTGGACGCGGCCATGGCCTCGAGCAAGACCACCCCGAACGACTCGCCGTGCAGCGACGGTGCGCAGAAGACGTCCGCCGCCCGCAGCCGGGCCGCCCGCTCGGCGTCGTCGATCTGGCCGAGCCACTCGATGCGCCGGTCGCCAGCGGTCGCCGCCCGGAGCTCGGCCGTTTCCGGCCCCTGGCCGGCCACCCACAGCCGCACGTCCGGCGGTAGCCGGCCCATCGCCTCGAGCAGCACGCCGAGTCCCTTGCGCTGCTCGTGGCGCCCGAGGAACATCACCGTCGGCCCCTCGCTGGGCCACGGGGTGGCCTTGGCGAACCGCTCGACCTCGATGCCGTTGAACGCCAGCTCGTAGCGGCCGCCGATCGCCGAGGTGGCCGTGGCCCGGGCGTCCTCGGACACCGCCGCACGGACGCTCAGCCGGCGGCTCAGGCGCCGCAGCGCCGGGCGCAGGGCCCGGTAGAAGGTGCTGGCGCCGGCCCGGTGGAAGGTCCCGACGAAGGGGCCCTCGGCCAGGACCAGCGCGACCAGCGTCGGCCCCGGGCACAGCGGCTCGTGCAGGTGGACGATGTCGAAGTCCTCCGCCCGCAGCGCCGCCAGGGTGCGCCGGGCGCAGGCCGGATCGGGGGCCAGCGGCGCCCGCGAGCCGTTGGAGGCAACCGGGACCGACCGTCCCAGCGGGGTGACGCCCGGCTCGGGCGGCGCATCGTCGCACGGCGCCAGAACCTGCGCGTGGTGCCCGAGGGCCCGCAGCGCTCTGGCCTGGCCGAGCACCTGGCTCTGGACGCCGCCCGGCACGCTGAGGCTGTACGGGCACACGAGGCCGATTCGCACCGCCTCACCGTACTGCCGGCGCCATCCGGGCCGGCAGCTGGCTCCGAAGACGCTGCAAGACAGCGAGTGACGCCAGACCACAAAGGAGCCGAGGTGGCCTACCAGTTCAGGTGAAGAGATGCCGACCACGCCTGCCGTTGGCAGGGATCAGCCGGCAGTGAGGACGAGTTGATGGCGAAGGTCTCGGACCACGTCCGCAAGGTGCACAAGGTCCAGACCACCACCGACAC
>DATLFQ010000205.1:0-4704 GCA_035540915.1 Acidimicrobiales bacterium
CGGGACAGGGCCGTCGTCGGAGGCCGCCGCACCATCGAGTCGCGGGTCGGCGCCTCGCTGCGCATCGTCGTCCGCAGCGACGTGGCCGACGAGGTCCACCTCCACGGCTACGACCTTCACGCCGACGTGGCCCCCGGTGCCGACGCCACGCTGGTGCTGACGACCGACATCCCGGGCCAGTTCGAGATCGAGCTCGAGGACGCCAAGCTGCGCCTGGGCGAGCTGGAGGTCCGGTGAGGCACCGGCGAGCCGGGGCCCTGGCCGCCGGCATCGCCGGGCTGACGCTCCTCGCCACGGCCGCGCCGGCGGCCGCCCACGGCCTCGGGGGCCGATCGGACCTTCCGCTGCCGCTGTGGCTGGTCACCTACGGGGCGGCGGCCGCGCTGCTGGCCTCCTTCGCGGCGCTGGCCGTGCTGTGGCCCCGGGCCCGGCTGGAGCACGGCGTCCGGGAGGCGGTGCTCCCCCCGTGGGCGCAGTCCGTGGGCCGGCTGGCCGAGGTCGTCATTCGCGTGCTGGGCCTGGTCCTGTTCGTGCTGGTGCTGTCGGCCGCCGCCTTCGGCGACCCGGACCCGGCCCTCAACCTGGCGCCCCGGGCCGTCTACGTCGTGTTCTGGGTCGGCCTCACCGTGGTCAGCGGCCTGGTCGGGAACCTGTGGGCGGTCCTCAGCCCGTACGACACCCTGGCCGCCGTGGCCGGACGGGTACGGTCCCGCCGTCGCCCGGCGCCGCCCGAGCCGATCCGGCGCCCGCCCTACCGTTGGGGCCGCTGGCCGGCGGTGGCCGGGCTGGCGGCGTTCGCCTGGCTCGAGCTGTGCCACCCCGATCCCGCCTCGCCCCGTGTCATCGCGGTCGCCCTCGCGGTGTACTCGGTCGCCGTGCTCGCCGGCGCGGCCCGTTGGGGCCGCGGGTGGCTGCGCCAGGGCGAGGCGTTCGCCGCCTTCTTCGGCCTCCTGTCCGCCATGGCGCCCCTGCACCGCGGCGGCGACGGCCGGCTGCGCCTCCGGCCACCCCTGGCCGGCCTGGCCCGGGTGCGCCCCGATCCGGGGACCACCGCCCTCGTGCTCGTCGCCCTCGGGTCCACCACCTTCGACGGCGTCACCCGGACCGGCCTGTGGGAGGACGTCCTCGGCCTGCGCCAGGGCTGGGAGGCGTCGCTGGTCGCCACCGTCGGGCTGGTGTTCGTCACGGGTCTGGTGACCCTGCTGTACGTCGCCGCCATGCGCTCGGCGGCCCGCGTCGTCGACCGCCCCGACGCCACGCTGGTCCACGGGTTCGCGCCCAGCCTGGTGCCCATCGCCCTGGCCTACGCGGTCGCCCACTACTTCTCGCTGCTGGTGTTCGAGGGCCAGGGGGCGTGGGCCCAGCTCTCGGACCCCTACGGCGAGGGGTGGGATTTGTTCGGCTCGGCCGACCGGCCCATCGACTTCCTGGTGGTGTCGACCACGACCATCGCGGTGGTGCAGGCCGGCTCGATCGTGGTGGGGCACCTGGCCGGCGTCGTGCTGGCCCACGACCGGGCGGTGGCCCGCTTCAAGCCGAAGCTCGCCACCCGCAGCCAGTACCCACTGCTCGCCGTCATGGTGGCCTACACCGCCGGGGGCCTGTTCCTCCTGCTGCAAGGATGACCGCAGTGCAGACCCTGGTGCTGGCCCACGGCAGCGGCATCGACGAGGCGCTGGGTCTGGCGGTGCCGGTGCTGCTCGTGGCCGGGCTGTGGCTGTGGAGCCGGCGGCGGCCGGCGCCCGACGACGAGGAGGAGGACCCCGGCGGCGGTCAGTAGCCCCGGGCGATCCAGTCGTCCAGTCGGGGCGACTCGGCGCCGACGGTGGTCGAGTCGCCGTGGCCGGTGTGGACCACGGTTTCCGGCGGCAGCACGAGCAGGTGCCGCCGGATCGAGTCGATGATCGTCGGGAAGTCCGAGAAGGAGCGCCCGGTGGCGCCCGGCCCCCCCTTGAACAACGTGTCGCCCGAGAACAGCACCGCCTCGTCGGCCAGGCGGAGGCAGACGCCGCCGGGGCTGTGGCCCGGCGTGTGCAGCACCTCGACCCGGCCGCCGCCCACCTCCAGCACCTGGCCGCCGGCCAGCGCCGCGTCGGGTGGCCGGTCGGGATGGACCACGTCCCACAGCATCCGGTCGGCGGGGTGCAGGGCAACCGGGGCGCCGGTGCGCTCGGCCAGGTCGGTGGCCGCGTTGACGTGGTCGTTGTGGCCGTGGGTGCACACGATGGCGGTGACCGTGCGCCCGCCCACCGCCGCAGCGATCGGCCCGGCGTCGTGGGCCGCGTCGACGACGACCAGGTGCTCGTCGTCGCCCACCAGCCAGACGTTGTTCTCCACGTCGAAGTCCTGGCCGTCGAGCGAGAACACCCCGGCCGTGCGGACCCGCTCCACCCTCACGGCAGGACCACCACGCTGCGCAGCACCTCGCCGCAGCCCATGCGGCCGAACGCCTCCTCCACGTCGCCGAGGCCGATCTCCTCGCTGACGAAGCGGTCCAGGTCGAGGCGGCCCCGCAGGTAGAGGTCGATGAGGGCCGGGAAGTCCCGCGACGGCAGGCAGTCGCCGTACCACGACGACTTGAGCGCACCGCCCCGGCTGAACAGGTCGACGAGGGGCAGCTCGATGGTCATGGTCGGGTTCGGCACGCCCGACTGCACCAGCGTGCCGGCGTGGTCGCGGGCGTAGAAGGCCTGGCGATAGGTCTCGGGTCGGCCCACCGCCTCGATGACCACGTCGGCGCCGTGGCCGCCGGTGAGCGCCCGGATCGCCTCCACCGGGTCGGTGTCGCGGGAGTCGACGGTGTGGGTGGCGCCGAAGGCCCTTGCCCACTCCAGCTTCCGGGGGTCGATGTCCGCGGCGATCACCGGGTGGGCGCCGGCCAGGGCGGAGGCGGCGATGGCGGCGCTGCCCACCCCGCCGCAGCCGATGACCGCCACGCTGTCCCCCCGGCCGACGCCGCCCGTGTTCACTGCGGCGCCGAAGCCGGCCATCACGCCGCAGCCGATCAGACCGGCGGCCGCCGGGCGGGCGGCCGGGTCGACCTTCACGGCCTGGCCCGCGGCCACCAGCGTGAGCGGTGCCAGGGCCCCGATGCCGAGCGCGGCGGTGAGCGGCGTGCCGTCCTCCAGCGTCATCGGCTGGGCCGCGTTGGCGCTGTCGAAGCAGTACCAGGGACGGCCCCGCCGGCAGGACCGGCACCGCCCGCACGGCGCCCGCCAGGCCACCACGACGTAGTCACCGGGGGCCACGCCGGCCACCCCGTCGCCCACCGACTCCACGGTTCCCGCCGCCTCGTGGCCCAGCAGGAAGGGGAAGTCGTCGGTGATGGCGCCCTCCCGGTAGTGCAGGTCGGTATGGCACACGCCGCAGGCCCGGACGGCGACCCGCACCTCCCCGGGGCCCGGCTCTGGCACCACGATCGTCTCCGTCGACACCGGTGCGCCTGCGGCCCGGGCCACGACCCCCTGCACGCGCTGGGACATGGCCGGATGCTACGTGGACCACCCCGGAATGCCGGCCGGCGCCCAATGGTTGGACAATTCCCATGGCTACTCAGGACTGGCGGACGGAAGCCGCCTGCCGCAACAGCGACGTCGAGATCTTCTTTCCCGCCACCGAGGAGGGGGCCGGGCCGGCCAAGGCCGTCTGCGCGGCGTGCCCGGTCCGTTCCGCCTGCCTCGAGTGGGCGCTGGCCACCCGCCAGCAGGAGGGCGTCTGGGGCGGGCTGTCGGAGTCCGAGCGCCGCCGCCTCCGCCGCCGGCGCCAGGCCGCCGAGCGCGCCGCATAGTTCCCCGGCCGCGGGGAACGATGCCCCCGTGGTTTCGGCGGCCCCGCTCCGGCGCGAGTTCCCCAACGGGCTCGCCGAACTGCCGGCGGTGCGGGCCGATCTGCGGGTCTGGCTCGACCAGGCGGTCGACGATGAGTCCGCCCGGGACGACCTGGTCCTGGCCGGGACGGAGCTCGTCGCCGATGTCGCCCGCCACGACGGCCCGGGTGTGATCCGGCTCCAGGCCTGGGCCGAGGAGCGGACGGTCGTGGTCGAGATCTCCGGACCGGCCCGTCCGGCGGCCCCCGTGCGCGTCGTGCTCGGCCTCGACGACTCGACGTGGGTGCGAGATGCCGGTATGCGCATCCTCCAGGGGCTCTGCGACGAGGTTGCGGTGTCGACCGAGCCGGACCTCCGCCGGGTTCAGTGCCGAAAGAACGTCAGCGGCACTCGGGGGCGGTGGGCGTCGGCCTAGGCCGCCGGTTCCTCGAGGCAGTCGTGCACGGCGGCCTCGACGGTCGAATGGATCGGAAAGACCCGGGCGAGGCCGGTGATCTCGAAGGGACGCCGGACGGCCGCCTGGTCCTCCTCGAGCACGATGCAGAGGTTCTTGTCGGCGACCCGGAGCCGCTTGCGGGTGGCGACCAGGGTGCCGAGGCCGGTGGAGTCGATGAAGGTGACCTGACGGAGATCGACGACCAACCGGTCGACGCCCGCCGCGACGAGGTCCACGAACGTTTCGCGCAGGCGAGGCGCGGTGTACGCGTCGAGTTCACCACGGGCGACCACGATGGCATGCGGGCCCACCGCCTTCGCATCGACCTCGAACTCGACCATCTTCGTCTCCGCCCCCAACTCGTACCGGCGGGACTCTAGCTGGGGGCGAGAGCCGGCGACCGGCGCCGCAGGACCACCTCGGTCCCACTTGCAGGGAACTG
>DATLFQ010000206.1:0-6017 GCA_035540915.1 Acidimicrobiales bacterium
TTCCTCGACACCGCCAGCTTCGGGCTGCCGCCCCGCCACTCGCCGAGCGCCCGATGCAGCGCGTCGAACGCGGGACGGGGCGGCAGCCCGAAGCTGGCGGTGTCGAGGAACGGCCCCTCGGGGGCCCACAGATGGCGGACGGCGTCCACCGCTGCCGTCCCGGTCGCCATCCCGCCATCGTGCTACACCGTGCCGGTGCCGGTCATCGAGCTGGAGGGCCTGCGCAAGGAGTACCGCCGTCCGTGGGGACGCCGCATCGCCGCCATCGACGGGATCGACCTGGAAGTCCCCGAGGGCGGGGTCTTCGGCTTCCTCGGCCCGAACGGGTCGGGCAAGACCACCACCATCCGGTGCCTGCTCGGGCTGGCCCGGCCCACGGCCGGGCGCTGCCGCCTGCTGGGCGCCGACTCCTCCGGCGACCTCTCGGGGGTGATGGGGCGGGTCGGCTCGCTGGTGGAGATGCCCGGCCTGTCGCCGGGCATGTCGGCCCGCACCAACCTGGCCCTGCTCGGTCGCCTGGACGGGATCGGCGGTGACCGGGTGGACGCCGTGCTCGACCGGGTCGGGTTGACCGAGCGGGCCGGCGATGCGGTCCGCGGCTACTCGCTGGGCATGCGCCAGCGGCTCGGCATCGCCATCGCCCTCCTCAAGGATCCCGAGCTGCTGGTGCTCGACGAGCCGGCCAACGGGCTGGACCCCGCCGGCATCCGGGAGGTGCGCATGCTCCTGCGCAGCCTCGGCGACGAGGGCCGGACGGTGTTCGTGTCCAGCCACATCCTCAGCGAGGTGCAGGCGATGTGCGACCGGGTGGCCATCCTGGCCCGGGGCCGGTGCGTGACGTCGGGTCCGGTGGACGATGTGCTGTCGGCCGGCGGGCCGCAGGGGCTGATCGTGAAGGTGGCGGACCTGGCCGCCGGGCTGACCGTGCTCCACCGTGCCGGCATCCCGGCCGCCATGGACGGGACGGCCATCCGCGTCGAGCTGCCGCCGGCCGAGGCCGAGCGGGTCAGCCGGGAGCTGGCCACGGCCGGTCTCTACGTGACCGAGCTGCGCCCGCAGGAGCTCTCCCTTGAGACCGTCTTCTTGGAGCTGACCGGGTCGTGACCGCGCTGCTGGCCGGCGAGCTGCGGCGCCTGCTGTCCCGGCGCCTGGTCCGGGTGCTGCTGCTGCTGGCGGTGCTCGCCGTCTCGCTGGCCGGCGTACTGACCTTCGTCAACACCGAGAAGACCGACCCGGCCGCCGTGGCCGCCCGGCTGGCGGAGGTCCAGCGCCAGTTCCAGGAGTGCTTCGAGCGCGACGCCGTCCGGCGCGGCCCGCCGGGGCCGGTGGAAGGACCCGGCAGCGTGTGCGACATCGACACAAGCGGCACGAGCGACGACAGCCTGCCCCTGGTCGACCTGTCCGACATCCTGAAGGGGACCACGGCACCGCTGGTCATCGTGGGCTGGCTGTTGGGCGCCTCGGCCATCGGCGCCGACTGGCAGTCACGCACGCTCACCACGCTGCTGACGTGGGAGCCCAGGCGGACCCGGGTCCTGCTGGGAAAGGCCGCGGCGGCCATGATCGTGGCCGCCCTGTTCTTCCTCGTCGCCCAGGCGCTGCTGTTCGCCGCCCTGCTGCCGTCGGTGCTGGCCCACGGCACGACCGCGGGCGCCGACGCCGAGTGGGCCGGCACCCTGGCCGGCGTGGTCGGCCGGGGCGGGATCACGGTGGCCGTCGCGGCGGGAATCGGGTTCGCGCTGGCCTCGGTGGGCCGCAACACCGCCGCCGCCCTGGGCGCCGGCTTCGCCTACGTCGTGGTCATCGAGCAGGTGGTCGGCGGCTTCCTGGAGGACTGGCGCCGCTGGCTGCTGCTGGGCAACATCATCGTGTTCGTGTCCGGCGAGAGCGGCGGCGGCGACGAGGGCATCCCCGGTCGCTCGGTCCTCGGTGCCGGCCTGTTCCTGACGCTGGTGGCGCTGGGCCTGCTCCTGGCCGCGGCGGCGGTGTTCCGCCAGCGCGACGTGGCGTAGAGCGGCGGCCGCCGCCGGCCGGGTTCACCCTCCGGCGTTTGGAGTCCGGGAGCCGGGGTGGCGCTGGCCGGCCGGGGGTGCAACCTGTCGGTCGTCGCGGCGCTGACGCGGGCGACGGCCCCTCGCCTCGAGGCGTTCGACCGGGCGCGAAGAAGCCGCCGGCACAGCCGGCGGCTCCAGCGGTCCGGCGACGTGCGGCTAGATCAGCCGGACGTTCTGCGCTTCCTCGCCCTTGCGTCCGGGGGCCACGTCGAACTCGACGGCCTGGCCCTCGTCGAGGGAACGGTAGCCATTCCCCTGGATGTTCGAATAGTGCACGAAGACGTCGTCGCCCCCTTCTCGCGAGATGAAGCCGAAACCCTTCTCGGAGTTGAAGAACTTGACAGTACCTGTGGTCAACTTGACTCTTCCGCTTTCAGCGGGCGCCTCCGTGTGAGGTGCCCGGCCCGACCACCCTAGCCGGGATCGGGAGAAGCGCCGTCCGGGGCCGCTCGAGCGGCCTAACCGGGCACTGGCAGCAGCCGGGTCGGCGCCGACCGGAGTGGCGCCGTCGGGCTGACCCTGTCGGCGACGACACGTCACGTCCTGAGGCGGTACCCGACACCCCGCACGGTCTCGATGGCCGAGCCCGTCGGCCCCATCTTCTTCCTCAAGGACCGCACGACCACGTCCACGACATTGCTTCCACCCGTGTACGTGTGGCCCCAGGCGTGCTCGATGAGCGTGGCCCGACTCACCGCCTTCCCCCTGTGGGCGAGGAGGCATTCGAGCACGCCGGATTCCAGCGCCGTGAGCGCCACGCGCCCGTCTTCGAGCACCAGTTCGCGGTTGACCGCGTCGAGCAACCCCTCGGGCTTGACTCCCAACTCGGCGGCAGCGAGGCGGGCCAGCCACCCGTCGACCGACTCCGGCCCGAAGTCGAGCCACCCCAAGGTGTAGTCCCGCCCGAGGTGGACCGGGACGGGAGAGAGCGCGAACCCGAGCGTGGTGAGCGCCTCGGCGTAAGGGGCCGGGTCGGCGCTGACGGTGTACAGGCGACCCAGGTGCGGGCGCATCTCCATGTACATGCGCTTGATGTCGAGCCACGTGGCGGCCTGCACGCCGCTCGGCTTCCCCCCGTGCTCGCGGCTGAGCTCACAGCGATCCAACAAGGCACGCTGGCGGTTGGGTAGGGGGTGGCGAGCCAGGTGGTCACGCCAGGCGGCGACGACGGGGTCGGCCCGAGCGAGGCCGTAGGGCACGACGTCGGCGGGGGCAACGACGCTGAACCCGACCACCGCGCCGGCACGGTCCCGCACCGCCCGGAAGGAGAGCGGACAGCTCTCCCACCAGGCGGAGAGGACGGCAGCGGCCGCTGGCGGCTCGTGCCGCTCGATGATCTGGCGGATCGCCATTGCGTCGTCGGGGCGTGCGGGCTCCACCGCGTACAGGTGGGCCGTCGTTGGGAAGAACGCCTCGCGAACGGCGGGGTTCTCGAGCAGGTAGAGCATGTCGGCGGTGTAGCGCCACAGCTGCGAGCGGCTCGCCTCCCCTACCTGTCGGCGCAGGGTCTGCCAGGCGGCCGCCCGGTAGCGGCGGTGGGCGTCCGGGTCCCGGGCGGCGAGCCTCGTCGCAATCGCGGCTTGGACGGCCTCGTGGAGGCGGAGACCGTCGGGTCCCTCATCCACGAAGGGCAGCCCGGCCAGGCGCTCGAGCGCCTTGTCTGC
Organism: Acidimicrobiales bacterium; assembly: GCA_035540915.1. Lineage (GTDB taxonomy): Bacteria > Actinomycetota > Acidimicrobiia > Acidimicrobiales > DATLFQ01. Next base: position 3,719 of record DATLFQ010000206.1, read on the forward strand.
TGCGATGTCCGGGTGCATGGCGCTGAGGAGCGGCACGGTGATGCGGCGGACGACTGCGGCGGCGTCGAGGATACGGCGGGTCAGGCCGTCGAGGTTGTCCACGTACAACCTCGTCAGCTCTTCGATTACTCGGGGGACGGCCGCCTCCTCCACCCGGAGCCCGGACTGCTCGCGCAGAGCCACGGCCGCGACCTGGAGGGCTAGGGGGTGGCCGCGGGCGACCCGGTTGATGACGCGGGCGTCGGCCTCAGCCACGCCGGCGCCTGCGAGGACCTCGAGGGCGCTCTCGTCCTCGAGCGGGCCCAGGAGGAGGCTGCGGAATCGCCTCGGAGCGGCACGGGCATCGAACCAAGCGGAGAGGGGAGGCTCCCGCCCGGCCATCACGACCCGTACATGGTCGTCGAGGGCGGGCACGAGCTGCGAGCGCAGCCACGGGTCGGAGATCCGGAACAGCTCGTAGGCGTCGACGGCAACGACGACGAGTTCTCCGAGCCCCGCCAGTGTCGACGCCGCCTCGTCCACCCGGTCCGCCTTCGCGGACACGGCACGGCTCAAGGCGTCGAGGAAACCGTGCTCGGTAGGTTCGAAGTCTCGGCAGTCGAGCCGCACGAGCGCTGCTCCCGCCGCCTCGGCGTCGGCGCCGAGGCGGCGGAGGAGGACCGACTTGCCGATCCCGCCGGGACCGTGGACGAACACGACGAGGGGGCCGTCTGCCCTCAGCACCTGGAGGAGGACGGCCCGCTCTCGCTCCCGACCGACGACGCCGCTGGCGCTCCCGCGGTTCGCCACCACGGGGTCCATGGTCGCCTGTCGTCACGCCGCCTGCACGGCGGCGCCGTGGGTGACCTGCGTCGGACCCTCGAGGACGGCGAACGTCTCGGCCCTGACGCTTGCGAACGCCGGTGCCTCTTGGATCGCCCGGAAGAGCCCGGAGGCGAGATAGGCGTCGAGCGACTCGCGGTCGCAGAAGGTGTAGACGCCGCCGTAGGTGTTGGTGGCGGGGTCGGCGATCCAGACCTTGGCGATCATCCCTGGGATGTCGGCGAACGCCGGAGCGTCCCTGTCGCACCCGCGGTAGTACTCCGCCTCGGTGAGCCCTTCCAGTCCGAACGTCACGATGAGGACGTGCATTCTTCCTCCTTGCTGTGCCCAACGTTTCTGGGTCGACCGTAGGAGCGACCGGGCGGGCATAGATGAGAAGGACATGAGAAAAGCGTGAGAAGGTCCGGCAGGAACTGACCGGACGAATGGGCGGAGCGATCGCTCGCCGGGGGGACGTGACAGCGGGGTCGCGGCGCACGGTGACGACGGCCCCGCTCACAGGGACGAGCCGGCGCTCCTCGGCCCGTTGCTGACGCGCTGCTGGGAGCGGCAGAACCACACCGTCTGACGACGCCGCCTACGTCGCCTCGGCGAGATCATGGATCGCATCCTCGTCACCGCTGACAGCCGCCCCGCCGGCGCGTCGGGCGGGCGGTGCGAGGTCGGGTTACTGCGACCCTGACGCCCTTACGAGCCGGGCGACAGCCAGAGCACCGCCAGCGGCGGCAGGGTCAGCTCGGCCGAGAACGGGAGGCCGTGCCAGGGCGAGTCGGTGGCCCAGGCGGCGCCCATGTTGCCGACGCCGCTGCCGCCCAGTTCCAGGGCGTCGGTGTTGAGGACCTCGTTCCAGGCGCCACCGGCGGGCAGCCCGATGCGGTAGCCGTGGCGGGGAACCGGCGACAGGTTGGCGATGCAGGCCATCGGGGGGACGGCCGGGTCGGCGGCCAGGCGGAGGAAGGCCAGGACGTTGTTCTCCACGTCGCCGGCGTCGATCCACCGGAAGCCCTCCGCCACCGCGTCCTGCTGCCACAGGGCCGGGGAGGCCCGGTAGACGCCGTTCAGGCCCCGGACGAGCGACTGCACGCCCCGGTGGCCGGGGTCGTCGAGCAGGTGCCAGTCGAGGCTGCGGTCGTGCGACCACTCCCGCTCCTGGGCCAGCTCGGCGCCCATGAAGATCAGCTGCTTGCCGGGGTGGGCCCACATCCAGGCCAGCAGCGAGCGCAGGTTGGCCAGCTGCTGCCAGCGGTCCCCGGGCATCTTGCCCAGCAGCGACCCCTTGCCGTGGACGACCTCGTCGTGGGACAGCGGCAGCACGAAGTTCTCGCTGAACGCGTAGAGCAGCCCGAAGGTCAGGTTGTTGTGGTGGAACCGGCGGTGGATGGGATCCTTGGAGAAGTAGTTCAGCGTGTCGTGCATCCAGCCCATGTTCCACTTGAACCCGAAGCCGAGACCGCCCAGATAGGTCGGCCGGGACACC
>DATLFQ010000207.1:0-9162 GCA_035540915.1 Acidimicrobiales bacterium
GGCCAGCACCACGTCCAGCTGCCCGCCCGACAGCGACCCGTCCGCCGCCGCAGCAGCGCTCACCGGCAGCACCCGCAGGCGCCGCCCCGGGCGGCCAGCCGCCCGGCTGCGTTGGCCGTCATGGCGGCGCGGTCGCGCAGCCATGCCGTCAGAGAGGTGGCGGCGTCCAGGTCCCACAAGCTGTGGTGGTCGAACTCGCCGGCCGCCGCCGCGATCTTGGCGCCCAGGCGGTCGCGAAGGGCGATGGCCGCAAGCAGCGTGGGCCCGTCGACGGGGAGCTCCAGCTCCTCCACCGTGGTCGTCAGCGCCGCCAGCACCATGCCGAAAGCGTACACCTGTTCGATCGTTCATGCAGCCGAAAGACCCCGTCCTGCAACGATTTCTGGCCCGGTGGCCGAATCGCAGGGCAACTCAACCGAACACTGTGGTTCGACCGAGATTCCAGCTCTGTGATGGAGGTTCACCGGTGTCGACGCTGGCCGCCGACCTGCGCCCGCTGCCCGGCCCGAGCTGACCACCATCGTCACCACCCGCCGCTGATCGATCGACCGTCGCGATTCGCACGCGGATCACCGCCCCCGCCGCCCCGGCGGACGCTCCCGTTCTGGGTCCAGCCGCTCGACGCGGCAGCGCGCCGGCGCATGTTCCGCGGGCTGCTGACCGGCCAGCTCCGGGCCGGCGGGGGAGAGGGCGCTTCCGCCGATGCCGGCGAGGAAACCGGCCCTCCCGCCGCTGGCGACCTCGAGGACCTGCTGGCGGCCATGCGGGCGACCACCACAGGCGCCCCCGAAGTGGCTCGAGTCGTCGGCCATGACGGTGACGGCCGAGGAGCTGGCCGCCATGGATGCGGCAGCCCCGCTGGTGGGTCGCACCCCCCGCTCGGTGAAGCGCTTCGTCAACGTCTTCCAGTTGGTGAAGGCCATAGGGCAGGCCGCCGGCCGGTCGGTCGGGTCACCGGAGCCGCCCGTCGTGCTGCTGGCCCTGGCCACGGGGCTGCCCCGGACGGCAACCGCCCTGTTCGATCAGTTGAGCGCTGTCCCGCCGCCCGCCACCCTGCGAGACGCGGCGGCCCAGTTGCCTCCCGACGACCACAGCGAGCTTCGGGCGTGGCTGGTCGAGCAGCCGGGGCTCGGCGGCCTCGCCACCGCCGACCTGCTGGGCTGGCTCGATCTGGTCCGGCGCTTCAGCTTCCAGCCCGGGGCCGCCGGCCCGGCCGAGGGATGACCTCGTCACCGCAGCGAGCGGGCGACGGCGTGTACTCCGACCACGTGGAGCGCATGGTCGACGCCGTCGATCTCGTCGGCCAGGATGCTGGCCAGCTGCGCCTCGTGCTGGCAGTCCCAGGCCAAGGTCAGCACCCCGAAGCGGTGGAACAACGTGGTGAGGCCCAGGTTCCAGTCGCTGTAGTGAAGGTTGACGGCATGGACACCGGCCTCCGACAGGCGGGCCGCCCGGCGCTCCGGTCCCTCCTTCATGTGGCGCAGCCGGGTCGAGTCGACCAGGCGAGCCGCCGGCGACAGGGCGCGCCAGGCCGCCGCCTGCTCCCACGCCGGATGGCACAGCCACAGCCGGCCCGCCGCTCCCGCCGCCTCGGCAACCGCCACGGCCGCGCCGGCCGCTTCGGGGTCCTTGACGTCCAGCGACAGCTCGAAGTCGCAACCGCAGGTCTCGTACAGCTCGGCCAGCGAAGGCACCTCGGCCGGGACGGCGTCGCGCGCCACCGAGGCCATCGGCCGCCGTCGCCACCCGGCCTTGACAAGTCCGTCGTGGTCGAGGACGGGCACGCCGTCGGCGGTGAGCCACACGTCGCTCTCGAGGCCGGTGGCGCCGAGGCGGAGGGCCAGCCGGAACGCGTCGAGGCTGTTGGCCGGGGCGTGGGCCTGGCCCCCCCGGTGGGCGAACGCGACTGGCGGTCGGAGCAGGGCGGGCACCACCGGACACCGTAGGGCGGCGGCGGCCGGGCGCCCGCCACGGACCGCCCCCGTTTCCCTCAACCCCGGGGCGGAGATGTCGATCAGAAGGGCATGAGGAAAGGACCGTCCGAGACCTTGATCAGAGCCACCTGTCAGACCTGCGGCGACGTCGAGCTGTTGGTCGGCGACGTCCAGGTGCTGCTGTGCGCCACGACCAACGAGGGCACCTACGCCTTTCGTTGCCCCACCTGCGGTCTGGCGGTGTCCAAGCCGGCCGACGGCCGGACTATCGACGTCCTGATCGCGGCCGGCGTCGAGCTGCTGGTGTGGGACCTGCCGGCCGAGCTGGACGAGCACCACGCAGGCCCGCCGATCTCCTACGACGACCTCATCGACTTCCACTTCCTCCTCGAGTCGGGCGCAGCCGAGGCCGCCATCACCAACTTCAGGTCCGAGCGGGCGGCCCACCCCGCCAACGGCCGCCGCTGGGGGCGTGCCCGCCGCTGAAGCTGACCGCTGGCTGGCGGGGGCGGCCGGCGCCGGCGCATCCGGGCCCCGGCCTGCCCCCGTAGACTGACGCTGTGGGATCCATCGGGCCGCTCGAGGTCGTCGTCATCCTGGTGGTCGCCCTCGTGGTGCTCGGCCCCAACCGGTTGCCGGACGCGGCGCGCTCGGTCGGCAAGGCCTTCGCCGAGCTCCGGCGGATGACGACGGGCTTCCAGAGCGAGGTGCGCGACGCGTTCACTGAGCCGCCCAGCTACCCCAAGCGGCCCCCGCAGTCCATCCAGCCGGCCGCCCTGCCGGCCCGGCCGGAGGAGGCGGACGTGACGCCCGCCGCCGAGCCCGCGCCGCCGGTGGCCGAGCCCCGCCCCGCCGACTGAGGCCTCCCATCGCCCTCCGCAAGAAGGCGCGGCCCGCCAAGGCAGCCGCCGTCGACGGGATGCCCGTCATGGAGCACCTGGGGGAGCTGCGCCGACGGATCATCATCTCGCTGGTGGCAGTCGCCGCCGGAGCCGTGGTGGGCTTCGTGGCCTACAACGGCATCCTCGACTTCCTGATCGACCCGTACTGCGACCTGGAGAACCGGCCGCCCGGGCCGTGCTCGCTCTTCATCACCGACCCGCTGGAGGGCTTCGCCACCCGCATCAAGGTGGCCAGCTACGCCGGGCTGATGCTGGCGTCCCCGGTGGTGCTGTTCCAGCTCTGGCGGTTCGTCACCCCCGGCCTGAACCCCAACGAGAAGCGCTACGCCGTGCCCTTCGTGCTCTCGTCGATCCTGCTCTTCGGCTTCGGCGTCCTGCTGGCCAAGATCACCTTCCCCCAGGCGCTGGAGTTCCTCGTCGGCGTGGGCGGCGAGGACCTGCAGGCGATCTTCAGCCCGTCCAAGTACCTGCGGCTGATCCTGCTGATGATCGTGGCCTTCGGGGTGGCCTTCCAGTTCCCCGTGCTGCTGGTCTTCCTCCAGCTGGCCGGGGCCCTGACCAGCCGGCGACTGGCCGGCTGGCGCCGGGGCGCCGTCGTGATGATCTTCGTCGTCGCCGCGGTGATCACTCCCAGCCAGGACCCCTACTCCCTGCTGGCGATGGCCGGGCCGATGTACCTGTTCTACGAGGCGTCGATCCTCATCGGCCGGCTCTTCAAGAAATGACCGCCGGGCCGGCACCGGTCCGCGAGCTTTTCCTCGCCGGCCTGGGGTTCGAGCCGGACGGCTTCCAGCGCGAGGCCCTCGACGCCCTCGACGCCGGCGCCTCGGTGCTGGTGGCGGCGCCCACCGGGTCGGGCAAGACGCTGGTGGCCGAGTACGCCGTGGCCCGGGCCCTCGACGCCGGACGCAAGGCCTTCTACACCACTCCGCTCAAGGCGCTCTCGAACCAGAAGTACGGGGACCTGGCCCGCGTCCACGGCAACGACCGGGTCGGCCTGCTCACCGGCGACACCTCGGTCAACGGCGAGGCCCCCGTGGTGGTCATGACCACCGAGGTCCTGCGGAACATGATCTACGCCGCCAGCCCGACGCTGGCCGGCCTGGCCGTGGTCGTGCTCGACGAGGTCCACTACCTCCAGAACCCCTACCGGGGAGCGGTCTGGGAGGAGGTGATCGTGCACCTGCCCCGCGACGTCGTCCTGGTGTGCCTGTCGGCCACGGTCTCCAACGCCGAGGACCTGGCCGACTGGATCGCCACCGTGCGGGGCACCACCGAGGTCGTCATCGAGGAGCGCCGCCCGGTGACCCTGCACAACCTGTACCTGGTGGGCGACCGGGCCACCGAGCGCCCCCACCTGTTGCCCACCTTCGTGGGTGACCAGCCCAACCCGGCCGCCGCCGCCCTCGACAGCCGGGGCGCCGTCCAGCGCGACCACCGCGGCCGGCCACGGCCCGGCCGCCTGTACACGCCGCGACGGGCCGAGGTCGTCGAGACCCTGGTCGACGAGGCCATGGTGCCGGCCATCTACTTCATCTTCAGCCGCGCCGCCTGCGACGACGCCGTGCGTCAGTGCCTGGCCGCCGGCCTCCGCCTCACCACCCCAGAGGAGGCGGCCCGGACCCGGGCCATCGTCCTGAGCAAGGTCGGCTCGCTGTCGGACGCCGACCTGGCGACGCTCGGTTACGCCGAGTGGCTGGCCGGCCTGGAGGCCGGGCTGGCCGCCCACCACGCCGGCCTGGTGCCGCCGTTCAAGGAGGCCGTCGAGGCGTGCTTCGCAGCCGCGCTGGCCAAGGTGGTGTTCGCCACCGAGACGCTGTCGCTGGGCATCAACATGCCGGCCCGGTCGGTGGTCATCGAGAAGCTCAGCAAGTTCACCGGCGAGCACCACGAGCCGCTGACGGCGGGGGAGTACACCCAGCTCACCGGGCGGGCCGGCCGCCGCGGCATCGACGACGTCGGCTACGCGGTCGTCCTGTGGTCACCCTTCGTGCCGTTCGACCAGGTGGCCGGGCTGGCCTCGAACCGGGCCTACGCGCTGTCGTCGTCGTTCCGGCCCACCTACAACATGGCCGCCAACCTGGTCCGGCGCTACGAGCCCGACGAGGCCCGGCACCTCCTGAACCTGTCCTTCGCCCAGTACGGCGCCGACGCGGAGGTCGTCCGCCTGGAAGCCCAGCTAGACAGCACGCAGGCCGCGCTGGCCGCGGCCCGGGCCGCGGCGCGGTGCGACCGGGGCGACGTCACCGAGTACCGCGCGCAGCTGCGTGCCGCGCCGGCCGGCCCGGCCGGCAGCGAGGCGGCGGTGGCGGACGCATTGCGCCGGGCCCGCCCCGGCGACGTGCTGGTGGTGCCGGGCGGCAAGGGCGGCGGTCGGGTGGCCGTGCTGTCCACCAGCCACCGACGGCGGGGCGACGTGCGGGTCACCGCGCTGACCGCCGACCGCCGCCGGCTCAACCTGGCCCCCCGCGACTTCCCGGCGCCGCCCCGGGTCGTCGGCCGGGTGGAGCTTCCCTCGCCCTACGCGCCCAACAACGCCGCCTTCCAGCGGGTGGTGGCCGCCGCCCTGGGGCGGGTTCGGCTGCGGCCCGACGGCGCGCCGCGGCCGGCGCGTCGCCGCGACGGCGCCAGCCGCACTGCTGCGGAGCATCCGGTCGCCCGCTGCCCCGAGGCGGCCGCCCACGTTCGGGCGGCGGAGCGCGCCGAGCGGCTCCGGCGCGACGCCGAGCGGCTGGAGCGCCGGGTCGCCGGCCGGACCGACTCCCTGGCCCGCCAGCTCGACCGCGTGCTGGACCTGCTGGGAGCCCGGGGCTACGTGCAGGGCTGGGCCCTCACCCCGGCGGGCGAGCGGCTGGCCCGGGTGTACCACGAGTGCGACCTGCTCGTCGTCGAGTGCCTCGGGCAGGGCCTCCTCGACGGCCTGGAGCCGGCCTCACTGGCCGCCGTGGCATCGGTGTTCACCTACGAACGGCGCCGCCCCGGGCCCGCTCCGGCGCCCTGGTTCCCGTCGGGGCGGGCCCGCCAACGCTGGCGGGCCATCGAGGAGCTGGCCAAGGGCCTCAACGACGCCGAGCGGGAGGCCGGCCTGCCCGAGACCCGGCCGCCCGACCCCGGGATGGTCGCGGGCGCGTACGGATGGGCCGCCGGCGAGGACCTGCACGACGTGCTGCGGGAGGAGGAGCTCTCGGGCGGCGACTTCGTCCGCAACGTCCGCCAGCTCGGGGACCTGTTGGGCCAGATCGCCACCGTCGCCGCCGACCCTGGCACCTCGGCGGCCGCCCGGCGGGCCCGAGACGCCCTGTTCCGCGGGGTCGTCGCCGCCAGCGCGCTGCCCCCCGCCGCGGCTGCGCCGGGGCCCGGCGAGCCGGCCGCCGCCGGCGAGTCGTCGTGACCATCCGGAAGGGCCAGGCGTGGGGCCGCCCCGGGCCGCTGCCCGACGGCGGCGTGGTCGTGCGCAGCGACGCCGAGGCCCGGGCGGTGCTGGAGGACGCCCGCCGGCGCCAGGTGGCCTACCCGGCGCTGGGTCTGCTGGGCGGGGACCTGTGCCGCACGCTCGGTGGGCCGGGCGACGAGGGCCGGCTGCACTCGGACGACGCCATGCGGTTCCCCGTCGACCTCGGCGAGGCCCTGGTGGACGGGGAGCTTCGCCTCTTCGTCGCCCACCTGGTGGCGCGGACGCGGACCTGGCGCCGGTGCTTCGTCGCCATGAACGCGCAGTGGCGGGGGCGGTGGAACCTCGGGCCGCGGGCCCATCCGGGCGACGGCCTGCTCGACACCTACGACGCCCGGCTGACCCCCCGGGACCTGGTGCTCGTGCACCGCCGCCTGCACCACGGCGCCCACCTGCCGCACCCCGGCATCACCGAGCGCCGGGCTCCTGCCGTCCAGGTCGACCTCGGCCGGTCCCTCGCCCTGGAGTTGGACGGCCGACCCGCCGGCCGGGCCTGGGTGCTGTCGGTGCGGGTCGAGCCCGACGCCCTCACCGTCGTGGTCTGAGCCGCCGCCGCACTGGACCCGGCGATGGGTCTGGCCCAGACCGCGAACCGTCCATTCGCCCACGCGGTTCGTCGGCAGGGGGGGTCCGCGCCCGGGGGAGGGGCCGGGTCCTACGCTCACGGGTCCCATGTTGTACGCGGCCGAGGAGTTCACCAGCGACGAGCAGGCCATCCTCCGCCGCTACGTCACCAACCTCGACCGGCCGGTGTTCGCCCTGGTCAACCTGCCCGAGGTGGTCAAAGGGGCGCTGTTCGCCCGGTACTCCCGCTCGGCCAAGACGCTGCGGCGGCTGTTCCTCGACGAGTTCGTCGGCGACCTGGACATGGCCGGCGACCTGACCCTCGACGCCACCGTGGGCCTGCCACGCGCCGAGGCGCTCTACGACCGGGTGTTCGTGGAGTACGGGGACGACTCGGTGGCCCAGCTCGGCGGCGTGCACCTGGCGTGCGAGCAGGCCTCCAACCTCTTGACCAAGGTCTTGGAGTGGGGCCGTCTGATGGCCTACCTCGAGCAGTCCACCCGGTACGTGCCCTACGACGGCCGGCTGCCGACGGGGCGGTACCGCTACTACCGGGACCCCAACATCGGGCGCTCGCCGCTGGCCGCCCGCTACGTCGGTGACATGGACCGGCTGTTCGACACCTACGCCGCCCTCCTGCCGGCCATGCAGGAGTGGTTCGCCCAGCTCTACCCCAAGCAGCCCGGCGACAGCGACTTCGTCCACCGCCAGTCGGTGCGGGCCAAGGCGCTCGACGCGGTGCGGGGCATCCTGCCGGCCGGCTCGTTGTCCAACCTCGGCATCTACGGCACCGGCCAGGGCTACGAAGCCCTGCTCGTCCGGATGCGGGCCCACCCGCTCCCCGAGGCCCGCAGCTACGCGGCGATGATGCTGGAGGAGCTGCGCAAGGTGGTCCCGTCGTTCCTGCGCCGGGTGGACATGGCCTCGCGCGGCGGTGCGTGGTCGGAGTACCAGGCCGGCCGGCGCCGGGACATGGCCGCGCTGGCCGAGGAGCTGCTGGCCGGCTCCCTGGCCGGCTCGGGGGGGGAGGACGACGCCGACCGGCCCGAGGTCACCCTGGTGGACTTCGATCCCGACGCCGAGGACAAGCTCGTCGCCGCCATGCTCTACCCCTACACCACCCTGGCCGAGGACCAGCTCCTCGCGCACGCCCGGCGGCTCTCCGCCGAGGACAAGGCCGCTGTGGTGCGGGCCTACTGCGGCGAGCGCGCCAACCGACGGCACAAGCCGGGACGGGCGCTGGAGCGCCTCGGCTACCGCTTCGACGTCCTGTCCGACTACGGCGCCTTTCGCGACCTCCAGCGACACCGCATGCTCACCATCGAGTGGCAGGACCTGTCGCCCGACCACGGGTACGCGGTCCCCCCGGCGGTGCGGTCGGCCGGTCACGCGCCGGCCTACGAGGAGGCGATGGAGCGATCGCGCCAGCTCCACGACGCGCTGCGACCCGATTTCCCCGCGCAGGCCGGGTACGCGGTCTCGTTGGCCTACCGGGTCCGCTACGTGATCCAGATGAACGCCCGGGAGGCCATGCACATGCTCGAGCTGCGCACCGGCCCTCAGGGCCATGCCGACTACCGGCGGGTCTGCCAGGAGATGCACCGGCTGATCGCCGAGCAGGCCGGGCACCGGCTGGTGGCCGAGATGATGACGTTCGTCGACCACGGCACCTACGACCTGGAGCGCCTGGACGCCGAGCGGCGGGCCGAGGCCCGCCGGGCGGCGGCCGACCGTCAGGCGTGAAGGTCTGTGCCGGACCCTGATGTTGCTGAAGGGGTTGCTGTTGCTGGTGTTGTGAACGTACCCTGTCCCGGGCGGCGGAAGAGAGAGTGCGATGAGTCGGGTCGGGGTGATGATGGCCGTGGTCGCGCTCGCGGCGGCCGGGCAGGCCCACACGAGCGGCGGCCGCGGCAAGGCGGCCACCCACCGCGTGATCCGGGGCGACAGCCTCGGCAAGCTGGCCGCACGCTACGGCGTGCCGCTCGACCGCCTGGCCGAAGCCAACCAGATCGCCGATCCGGACCGCATCCGCATCGGCCAGGTGCTCGTCATCCCCAGCGGCCCCGTGCCGGTCGCAGCACGGGCGCCGGCCCGGGCGTCCGAGCCGCTGCCCTCCCCGGAGGTCGTCATCGGCGCCGGCGACAGCCGCCACCGGGTGGCCTCGGGCGAGAGCCTCAGCGTCGTCGCCCGGCGCTACGGCACCACCGTGGGGGAGCTGGCCCGCGCCAACGAGTTGGCCGACCCCGACCGCATCCGCGCCGGCGAGGAACTGGTCGTCCCGGGCGCACCGTGGATCTGCCCCGTCCAGGGC
>DATLFQ010000208.1:0-9125 GCA_035540915.1 Acidimicrobiales bacterium
ACGATCGGGGCGAAGTGCCCGATACCCGGGATCTCGCGGACGCGTCCGTCGACAACGTGCTGGGCGACGTGATGCGCTGAATCGGTGAACCAGGGGTTCAATGCGGTTTTCTCGGCCAGCAAAACCATGACCGGGGCATCGACCGCTCCGAGCACCTCGGGGTCAGTCGCGTCGGGACCCGCGTAGCCCATGCCCTGCTGGACCTCTTGCAGCAGCAGCGGCCAGATGCCAGCTTGCCGTTCCAGGTACGCCGCATCAAGGCCATCGAACTCGTTCTCGTTGCAGACGTAGCGGTGGAAGATCCGTGACGCTTCGACCAGTTTGCCTTCGGCCACCGCCGCACCCACCTTCTCCAGCATCGCAACCTGCCGAAAGAGGTCCTCTTCTCCCATCAAGGGCCACACCGAGGGCTCGAACGGAGCCACGGCGACCACGGCGTCGCTGTGCGCTCCCGCGCCGAGAGCGAGCGAGGCACCATCCGACCAACCCGTCAGGCAGACCGGCTCTGCGATGCTGTCGACGAATGCGTTGATGTCCTCCTGCAGACGAGGGGGTGAGTGGTCTGGATTGTCGCCGGACGGTTTGCGACCGCGGATGCTCGGCAGGTAGCAGGTGAACCTCTCGGCGAGGTGGGGCAGCAGCGCCTCGAAGGCGATGTCTGGGTCCACGACCGGCGGCTGAACCAGGACCAGAGGTGGCCCGTCTCCAAACACTCGGCCGGCGATCTCGGTACCGTCGGCAGACCTGGCTCGGTGAATCCTGGTTTCGCTCATGGGCATGGCCCTTCGCACGGTGATCCTCGGTGACCATCATGATCGACGCCGGGTGAGCCGGCTCGTTTTGTTGCTTCCCGTCCGCTCCTGAGCCCTACGGAACGCCTCCACACGACACGGCACAGCCGAGTTACGTTTCAAAGAGCGTGTCAGCCCTGACGGGGACGGTCACCTTCACCTGTGACCGGCAATCTCGACGGGCTCCAGCACTCATCCCTGCGAGAACAGCGAAGGGAGCAACGGTGAGCGATCTCTTCATCGAAGCGTGGGGCACAGGTGCGCCCGTGGTCCTGGTACACGGCTCACTGGCGACCGGGGCTGAGGAGTGGCAAGCGCAGCAGCCGCTCGCAGACGAGGGCTATCAGCTCTTGGTGCTCGACCGTCGTGGTTACGGCGAGAGTCCCGCAGTCGAGGGCGAGGACTTCCTGCGGGACGCCGCCGACATCGCGCACGTCATCGGCAACGGCACGCATGTCGTTGCCCACTCCTACGGAGGACTCGGTGCCATGTTCGCGGCGGCGCAGCGACCGGAGGCCATCCACTCGCTCGCCCTGCTCGAACCCGCCGCAACCACCTTGGCCTCAACCGATGCGGCCCGCGACCTCGTCGATGCCATCCGCAACATGTGGGACCAAGACCTCCCCGACAAGGTGTGGCTCGCCCGGTTCCTGGAAGCGGTGGGAACAGACATCGAGACCCTGCCCGCCGAGATTCTCGAGGGGGCAGCACCCCTTGTGCCCGTGCTTCGAAAGGGCCGCCCGGCATGGGACCGGGAACCGCCGGTCGCCGAACTGGCGGCGGCTCGGTTCCCCAAGCTCGTGGTCTCGGGAGGACACAGCGAGGGCTTCGAAGCCATTTGCGACGAACTGGCCGACCAGATTAGAGCCGCCCGCGCTGTTGTCGAGGGGGCAGGACACGAGATCCAGTTCACCGGCGCCCCCATCAACGACGCACTGCGCAACCTCTGGGCCAGAGCGGGATGACAGCGTCTCGAAGACCAGGAACGGATCTCTCGTGTCTGCTTACCCGCAGCGCTCGGCGCTACAGGACAGACGATCAGCAAGACCCGCGTCGGAGGCCGCTCCTACGTTCTCCTTGTCGGAGCGGGCGCTCTTGCCGTGCGGCTCACGGAGTCGCGGGTGAGAGCCGCTCCCGAGCCGGCATTTCTCGGTGCCCACGACGGGCGCGCGGACCACGGTTCCGCGCCGTGAATCGGGCCGACGATGTGCCTTCGTCAATCAGCTTCCGCGCTCGCGGAGACTTCGAGCACTCGGACGCCGACGAGTTCGATGCCGACAAATAGCTGGTTCCCGGCGTTGCCGACGATGTTCTTTCGCATGGCCTCCGCCGACTCCTTGGATTCGTACGTGAGCATGACGAAGCTCTCTGACGAGCTTCGATCGAGCGTCCACGTCCCGCTGACGAAGCCCGGGTGCTGGACGACACCCGGGACGATCATCCTCTCGAGTCCGGTCCGCTGCTCCGACTCGCGGGCAAGATCCATTCGAAAGGTGGCAAGGGTGGCATGTGTTGCTTTCGTCATGGCGACAGTCTCGCTCGTGCGATCTGAGCCTGCATCGAGCCCCCGCCGCCAGGCAGTGGCGCTCCTACGTGCCGTTCCAACAGCTCCCTCGGCGACGGCGCCCGGGAGCGATGCTGGGAGATGAGAGCTACCGAATGTTCCATCGCGAGCGGCAGCCGTCCTTAACGCCCGGCAACAGCCCGCGCCCGTCGCCATCGCCGTAGGTGCAAGTGCGGGCTGCCTTGCCCGTCACTATGCGCATCCCTCGTCGAGCACAAGCCCGGCAGGCGTTCCTGTGTCGATGAACTCCACGCCATCGCCGGTGGTGCTCATCCGAAACCGTAGGCGGATCTCACCATCGCCACGCCGGGTTGAAACGAGCAGCTCCTTAATGCCGAACCGGTTTGTCCGCTCGGTGACGCGGTCGGTGCCGTAGATTTCGGCAACCTCTGCTTGACGGGCACCCGTCGAGACACCTTCGACGGTGGAGGCTGGCGGTCCGGCCGTGATCCTGGCGAGCCGGTCGTCGAGGGCGATGAACTCGACGCCGGTCTGTCCGGCCGGGAACCAGTACTCGCAGCCGGATGTGCCGTCCAGTCGATCCACTTTCAGCTGTATCCCGGCTGCTCGTTCGACTTGGTCGAGCCTCATACCCAGCTGGACCGGTCCGAATGACCCGAACGTCACCTCGTAGTCAGCGAGCGGAGAGCGTTCCTCAGTCGTTGGCGACACAGTCGAGGTTTCCACGACGGTCGTCGATGTCGATGCGGTGCTGGAAGCGGATCCCGCCGACTCGCCGTCATTACCACAGCTCGATAACACGGCGAGTGCTGTAAGAAGGACAAGCGACCCGCCATGAAGGAGCGCCGCTGCGGTGGACGCCCTAGCGATGTCGCGTTCTCCGACACGCGACATCTTCCCACGGACGGGGTTTTCGGCCCGGGTGGGAGGATGACGGCCAAGACGATCACGACAGCCATGAGGCATGGTCCGCAACGCGTGGACGTTCTCCAGCGACTCCGCGAATGCGACGGTTCACCATCGACCTCGACGCACTTGCCCACGCCGATCGGACGTGGACCGGTGCCTGGGAACAGCGCCGGCCTGACCGCGGGAACGAGGTTCCGCATCGTCCCCCGCCTGCGGACGGGGGGTCACTGTAGCGTGGCCGGCCATGATCCTCTCCGACCGCACCATCCGGGAGGAGATCGCCGCGGGCCGGATCGGCATCGATCCGCTCGGCTCCGGCTGCGTCCAGCCGTCGTCGGTAGACCTCCACGTGGACGGCCTGTTCCGGGTCTTCCGCAACCACAGCACGCGGGTGATCGACGTGAAGGAGAACCAGGAGGACCTCACCGAGCTGGTCAAGATCAGCGAGGAGGAGGTCTTCATCCTCCATCCCGGCGAGTTCGTCCTCGGCTCCACGGCCGAGCGGGTCCGCCTTCCCGACGACCTGGTCGCCCGGCTCGAGGGCAAGTCGAGCCTGGGCCGCCTGGGCCTGCTGATCCACAGCACCGCCGGCTTCGTCGACCCCGGCTTCGACGGCCACCTGACGCTGGAGCTCTCCAACGTCGCCACCCTGCCGATCACCATCTATCCCGGGATGAAGATCGGCCAGATCAGCTTCCTGCGCATGACCACGCCGGCCGACGAGCCCTACGGCTCGAAGGCGGCAGGATCCAAGTACCAGGGCCAGCGCGGTCCCACGCCCAGCCGGTACTACGAGAACTACGCCGACTGAGAATCCAGCGCCGGAGACGTCCCCGAAGGAGTTCACCCCGGCGTAACAGACTGGCAACGTCAGGACCGTAGGGTCCGGCCCGATGGACGTCGCCATGGTGCGCTGGCCCGCCGAGGAGGACCGGCGTGCCGGGCTGGCGGCCTCGCATGCGCCACGGCTGCTGGTCCTCGAGGCGCAGGTCACCCCGCCCGAACCCGCCGACTGCCTGGAGGACTGGGTCCGGGCCTCGGCGCCGGACGAGGAGCTGCGTGCCCGGCTGGCAGCACTCACCCGCCGGGCGTTCGCCCACGTGGCGGTGGTGCCGCTCCTCGACGACGACGGCGTCCTGCGCATGGGCTCGAGCTGGGTGTCCCTTCCGCCCGTGGAGTCCCGGCTGGCGACCGCCCTCCTCGAGCGCTTCGGCGCCGTCGTCAGCCGGGACTCGCTCGGTCGGGCGGGCTGGCCCACCGGTCCGCCAGGGCGCAACGCGCTGGACGTCCACATGCTCCGGCTCCGGCGCCGCGTGGCGCCGGTGGCGCTCGCCATCCGCACCGTCAGGTCGCGGGGCTACCTGCTTGAACGGTCCGGCTCCGGCCAGGTGCACGCCGGCCAGGCGTGATCCCCGGTTCACCGAGACGACGTTCACCGGAAACGCCCTCGAAACATCGCCGAGGGAACGTGTCGATGACCTTTCGACGAATGGAGATGCGGTGGATACAGGCGACACTGCGTGGGTGCTGACGGCGACCGCCCTCGTGCTGTTCATGACCCCGGGACTCGCCCTCTTCTATGGCGGCATGGTCCGCAGCAAGAACATCCTGGGCATGTTGATGCAGAACGTCTTCGCCATGGGCCTCATCGGCGTGCTGTGGGCCGTGGTCGGCTTCTCCCTGGCCTTCGGTGACGGAGGAGGACTGGTGGGAAACTTCGACTTCGCGTTCCTGAAGGACGTGATGAAGCTCGATGCCGAAGGTGGCATCGTCAACGAGCTTCCCGGGCTCGATTTCCTGACGATCCCGCCCGTGCTCTTCTTCGCATTCCAGATGATGTTCGCCATCATCACCCCTGCGCTCATCACCGGAGCCACGGCCGACCGGCTGAAGTTCCGGTCCTATGTCCTCTTCATCGGCCTGTGGTCGGTGCTGGTGTACTCGCCACTCGCCCACTGGGTCTTCAGCCCCACGGGATGGCTGTTCGAGCGGGGGGCGCTGGACTTCGCCGGGGGCACGGCCATCCACATCAACGCCGGCGTGGCCGCGCTCGTCCTGGTGGCCATGATCGGCAAGCGCCGCGGGTACCCCGAGCAGCCCATGCCGCCGCACAACCTGCCGCTCACCCTGATCGGTACGGGCATCCTGTGGTTCGGATGGTTCGGGTTCAACGCCGGGTCTGCCGCCGCGGCGAACGCCCAGGCGGCACAGGCTCTGGTCAACACCAGCCTGGCCGCCTCGGCCGCCATGCTCGGGTGGCTGGTCGCCGAGAAGCTGCGGTCGGGCCACGCCACCACCCTCGGCGGGGCCTCCGGCGCCGTCGCCGGCCTCGTCGCCATCACGCCCTGCGCCGGCTACGTGGGCGGCATGTCGCCGATCGTCATCGGCGCCATCGCCGGTGTGGCCTGCTACCTGGCCATCGGCATCAAGCGGGCGCTCAAGCTCGACGACAGCCTCGACGTGATCGCCGTCCACCTGGTGGGCGGCGTGGTCGGCTCGCTCCTGCTCGGCTTCTTCGGTGACGCCTCGGCGACGGGCTTCGGCACCGACGGGGTCTTCTTCGGCGGCGGGGGCGACCTGCTCACCGACCAGGTCGTGGCAGTCGTGGCCGCCATCGCCTTCTCGGCCGTGGCCTCCTTCGTCATCGCCAAGTTCGTCGACATCGTGTCGGGTCTGCGGGTCGACGCCGATGCCGAGGACACCGGCCTCGACGTCAGCCAGCACGCCGAAACCGCCTACGCCGCGTGACCGGGAGACCAATGAAGCTCATCACCGCCATCATCAAGCCCTTCAAGCTGGACGAGGTGAAGGACGCCATCAAGGCCGTGGGCGTCCAGGGCATCACCGTGACCGAGGTGCAGGGCTTCGGCCGCCAGGCCGGCCACACCGAGGTCTACCGGGGCGCCGAGTACACGGTCGACTTCGTGCCCAAGGTGAAGCTCGAGGTCGTCGCTGACAGCGCGGACGTGGCCGGCGTCGTCGACGCCATCACGGCCGCGGCCCGGACCGGAAAGATCGGCGACGGCAAGATCTGGGTCACCGAGGTCGAACAGGTGCTGCGCATCCGCACCGGCGAGCGGGACGCCGACGCGTTGACGTGACGCCTCGATGTGACGCCTCGGCCTGAGGATCAGGTCGGGCTCGGGACCTCCGCCTGGCGGGCCACCTCGTCGGCCCGCCGGGCGATGTCCTCCTGGTCGCCCAGCAGGTGGTCGGACCGGACCTCCAGAGCGGGGCCCAGGTCGAACACCCACGGCACGCCCGTCGGGATCTCCAGATGGGGGATGTCGTGGTCGGAGATGCCCTTCAGGTGCTTGACGAGCCCCCGGAGGCTGTTGCCGTGCGCGGCGACCAGCACGGGGTCGCAGGCGCGCAGGTCGGGGACGATCCGGTCGTGCCAGTAGGGCAGCATCCGGGTGACCACGTCCTTCAGGCACTCGCCGACCGGAAGGACGTCGGCCGGCAACTGGGCGTAGCGGCGGTCGTGGCGAGGATGGCGGGGATCGTCCAGGCTCACGGGCGGCGGGCGGTGGTCCCAGCTCCGGCGCCACCACCGCACCTGCTCGGCACCGTGCTCGGCCGCCGTCTGCTTCTTGTCGAGGCCCTCCAGCGCGCCGTAGTGGCGCTCGTTCAGGCGCCAGTGCCGGCGCACCGGCAGCCAGAGCTGGTCCATGGCCTGGAGCGAGAGGTTCGCCGTGCGGATCGCCCGCAGCTGCAGCGACGTGTGCACGACGCCGAAGCGCAGACCGGCCTCCTCCATCAGTCGGCCGGCCAGGCGGGACTCGTCCTCGCCCTTCTCGGACAGGTCGCACTCCTGCCAGCCGGTGTAGCGGTTGTCGCGGTTCATCACGCTCTGGCCGTGACGGAGGAGGACGAGCAGGGCCATGGGTAAAACCGTAGCTGAGCGGCTGGAGTTGATTCGTCAACGCTCAACTTTGCTATCATGTGACCCGTCACCCGGCCGGCTCTCCCGAGAAGACACCGGTCGGCCCCTTTCTCACACGGAGGCACCCACATGGCCAAGGCGGTCGGCATCGACCTCGGCACCACCAACTCGGTCGTCAGCATCCTCGAAGGAGGGGAGCCCGTCGTGGTCCCCAACGCCGAGGGCGGCCGCACCACCCCTTCGGTCGTCGGCTTCTCCAAGTCGGGCGAGGTCCTGGTGGGCGAGGTGGCCAAGCGGCAGGCCATCACGAACCCCGACCGCACCATCCGTTCGGTGAAGCGGCAGATGGGCACCAAGTGGAACGTCCCGATCGACGGCAAGAAGTACACCGCCCAGGAGATCTCCGCCCGCATCCTCCAGAAGCTCAAGCGTGACGCCGAGGCCTACATCGGCGACAGCGTCACCCAGGCGGTCATCACCGTACCGGCCTACTTCAACGACGCCCAGCGGACCGCCACCAAGGAGGCGGGCCAGGTGGCCGGCCTCGAGGTCCTGCGCATCATCAACGAGCCCACCGCGGCCGCCCTGGCCTACGGCATGGACAAGCAGGGCGCCGACCAGACCATCTTGGTCTTCGACCTGGGCGGCGGCACCTTCGACGTGTCGGTGCTGGAGATCGGCGAGGGCGTCTTCGAGGTGAAGGCCACCCACGGCGACGTGAACCTGGGTGGCGACGACTGGGACCAGCGGGTCATCGACTGGCTGGTGACCTCGTTCAAGAACACCGACGGGGTCGACCTCTCCAAGGACAACATGGCCCTCCAGCGCCTGAAGGAGGCGGCCGAGAAGGCCAAGATCGAGCTGTCAGCGGTCCAGGAGACGCAGGTCAACCTGCCGTTCATCACCGCCACCAGCGAGGGCCCCAAGCACCTCGACCTCAAGCTGTCCCGCTCCAAGTTCCAGGAGCTGACGGCCGACCTGGTCGAGCGGTGCAAGGGCCCGTTCAACCAGGCCATCAAGGACGCCGGCCTCACCAAGGGCGACATCGAGCACGTCATCATGGTCGGCGGCTCCACCCGCATGCCCGCCATCCAGGAGATGGTCCAGAGCCTCACCGGCAAGGAACCCCACAAGGGCGTGAACCCCGACGAGGTGGTGGCCGTCGGTGCCGCCATCCAGGCCGGCGTGCTGAAGGGCGACGTCAAGGACGTCCTCCTTCTCGACGTGACCCCGCTGTCGCTGGGCATCGAGACCAAGGGCGGCATCATGACCCGCCTCATCGAGCGCAACACCACCATCCCCACCCGGCGCTCGGAGGTGTTCACCACCGCGCAGGACATGCAGCCGTCGGTGGAGATCCACGTCCTGCAAGGCGAGCGGGAGATGGCCAGCTACAACAAGACGCTCGGCAAGTTCCAGCTCGTCGACCTGCCGCCGGCGCCCCGGGGCATCCCCCAGATCGAGGTCACCTTCGACATCGACGCCAACGGCATCGTCCACGTCAACGCCAAGGACCTCGGCACCGGCAAGGAGCAGTCGATGACGATCACCGGCGGCTCGGCGCTGCCCAAGGACGACATCGAGACCATGATCAAGGACGCCGAGGCGCACGCCGCCGAGGACGCGAAGCGCCGCGAGGCCGCGGAACTGCGCAACCAGGCGGACGGGCTCGCCTACCAGACGTCCAAGACCCTCAAGGACCACGGCGACAAGCTCGACGAGGGCCTGAAGGCCGAGATCGAGCAGGCCGTGTCCGACCTGCGCGGCGCCCTCGAGGGCGACGACGACGCCGCCATCAAGGAGAAGATGGAGGCGCTCGCGTCCAGGAGCCAGGCGCTCGCGGAGGCCATCTACAAGGACACCGGTGGCGATGCCGCCGCCGGCGCCGAGGGCGCCGCCCCGTCCGACGACGAGGTCGTCGACGCCGAGATCGTCGACGAGGGCGACGACCAGGACGCCGCCGGCTGACCCCGACGGCGCCCCGCACCACCACCCGCAGCACACACCCACCCAC
>DATLFQ010000209.1:0-4758 GCA_035540915.1 Acidimicrobiales bacterium
GAGAAGGTGATGTCGGACTTCGCCGGCGGCAGTGCCTGCTATCTCGGTGCGCTGGGCGATGCCCTCGGCCTGTTCAAGGACCTCGCCGGAAACGGGCCGGCGACATCCATCGAGCTGGCGGCCCGGGCGGGGGTCGCCGAGCGCTACGTGAGGGAGTGGTTGGCCGGGGTCCACGCCGCCGGCTACGTCACCTTCGACCGGGCAACCGGTCGTTACGAGCTCCCCGAGCACCACGTGCCGGTCCTGGCCGAGGAAGCAGGGCCGATGTTCTTCGGGGCGGCCTTTCGGGACGTGGTGGAGAACGGCGAGACCTTCCAGAGGCTCGTTGCCGCCTGCCGCAGCGGAGGGGGTGTGCCCATGAGCGCCTTCTCCGACGCCAAGCGGGAGACGATCGCCCGGTTCACGGCTGCCTGGTTCGAGAACGCCCTCGTCCAGGACTGGCTCCCCAAGCTGCCCGACGTCGCGGCCAAGCTCGAGGCGGGGGCCTCGGTGGTTGACGTGGGCTGTGGCCGGGGCCTGGCGGTCATCCGTCTCGCCGAGGCATTTCCCCGGTCGCGTTTCGTCGGGATGGACCTGGACGAGCGTGACGTGGCCCATGCCACCGAGGCCGCCCGGCGAGCCGGCGTCGCCGACCGGGTCCGGTTCTCGCTGCACGACGCGTCCGCCCGTCTGCCCGGGACCTACGACGTGGTGACCACCTTCGACGTGCTCCACGACTCGACCGATCCCGCCGCCATCCTGCGGGCCATCCACGCCGCCCTCGAGCCCGACGGCCGCTATGTATGCGTGGACATCAACTGCGAGGAGCGACCCGAGGACAACGTTGGCCCGCTGGCGACGGTCAAGTACGCAGCCAGCCTCGCCTACTGCCTCACGGTTTCCCTGGCCGAGGGCGGCACGGGGCTGGGCACGTGCGGACTGGCCGAACCCGTCCTGTGGGGGTTGGCCCGCCAGGCCGGGTTCACCGGCATTCGAAGGATCGACACGGACGACCCCTTCAACTGCCTCTACGAGCTCACGCCGTGAGGGGCGGACCCGCCACCGAGGCGGAAATACCATTGTCGAGGTGAGGGTGAAGGCGCAGGCGGACCGGGGGCCGTCAGCCCTCCGGCTCTGCCTTCTCGGTCGCTTCGAGCTGCGGTCGGGAGACAGCGTGCTCCTCGACCGCACGTGGGCGCGCAGCCGGGCCAAGGCGCTGCTCAAGGTGGTCGCCCTCGAGAGCCAGATCCACCGCGACCGGGTCACGGACCTGCTGTGGCCTGACCTGGACGCGCAGGCCGGGGCGGCCAACCTGCGCAAGAGCCTGCATCACCTGCGCACCGCCGTCGCTGCCGGCGGGGCCGTCACGCCCGTGGTGACGGTGTGCGACGAAGTGCTGCAGGTGGATCCGGAGATCTCGGTCGACGTCGTGGAGTTCCGGGCGCTGGCGGAGGAGGCCCTCAGGGCGGGGGAGCAGGTCGGCCTGGACTCAGCTCTTGCCGCTTGGTCAGGGGAGCTGCTCCCCGAGGACCTCTACGAGGAATGGACGCTGACCACCCGTCGTGAGCTGCAGTCGCTCCGCCGCCGGCTGCTGGTGGAGGCGGCGCGGCTGGAGACCGATGCGGGCCGTCCGGACCGGGCCGCGGTGCGTCTCGAGGAAGTGCTCCGAGGCGATCCCCTCGACGAGGATGTCCACCGACAGTTGATGGCCACCCATGCCCGCAACGGCAGTCGGCACCGCGCCCTGCGCCAGTTCCAGGAGTGTGCCCGCCTGCTGCGCTCGGAGCTCGGGCTGGACCCGTCGGCCGCGACGGTGGCGCTGCACGACGCAATTCTGGCCGGTCCCGACAAGACCAGCGACGCCGAGCGGCCAGTTACCCCACGGGCGGAGAAACCGGCGTTGTTCGGGCGCGAGGCGGAGCTGGAGGAAGCCCTCGACGTTGTGGACGCCGCCATGGCCGGTCCTGGCGCCACTGTCGTGGTCGGGGGACCGGCCGGCATCGGCAAGAGCCGCTTCGCAGCCGAGCTTCTGGCTGCCGCTGGCGCTGCAGGAGCGCGGGTGGCGACGGGACGAAGCTTCGAACTGGAGGGGGACGTCGCCTACCAGCCCGTGCGTGACGCGCTGCGACAGCTGGCGGAGGATCCTGCGGTCGAGGCCGCCCTGCGCCACACCGTCTATGCCAAGCGGCTCCTCCCCGGTTCCGAGGTCACACCGTCGCCCGTAGCCGACCCGGTGCTGCTCGAGTCGGAGCTGGTCGACGAGGTCGTCCACGTGCTCACCCGGCTGGCCACCGACCGGCCGCTCGCCCTGTTGGTCGAGGACGTCCACGCCGGCGACCCGGCGACCATCCGCCTCCTGCACGTGTTGGGCCGACGGCTGGCCGGTTGCCGCGGCCTGCTCGTGGTCACCTACCGCAGCGACGAGGTGGTGGCCGGTTCGACCGCCGACCGCCTGATCGTGAGCCTGCGCCGACATGCCGGCGCCACCGAGATCGTCCTGGCTCCGATGCCGGACGCCGCCATGAGCCTCGTGGTGCGTGAGCGCTTCGGACCCGAGCCGGTAGAGCCGTCACTGCTGCGTTCCGTGGTCGGCGCGGCCGAGGGCAACCCGCTGTTCGCCACCGAGCTCGTCGACACCTTGCGAGACTCGGGTGGCGCCATTCTCGACGGCGGCCGCTGGCATGGCCGGGACGCCGTGGACGGGCAACCGCCCCCGGCGGTTGTCCGGGAACTCGTCGGCCGCCGGCTGGCGCGCCTCGACGACGAGGCGCGCCATCTGGTCTCACTTGCGTCGGTGATGGGCCGGTCGTTCGACTATGACCGGTTGCGCCGTTGCCTGGGAGACGAGGAGGGCTCGATGCTGGACGCCCTCGATGCCGCCATCGGCGCGTACGTTCTCGAGGAGGACGGCGGCGGCTACCGGTTCCGACACGAGCTGGTCCGGGCCGCCGTGTACGACGGGCTGGGCCGGTCCCGGCGCCAGCAGCTGCACCGACTCGTGGGCACTTCCTTCGAGGAGGCGGGCGTCGAGGGGGCCACGGGCTTCCATCTGGCCCGCAGTGACGAACCCTGGCGGGCCGTGGGCCATCTGCGGGGCGACGCCCAGCGCGCCGGGACGGTGTTCGCCAACGAGGCAGCACGCGCCCTGTTCAGCCAGGCGCTCGCCATCGCCCTCGAGCACGAGCGCCGCCTGCCGCCCGCCACCGTCGCCGAGCTCTTGGAGGAGCTGGGCGACCTCGCCGTTCGCACCGGTGACGCCCACACCGGAGCGAAGAGCCTGCGGGAGGCGCTCGACCGCTACGGCGCCCTCGACGACCAGGCAGCCGTGCTGCGCGTGCGGGCGAAGGCAGCGCTCGGTCACATTGTTGTCGGCGAGGTCGACGCCGCCACCGAGCTGCTTCAGTCCCATTTGGCGGCCTGGGAGCAGGTCCTGGTCGCGGAAGCGGGCGAGGACATGGCCGCCCTCGCCCCCTCGGCCGCATTCCACATGCTGGCCGATATCCGTTGGCACAGCGGTCAGCACCGCGATGCCCTGGAGGCGGCGGAACGAGCGGTGGGCGCGGCGGAATCAAGCGGCGACGTGGTGGAACGGGCCCAGGCCTATGAAGCGATGGCGCTGGCATGCCACTCACTCGGTGACTGGCGACGGGGCCTGGAGTTCGAGCTTCAGCGGGGGGCGCTCGGCCTTCCCGGCTTCACCGACGTCGCCCTAGACGCCCACTACTGACTACTGGAGTACCACCTGTACGGCAGTTCGCCGCACACCGAGACCCTGGCCTACATGGAACGCGCCCTGCAGCGGGCTGAGCAGGTCGGCAACGTGAGGGCGCAGGCCCTGTGTCACCACGGACTGGGCGCGGTGCGGTTCTTCACCGGCGAATGGGCCGCCGCCGAGGTGTCGCTGCACCGTGGCATCGAGCTCGCCTCCTCGGTGGACTCAACATTCGGGGTGCTACTGGGAGAGCACCGACTCGCCATCCTGGAGACGGCGTCGGGAAAATTCAACGATGCAGCCGAGCGTCTGGGCGCGGCCCTCCATGTCGCCCTCGCGTCGGGAAACCCGATGGTGCTCGAGCACAGTCCGACCCGCCTCCTCACTGCCCTGGCGGCCAGCCGCCTGGCCGCAGGCGACCTCGACGGAGCGACGGAGGCACTCGAACGTGGTTTCGAAGCCCAAGCGGCAGTGGTCGCGCAGGGTTTCGGCGAGTGCGTGACGTGCGACGTCCTGCTCTACCCCGTGGCCGTCGCTGTTCGCCTCGCCCGGGGGGAGCTGGCCGAGGCCGAGGTGGCGTGTCGGCGGGTGGAGGAGTCGACGACGTGGTTCCACAGCCGGGTGTGGATCGCCACCGCCCACGAGACACGTGCCCTTCTCGCGCGTGCCGAGGGGAACATCGAGCTCGCCGTCGATCAGTTCGAGCAGGCTCGGGCCGGCTTCGCCGCTCTCGGGCAGCCGTTCGACGAGGCCCGCTGCCTGGCGAACGTCGAGGCGGTCAGGTTCTCGAACTCCACTCCGACGAACCGTTCGTCTCCAAGCACCCGGGCCTCGCGGTCCGGGTCCATGGCTTAGAGGTCGGCCGGAGGTCGGCGCCCTACCTGTCCCGATGCCCGACGTGCAAACGTCAGGATGACGCCGAGCTCCGACACCGGTGAAAGAGACCGTGCTGCTACCCCTTCTGCGTGGCGAACAATGGTCAACAGCCGCCTCAGTCATGGTGCATGTGTGGGCGGGTCGCCCGTTCACAACACCTGCACCGGGACATATTCGGCAGAGGTGACGGG
>DATLFQ010000210.1:0-6316 GCA_035540915.1 Acidimicrobiales bacterium
CCAAGCAGGAACTCGGGAAGGCCATCGCCGCCAAGCAGTAGATGGGGCGCCGCGGGCGCGCCGGAGGGCTCAGTGCGCGGCGAAGCCGGTGACCAGGTCGGCCAGCCGGTCGGGCGCCGCCCAGTTCACCGTGTGGGCGGCGCCGGCCACGGGGACGGCGGTCACTCCCCGGCCGGCCAGCCGTTCGGCGACGGGGACCAGGTAGCGGCCCGACACCAGACCGTGGACGAGCACGACCGGCGGCGCCCCGCCGGGGCGCCGCCGGCGCGATGGCGGATGAAGCGGCCGTCGACCCGGCTCCACCGGGTGGCCAGCCGCTGACGGGGGGTGGGCGCCGGCGCGGCGGGGCGGCGCGACGCCGGTGCCTCGATCAGGTCGAGGCCCCGACCGGAGGCCGCCGGGTGCGCTGGCGGATTTCCGCGGCCGCCTCGGCGGCCAGATCCTCGGGGGCAGGCCGCCGGCGTGACGCCCGGACCCTGGTGGTGGCCCGGGCGGACCGGCGCTTGACGTCCTCGGTGGCGGCGGTGGCCTCGCTCCGCACCTCCTGGCTGGCCTCGCCGGCCTCGGCCTTCACCCGTTCGGTGGTGGTCTGGGCCTGGCTCTTCATCTGCTCGGCTGCGTGCGTGGCCCGCTCCTTGATCGCCTCGGCCCGGCTCTGGGCGGCGGGCTGCAACTCGTGGACGACGCTGCGCCCGGCCTCCATGGCCTGACGCTTGACCGGCTCGATGCGCTCGCGGACCTGGCCGGCCAACTGGCGCTCCCGCTCGCTGGGCTTGAGCAGGGAGGCCACGGCCAGCCCCCCACCGAAAGCCAACAGCCCGGCCACCAGCGGTGCGTTCGTGCTGGCGTCGCTCGAGCTGTCCGGCGTGGCCGCGCTTCGGGCCGAGCGGGCGCGAGCAGTCGCCGCCGAGGCGGGCCGGCGGGACGGCGGCGCGCCGTTGCTGGCGCCGTCCCCGCTGCCGAGCGCGGTCTTGGCCTTGGCCATGCCGAGGCGCACGAAGCGGGCCGGGTTGGCGCGCTCCCGGGCCTCGTCGAGCTTGTCGGCGACATCGGCCTTGGCGCGGCCAACCACCTTCTTGGGGGCCACGCGGTCACCCAGCGCCTCCAGCGTCTCGCCCAGGTCCCCGCGCGTGCGCTCGATGTCCCTGCGGATCTCAGTGGTGGTGGGCACGTCTAGCTCCCTTGCTCGGTTCGGGTCGCCCAGGGGCGGGCGTAGCCCGGCTGGCCGTCGCTGTTCACGC
The DNA here is from genome assembly GCA_035540915.1 of Acidimicrobiales bacterium. GTDB lineage: Bacteria > Actinomycetota > Acidimicrobiia > Acidimicrobiales > DATLFQ01. The sequence continues at coordinate 1,242 of DATLFQ010000210.1, forward strand.
CGCGAGCCAGCGAGGACTTGGCCACCTGGATGTCTTCCTTGATGGTCTGAATGGTCTGCTCGGGGACCGGCTTGAAGTCGCTGAGGTTGCGCTTGCCCTTGGCCAGCGCCAGCCCGGCCACGACGAGGTACACGATCCCGACGAGGGCGAACGCGAGCGCATCGGGCAGCACGGCGGCCAGCCCGAGGGCGGCCGCGATGGTCAGCACCTGCAGCGCGAGGAAGCCCAGCACGCCGGTGGCGGTGAACATGGCGCCGGCCTTGGTCGCCGTGCCGAGCTGCTCCTTCACCTCGGCCTTGGCCAGGTCGACCTCACGGCGAACCAGGTCGCCGAACTCGCTCGTCATCTCCGAGAACAGCTCGGGGACCGAACGATCGTCACCGGGTCGGGGGTTCAGGACGCGCGCCATCACTGGGCCCGTGCCATCTGGCGGTAGCGGGAAGACCGGGGCGCGGCGGGCGCCGGCGAGAGGTCGGCCGCCTCGGGCTCCTCCGCCGTCTCCTCCTTGCCGGCCCGCAGGATGCGGCCGACGCCGAAGCCCGCCACCGCAGCGCCCATGACGAACGCCGCCGGCCGCCGGCGGGCGAACGCCTTCGCCTCTTCGACCATGCCGTCGACGCCCAAGGTGTCCATCTTCTCGGCCCAGGCGTCGAGCCGTTCGGCGATATCTTCGACGTAGTGGCCGACCCTGCCGGCCTGCTGGGGCCGGCCCTCCGCCAGCGCAGCCGCCTCGCTGCTCATGCGGCGCAGGCCCTGGGTGACGCGGTCGGCCTGTGACGAGAACTGCGACTGCACCTCGCGCCGCGCGTCCTCGACCAGCTGCCGGCCCTGGGCCCGCACCTCCTGGGTCACCTGCGAAGCCTGCTCGCGCGCCGTCCCGGCGAGCTGGCCGGCGTCTTGGCGGGCGACACTGGCGACGCGCTGGCTGCGCTCGACCGCGGTCGAAGCGACCTGCTGGCTGCGCTGCTTGGCGGTGGAGGCGACCTGCTGGCTCTCCTCGGCGGCCGTGCTGGCTGCGGTGGCGGCGGCCCGGGTCCTCGAGCGGGTCGTGCTCGGCCGGGGTGGCGAGCCACCGCCGGCGCTCGGCACCCGGCGCCGGGAAGAGGGGGAGCTCCGGGGGCGTGTCGACTGGTCCGGGGTCATCCGGCACCTCCTGGGGAATCGCGGCTGGGCGGGTTGGCGCTTGCGAGCGTGCCGGCCGGCGAGCCGGCGGCGCCCGCTACCTACCCAGGCCTGGAGCCGAAATCACCAGGTGACCCAGGACGAGCCGGGGAAGCGGAGGCGGCCTACCCGGCTCGGCCCCCGAGCGGGAGCAGGTTCAGCAGCCCCCCGAGCACGTCGAGCAAGCTGCCCAGCCCCCCGAGGCCCGGGCGCCCGCCGGGTGCCGGCGGGCCGAGCGGCGTGGCGACGCCGGTGACCGCCTTGCCCACGTCGAGCCGGCCCCGGCAGGTGAGGCTGCCCACGCCGCACGACACGGCCGCGTTGGCCGAGCTGAGGACGCGGTCGACCGCGGCCTGCGGCGACAGCCCCTGGCCCAGGAGCAGCGCCACCGCCCCGGCCACGTGCGGCGCCGCCATCGACGTGCCGGCGAGCGCCTTGTAGGCGTTGGGCTCGTCCTCGTCCCAGAACGTCGACAGGACCTTCTCGGCGTCGGTACCGCCGCCGGCCCCGCCGGGCGCCACGATGCTCCAACGGGCGGTGCCGAGCGGGCTGGAGTAGGAGGTGACCCGGTCGAAGCGGTCGGTGGCGCCGACGACGATGGCCGGCAGCGTGCCGTAGTTCGAGCTTCCCAGGCCGAGCAGGTTGGTGTTGCCGGCGGCCAGGACCGGCACGGCGCCGCGCGACCAGGCGTATTCTATCCCCTCCCGCAGGGAGGTCCCCAGCAGGCTGGTGAGCAGGAAGTTGTCGCCCAGGCTGAGGTTGACGACGCGGGCGCCGTTGTCGACCGCCCACTTGATGCCGGCGGTCACGTCGCCGTCGTTGCCCGAGCCGTCGGCCGCCAGGACCTTGGCCACCACCAGGTGGGCGTCCGGAGCGACGCCGGCCACGCCCCGGCCGTTGTCCTTGGTGGCGGCGGCGATGCCGGCCACGTGGGTCCCATGGCCGTTGTCGTCCTGGGCCGACCCGCTGCACTGCGTCGGGTCACCGGCGGCACCGACGCAGCTGACGGAGGCGACGACCTTACCGGCCAGGTCCTCGTGGTTCAGGTCGATGCCGGTGTCCACCACCCCGATGCGCACCCCGCTGCCCGTCGCGGTCGGCCAGGCCGCCGGCGCGCCCACGGTGACCAGGTTCCACTGCTCGGAGAAGCGGGGGTCGTTGGAGGCGAGGGCGGGTGCGGGGAGCAGGGCCAGAGATGCCGCGAGGGCGGTGGCGAGGACTCCGGCGACGAGACGGCGCATGAAGGGCTCCTGAGCGTTCGGGTCGGCCACCCCACCGGTGGGCCGTCCCCGTCGAAATCGAGGGTAGCGAGGCAAACGCGTAAAGGGATCGCGCCCGGGCGGATTGCCCCGGTGGGGGCGGAGCCCTGTTGGCGCCGGTAGATTCGTCGCCGGGCGCAGGAAGGCGCCGGTACAGCCCCCGCCGACCGAGGTCACCCCGGCGGGTTGGGTGGGGCGCGGCGCACCAGCGGCGGGGCCGGCGTGCCGCATTCGGGGCAGAAGGCGGCGCGGGGTGCGAGTGCAGCGCCGCAGGACGCGCACGCTCCCCGCCGTCGCAGCGTCCGCCGCGAAACGACGCCGGCCGCCGACTCGTCGGTGATCTCCACGGTCTCGGGCGCCGCCTCGACCGGTGGCACCGGGAGAGGGGGCGGCAGCGGCGGTGGCACCACGGGTGGCGGCCCGACCGCCGTGGTCGTGGTGGCGCCTGCACCCGGGTCGGCGGGGGGGAGGGTCCAGCGCACGCCCCGCTGCCGGGACCACACCAGGGCGGCGGCCGTCGCACCGAGGGCGGCCCACACCAGCCCGAGCCCGAAGGCGCCCCGCGGCGAGGGTTCCACCACCGGGTCGACGGACAAGCGTGCGATGCGACCGAGGAGCGAGAGGATCCAGGCCGTCAGCACGAAGCCGGCGGCCACCCCGGTCGCCACCTGCAGCACCTGCTGCTCCGGGACCTGGGAACCGGCGGTGGGCCGTTCGCGCTCGAGCCGGCGGTAGGTCACGTAGCCCACGACCGCCGGGGCCACCAGCAGGAGCAGGAAGAGCGGGGCCGGCGCGTTCTCGTCGCCGGGGATCTCGTAGCTGCCCCAGTGCAGGAGGCTGGTGTGGCTGCCCATGCGGGCCACGGCGCCGCCCATCGCCACCACGGCACCGGCCACGCCCTCGTTCAACCCGTCCAGCGGGGTGCGGAGCACCTGGGTGAAGCGGGCGCGGCCGTCGTCCGCCACGATCACGTCGGCCAGCAGGGCCAGGACGCCCCTCCCGGCCGCGAAGGCGACGAACGCCGCCGCCCCCCAGGCTGCGCTGCGGGCCCACAGGTTCCCCGTGATTCGCCGAACCCGGTCCTCTTCCGGGCGGATGCCCGTGCGCCACAGGAACGCCAGCCCGGCCGGGACGATGATCAGGAACGGGTAGATGGCGGCCGCCCCGGCGGAGACCTCGGCCACGAAGCCGTCCGAGCCGGCGTCGCCCTCGTCGCCGATGCTGAGGAGGCCGGCCATGACGGCCGCCACGACGCAGACGACCAGCGCGATCTTGACGACCAGGGCCACCACGGCGGACGGCTCTCGGCGGACGCGCGGGAGTGCGAACCGCAGGGCCGCCCAGGTGGCGGCGACCGGGACGGCCAGGAGCAGCAGCGGCAGGTAGCGGGCGCCCAGTCGCACGACGGGCTCGCCATCGGCCTGCGCGAACGTCTCGACGCCGAACATGACGAAGGGCAGGTAGGCGCCGGTCACCAGGCCGGGCAGGATGGCGCCGCCATTGCCGGTCTCGGCCACGGCCAGCAGGGCGCCGTAGACCAGGCCGACCGCCAGGCATGCGCCGAGCAGCAGGCCGGCGGCCACCACCGCCACCAGCCAGTCGCTGGTCAACCAGGCGGGCGCCGCTTCGGCCGCAGTCGGGGCCGCCGACCGCGTGGGCGGAGCCGGCGGCGCGGGCGGAGCCGGCGGCGCGGGTGGCGTGTCGGCCCCCGGCGACCCGGCCACCGGCTGGCCGCATCCGGGACAGAACCGGGCCCCGGCGGGAAGCGCCGCGCCGCACTGACTGCAGTAGGTCATCGCTGGCCTCCTCGGTCGAGGCCGACACTAGGGGACCGCTGCGGCGCCGCCGTCAGCCCGGCGGCGTCGACTCGTCGCGGTAGATCTCGCCGCCGGCGGCGACGAACTCGACCGCCTTCTCCTTCAGGCCCAGCTCGACGGCGACCTCGGGCTCGACGCCGCGGGCGGCGGCGTAGTCGCGGACGTCCTGGCTGATGCGCATGGAGCAGAAGCGCGGCCCGCACATGGAGCAGAAGTGCGCCGTCTTGGCCGGCTCGGCCGGGAGCGTCTCGTCGTGGTAGGCGCGGGCAGTGTCGGGGTCCAGGGCGAGGGCGAACTGGTCGGCCCAGCGGAACTCGAACCGGGCCTTGGAGAGGGCGTCGTCCCAGGCCCGGGCGCCGGGGTGGCCCTTGGCCACATCGGCCGCGTGGGCGGCGATCTTGTAGGCGATGACGCCGGCCTTGACGTCGTCGCGGTCGGGCAGCCCCAGGTGCTCCTTGGGTGTCACGTAGCAGAGCATGGCCGTGCCCGACATGGCGATCATGGCGGCGCCGATGGCCGAGGTGATGTGGTCGTAGCCGGGGGCGACGTCGGTGGTGAGCGGGCCGAGGGTGTAGAAGGGCGCCTCGTGGCACAGCTCCAGCTGGAGCGCCATGTTCTCGGCGATCTTGTCCATCGGCACGTGGCCGGGCCCCTCGATCATGACCTGGACGTCCCGGGCCCAGGCCACCTTCGTCAGCTCGCCCAGGGTGGCCAGCTCGGCCAGCTGGGCCTCGTCGTTGGCGTCGGCCACCGACCCCGGCCGCAGGCCGTCACCCAGAGAAAAGGCCACGTCGTAGGCGGCGAAGATCTCGCACAGCTCGTCGAAGTGGGTGTAGAG